>CAZTFS010000005.1:0-40538 GCA_964613045.1 uncultured Eubacteriales bacterium
ACCATTCAACAGCAACATCACGGCAATAGTTCATCATATACATATGAATCCAGCCATACTGCCACTTATCGGCGGTTGAAAGCTCACCATTTTTTATCAGCTTTTCATATTCAACACGGCAACGCATAAAATCCTCGGGGTCATGCGAGTTTTCATAAACGGAAGCAAGACGCTGTGCGTAGTTATCGTAAGCAACCGTACTTTTTTTATAAAAATCATCTGTCATAACTTCATAAAGCTTTGCAAGTTCGGGCAGGGTCAGAACATCGGGAAGAGTTGTTCCGCACTCCCAACGGGAAACTGTTTGCGTGTTCACATTTAATCTGTCTGCAACCTGTTCCTGTGTAAAGCCCATTGCAAGACGGAATTTTTTAAGATTTTCAGTAAATATGTTATTCATGCTTATCACCTTTCAATTTTGTTTTCCGAGGCCTCTGACATGATTATAGCACGGCAAAGGTCAGATGTTAAGGTATCATTTTATGAACAGACTCTTGAAATATGTGTAGTTAATGAAAAAAATCCCTCTGCCAAAGTTGCAGAGGAATAGTATGTAAGTTTTTTTGAAAGTCAATTATGATTGTTGTTTTTTTGCGTGAGCTTTTTTAATCTTGCTGAATAGCTTGTCGAGAGCTTTGTCAACAACAGGGAAAAGAAACTTTACGATCAGAATTGCAATGAGGGCACTTATTGCTCCCGTAATTACACCTGCAATTACGTCTGTGCAGTAATGTGCCTGTACATAAATTCTGGAAAAGCCCATGACTGCCGCAAAAATTGTTGTGGGAATGCCCCATTTTCTGTCGTGCCAAAGGAAAGCAAAGGCAGCAGCAAATGCAGAAGCTGAGTGACCCGAAGGGAAAGAATAGCTTGAGGGTTTATATACGAGATTGGGATAAACATATTCCGTACCCCATACAGCATACTTTTCCGGATTGGATTCATAAAGGTTGAACGGGCGTATTCTCGCAAAAAACTCTTTAAGGAAAAGGTCATTGCAAAGAAGCATTACAATGAGGGCTACAAGTACAGACAGCCCTGCCTTGCGGTATTTCTTTGTAAATAAAAGCACAAATCCGAGTATTATAAAGATAGTGCCCGCATTGCCGAGTGATGTGATGCCGACCATAAGTGCATCGAGAAAATCATTTTGGATGCTTTGAATCCATTGAAATACACTAAGGTCAAACTCTAAAAATGAATCAAAAATTGCTTCCATTTTTATATCTCCTTCTTTTTTTATTTTGTAATAAATAATACCGGAAATTTATTTTTCATCAAACAAAATCCCTACGGTCTGATCCGTGAGAATTTTTGAAATTTTTATTACTTTCCGGGTGCAGGACGGTGTTTTGCTGTGTATTCTGAAACGTCAATTCTTATGATGTTTACAACCGAAGCCAATTTGTCGTTAAACTCAAATTTTTTTTCAGTTTGAGTTTGCATAAGAGTTGAAAGTGCCGCTTTTTTTTCTTCAATATCCTCGATGATCGTTGCAATTCCCTTGCCCATAAGAGAAGAATAGCTCAGACCGTATTTGCAGGCTACTTCACCTTCAAAGGGCTCAACGTCACATTCCATCTCAAAGAATACCTTGGGATTTTTTCTGATAAGGTCGTATTTCTTGCCGTTTTTTGCTCCGTGTAACCATATGGTAAGCTTGTCCCCATCAAGGGCATGACCGTAATTCATAGGAATGACATAAGGCTCGTCGCCGTCAACTAATCCTAAATGAAGCACTTTTGATTTATTCAGAATCTCTGAGACTGTTTCAATATCTGTAATAAGTTTTTCACGTCTTGTTAAACCGTTCATATATAATTACTCCTGTAAATTTGTTAATACATTATAGCATATATCTTAAATTTTTGCAATAAGCATGATCGTTGAGCTGTTTATGCTGATTTAATTTAACCGCAACATGCATTTTAATCGAGAGTTGTCACTTTTTTCTCTTGAAAAAATAACAGCTTTAATATACAATAAAATCAGGAGATGATCAAATGAATATTGAGCTTATCGGAAAACCGCAAACGATTATATCAAATCCTCACAGTCATCACGGATATTTTGCATGGCCTACAGTTGCCCGTTTGCAGAACGGTAAAATAGCGGTTGTTGCATCGGGATTCAGATGCAGACATGTTTGTCCTTTCGGAAAAACCGTAATCTCATACAGCGAGAATAACGGTGAAACCTACACCGCACCTGCACCGGTCATTGACACTGTTCTTGATGACAGAGACGGCGGAATTCTGTCCTACGGCAAAAGCAATGTAATTATCACATCATTTAATAATACAACAGAATTTCAAAGAGGAAATTCCGAATTGACTGCATATGATTCAGCCTATCTTGACACCGTGACGCCCGAGCAAGAAGCAGATGCTTTGGGAAGCAGTTTTCGTATCAGTAACGATTGCGGTATCACATTCGGGAAAATATTTAAAAGTCCCGTAACATCCCCTCACGGGCCGACGGAGCTTCATGACGGCACTTTGCTGTGGGTCGGAAGGACATTTGATTCAAAAGATTCACAAATGCCCGACAAGGGCTGTATTCAGGCACACAAAATAAATCCGGACGGAACAATGGAATATGCAGGAAAAATCGAGAATGTAAAAATCGGCGATATTGAGCCTCTTTCCTGTGAGCCGCACGCTGTTGAGCTTGATGACGGAACTATACTTGTGCATATGCGTGTTGATGATGCCGGTATATTTACCATATATCAGGCAAAATCTTATGATGAAGGAAAAACATGGACTGAACCTGTACAGATACTTCCTCTTTCAGGCGGTTCACCACCGCATATATTAAAGCATTCTTCAGGTTTGTTGATCTGCACATACGGATACCGTGAGGCTCCTTACGGTATTAAGGTGATGTTCAGTGAAGATGCAGGTGAAACATGGGATTACGGTTATGACATTTATTTGAGCGATGCAAACACCGGTGATCTCGGATACCCTTCATCTGTTGAGCTTGATGACGGAAGCATTCTCACGGTATTTTATAACTGTCAGGGCGAAGATAAAACGGCTGTAATTATGCAACAGAAATGGAGAATCATTTAACCTGTGACAGAATAATCCCCACCGAATTGCTCGATGGGGATTTGTTTTGATCTTTAACTATTTTGAAATAACTTCTGCAACACATTTTTTCGCAATTTCTGTCTGACTCGGAGAAATCTCTTCATCTGCAGAAGCAAAAGTGTTGTTTTTAACGTCATTTCCCGTTATAACGGCATACCAGAGCAACCCCAGTGCATATCTGCCGATTCCAAGGCTTGCGTGAAATGTATCACGATGCACCTTTTCTATACCTGCAGAAATAAGCTTCCCGAAAACTTCGCCTGAAGGTATTATGAAATCAGCATTAATTTCATCCGATGCCTTGCTGTATGCGTCACGGATGTCGTTAAGCATGTCTGTATGATCATGATAGCCCAATTCTGTATTCAGTCGGTAACTGCCCTGCTCATATGCCCATGTCTGGTGAACAGCAATTGCTGCTTTGGGCACGCAAGTCCTTATATAGTCCGCAATACCGGTAAGATAAGGCTGATAGGTATCATAACAGGGAGATTCATTACTGACCTGTTGAATGGTGATAATATCCCAATCCCGATTAAGAAGTGCTTCTTTTAATGATACCTTAAAGCCGGTGCTTTCACCGTTCATCTCAAGGGTATATACCCGTTGCTCACTCAGCATATTTCTGTAATGTCGTGAAAGAGAACAACCTCCGATGAAAAGATTGAATGTATTAAGTTCAACTCCGTCAGCCTTTGCAATATTGTGCAGATACCTTTGTGCATCTTGTGAAAAGCTGTTTCCGATTGATAAAATGTTCATTTTGTGTTGGCTCCTCGACAGTGTTTATAATGATTATACACTATGAGCCTCAAAAAAACAATCCCCGCCGATCAGGGAAATGTTCTTGGCGAACATTTCCCAAAAGTTTTTTCTGTTGTATGCGGTTTTGGGCTTCCGTACAACTGCATTTGTACATACAAAAGCGATGATAGTTCTATCAAATAGTTTATATATTAAAAACAAAACCTCGCTGACAGCCTTACAGGTTGCTCGGTGGAGATTGAGCATTTTAGTGACCTGTTTCCTAAAAGCACATAGCATTGATGTTTTGTTGTATTAATACGCACTTATACAGGAAATTTATGATGTTTAGGTTTACTTTTTTATCTGATTATGATAGAATAAACGAAAGGATTCGGAGGGATTTTTTATGCTTGATCAGAATGTTGAGCTTAACGGTAAAACTGTGTTTGTGACCGGTGCGGCAGGCTTTATTGGTGCAAATCTTGTTATGGAGCTTATGCGTACCGTTGACAGCATCAGGATTATCGGAATTGATAATATGAACGATTACTATGATGTTTCAATTAAGGAATACCGCCTTAAGGAAATTGAAAAGCTTGCTGCAGAAAAAAGCTCCTGCGAATGGATCTTCGTGAATGGAAATATTGCTGATAAGGCATTGATCGAAGCTTGCTTTGAAAAATACAGCTTTGATGTTGTTGTTAATCTTGCTGCTCAGGCAGGTGTACGCTATTCAATCACGAACCCCGATGTTTATATAGAAAGCAATATAATCGGCTTTTATAATATTCTTGAGGCTTGCCGTAACCATCCTGTTGAGCATCTTGTTTATGCAAGCTCATCAAGCGTTTACGGATCAAATAAAAAAATACCATACAGCACCGATGATAAGGTTGATAATCCTGTCAGTCTTTATGCGGCAACAAAAAAAAGCAACGAGCTTATGGCTCATGCCTATTCAAAGCTCTATAATATTCCCTCAACGGGACTTCGTTTCTTCACTGTTTACGGTCCTGCCGGAAGACCTGATATGGCATATTTCGGCTTTACAAACAAGCTGCGAAACGGAGAGAATATACAGATCTTTAATTTCGGCAACTGTAAAAGAGATTTTACCTTCGTTGACGATATTGTTGAGGGTATAAAGCGTGTTATGCAATGTGCACCCGAAAAAGAGAACGGAGAGGACGGACTTCCCGTACCTCCCTACAGAGTATATAACATAGGCAACAATAATCCCGAAAATCTTCTCGATTTTGTTGATATTCTTCAGCAGGAGCTTGTGCGTGCAGGGGTATTGCCCGAAGATTACGATTTTGAATCCCATAAGCAGCTTGTACCCATGCAGGCAGGCGATGTCCCCGTAACTTATGCGGATACATCGGCACTTGAACGTGATTTTGGCTTTAAGCCTTCAACCTCATTGCGTGACGGACTTCGTAAATTTGCACAGTGGTATAAAGAATTTTATATGTGAAGAGGTTAAAGGTGATAATTTGTGAAAAAAGAGACCTTTCTATTCAATTGCTCTGTGTCTTTACTTGTATCATGGTAGTTGAATTGCATTATAACAGCCCCAATTTGTACGTACAGTACGAATTGGGGCTGTTTAATTACGATAAATCGGCTATTTCTTTGTAACAATACTGTTAGAATATAATATTTTCTATTTGTAATTTTTATAATATCTTTTATATTTGATATACTTTTTGATATTTAAAATATCCTGAATTAACCAGCAATGCCTTAGTTTTCGTTTTAATGGGTGCTTGAATTTCAAATAAAACCATTCTTTTAAGCCAACTTTTTTAATGTCTTTTTGTTCTGTTTGCATTTCTTTTTTTATTTCACAGGTCATAATTCCGAGCCTATCATAATTGACATCAAAAATCCCCATTGATTCAAAAAACGGCTTGTTATTTTTCAACCATTTTCTTGATGTGACACCTATACCGATATCGTGGTCCAAACAATATGTAAATGTTGGGGGATACAAACTGTAATCCTGGCGAATGATTTTATAACCAGCAAACATAGACCTGATATGTGATTCGCGTTCATATTGCCATGGGTTTTCGTCACCATATAACAACTTTAAGAAATAATCCTTTCTGAAAAGTGAAACCGCAACCCTTGTTCTGAGTGTTCGTTTTCTTACAGGTAATTCATAAAAGCATTTTTCAAGATCGTTTTTTGGTTGAGGCATCTCTTTTTCAGTTGGAGTAAAGTGGACTAATCCTACATCTTTATTTTGTTTTATGATATTTAGTGCCTTATTGAATGCTTCCGTTTTAACTGGTTTCAACAAGAAAAAGTCCTCAAGAAAAAAAAGTACAAATTCACTGTCTATATTGTTTAATGCATATCTTAATCTTGCTGTCCATGATAAGCCATCACCAGAGTTTATTGTTTCAACATTCATAAACGGACAATCATATTTTTTAGTTTCTGTATTTAAAACTATTCTGTATGGACAATCAGACCATTGCATTTGCAGTAATTTGAAAAATGGATACCACGTATCCTCGTATAAATCGCAGGAATTAACCAAAATTGTTACTTCATTTTTTTTTCATGGTTTATATCTTCACTCCAGTATTTTAGTATTTTTACAACGGCAGATATTCTTCAAATATAATCTTTTTAATTGCGTATCTGTCAGGCACAAGAACTGCCATACCTCTTATCATTGCGTTTTTATATGTGCCTGTCGGGGGAACGGAATAGGTCTCAATGGAAAGATTTGCAACAGAAGGTGCATATTTAACCGCAAGCGATGTTATCCGGCTGTTGGACATATCTGTTGTGATGATAGGCAACAGCTCATCAACAAGCCTCAGAATTTCGCTGACACTGCAATTCTTCACCTTTTTAAATACCGCATTAAGAACGTTTCGTTGCCTTGACGTACGATTAAAGTCGCTGTCAAGCTTTCTTATTCTTGCATACATAAGAGCGTGTTCGCCGTCAAGGTGGCAAATGCCTGCTGTCGCTCCGTCACCGATGATTTTTGCCTCGGCGGCGGTAAGCTCGATATCAACTCCGCCGACAATGTCGATAGCGGTCTTAAATCCGTTAAAATCAACTTCAACGCAACCGTCAACCGTAACGCCGAAATTCAGGTAAAGTGTTTCCTTTAACAGAGGGAAACCGCCAAAAACATATGCGGCGTTAAGTCTGTTATCTGAATAGCCCGGTATCTGCACATAAAGGTCACGCAAAAACGAGATCATGGAAAGCTGATTGTTTTCAGGGTTGAAGCTGCAAAGGATCATAGAATCAGAACGCTGTCTGCCTTGCCCCTCTCTTCGGTCCTGTCCCACAAGCAGAATGTTGAGTAATCGGTCATCATCGCCGCTGTAGGTTTCGCCGTTCCAATCAACGCTTTCAGGCTCAATTACTTCAAGTGAAGGGGAGTAAACATCGGTTTCAAAATCCTCCTCTTCAACGGGTATCGGCACAACATCTTCGACCTTGTTTATTTTATTAAGATAGTGGTTTGCAACAACCACTGCTGAAAGGAAAAGCAAAAGCAACACAATAATTATTGCCGCAACTACTTTTATACCTTTCTTTTTTTTCTTTTCTGTTGACATAAATATCACCTGTCAATAAAAAACTTCGGAGAATGCTCTTATTCCTGCCCGAAAAGCTTAAGGTCGGAATAAATATCAATTCTTTCCGCCGCCTCTTTTGCAACCTTCTGAGGTCGTATTTTCGGTCGTTTCCCGAAAAGGGAGCGGAGTATATATCTTCCGCCGAAGAAGAGCCAGCCAAAGGGAAGCAGAATTTTAAATCTTCTTGCTGCTTTCCAATTATTATATACAATGCTGTTGGCAGAAATAATAAACTGCCTGAGCATGGGGACTTTTTTTTCGTTTTTGCTTGATATCAACAGACTTTCATGGCTTCTGTCGGCATTTTTTTGCCCGAAATTTCCTCCGATGATAATATCAATAAGAATATAATCTGCAAGTCTTTGATCGGCATCCATAGCCCATTTCATTTGGGGACAGCCAAGATATTTGCAGGAAATCAGTGTCATAGTTTTTGCAAATTCCCAAAGACCGATATCTTTAAGTATTTTTTCAAACATTTTAAGGAATTCGTTTTCCCCTATGGAGTTGATGTAAACAGCCCAGTCACAGAGATGTCGCAATCCCAGACCGTCCCCTGTCAGGTGATGGCACATGTGAAGCAGTATTATAAGTCCATGGTGGAATGTTGAAGGGACAATTACCTCGCCAAGCTCTGTTTGAACTTTTTTTGAGCAGGGGAGCAGATCGGAAAGGTACTTTCTTATCTTTACGCCTGCCTTACCACGGGGAATTCCTGAGGGTTGAAAGTGCATTTCACAGCGACAGACCTTACCGAAATAAACATCATGTACATCGTGCTTCTTGTCTGCTGATTCATAACCGTTATTTTTAAGGACATCTGCAGCTCTTTCAAAATCATCAGTGTCAACAAGGAAATCCACATCTCCCATTGAACGCATAAGCGGATCCATGTAATAAAGTGAAGATGCAAAACCCTTGAGAATCGTGCAGGGTATGTCTGCATCGTTCATGATTTTGCAGATATGAACATGCTCAAAATCGATTTTAGCATTGTTTGCAAGAGTTTGATTGAGCTTTTTTCTGATATATTCATAGTTTCCGTTTTTTAGAATTTCGTAGTCGGAATTGTGAAATGCCATTAGTGTGACCGCTTGAGTGTATGCTTCGCACCAGACAGCATTCAGGTTAGTCTCATTAAGATCAACCGTGCGTCCTGCATTAAAAAGGTTATTGGCGAGAATATCCAGTAAAATTTTTTCGTGTTCTCTTAGCTTTGCATTTTTAATACCCATTTTAGTCACACAACTTCAAAAAATGTATCCGGCTTGTTAGGATCAAATTGTTCGTTTGCCCACATAAGAGTTACAAGATTTTCCGTTTCGGAAAGGTTGATTATGTTATGAGTGAATCCGGGCAACATATGAACAGCCTCGGGCTTATCGCCTGAAACTTTGAATTCCAGTACTTTATCTGATCCGATTTCTCTTTGTTGAATAAGAGCTGAGCCCGAAACAACAATGAAAAATTCCCATTTTGTATTATGCCAGTGTTGTCCTTTTGTTATTCCCGGCTTGCTTACATTAACAGAAAACTGACCGCAGTTTACGGTTTTTAAAATTTCCGTGAAGCTGCCCCTGTCATCGCAGTTCATTTTAAGAGGAATGCTTATTTTATCCTCCGGCAGATATGAAAGATATGTTGAATAAAGCTTTTTCTCAAAGGAATTATAAGGAATTTCGGGCATAACAAGAGTCTGACTCTGTGCCTTAAAGCTGTTGAGTAAATCAACTGTTTCGCCCAGAGTGACTTTATGAGTTACGGGGAAAAAGCAGAAGTCCTCTTTTTTGTTCTCTTTTTCTTCAAGAGCATTGAGCATTTCATCGACAAAGTCGTCAATATAAAGCAGCTCAAGCTCAACCGAAGGATCGTTAACGGTTATTGGCAGATCTTTAGCAATGTTGTTGCAGAAGGTGGCAACAGCGGAGTTGTAATTCGGCCTGCACCATTTACCGAAAAGGTTTGGCAAACGGTAAACAAGCACTTTTGCACCTGTTTCTTTTCCGTATTCAAAAAGCAGATTTTCAGCCGCAAGTTTGCTTTTTCCGTAGTCCGAACCGGCAAATCTGCCTTTAAGTGTTGCCTGTACCGACGATGAAAGCATAACAGGAGCATTGCTTGAGCATTTTTTTAAAGCATCCAGCAAATCAGAAAGTGCACCGCAGTTTCCTGTCATAAATTCACTTGTTTCCTTGGGTCTGTTGACCCCTGCCAGATGAAAAACAAAGTCTGCTTTTGAACAGTATTCCTCAAGCAGGGCAGTGGTTGAATCAACATCATATTCAAAAATATTTTCTATGGTTATATCGGGTCTTGTCCTGTTTTTGCCGTCTCTGATGTTCTTAAGGTTTGCGACAAGGTTCTTGCCCGCAAAGCCCTTTGCACCTGTTATAAGAATGTTCATTAAAACTTTCTCCAAACCATTTTATTTACTATTCCCGTGTAGCTCTGAATGAGTCTTACGATCTTATCGGAAACATTTTTGTCGGTATAATCGGGCACCGGTGTTGCAAATTCCTCGTTGCCTGTAATATTAATTGCAGTTTCTACAGCCTGAAGCAGATTCTTTTCATCAATACCTGCAAGCACAAAACAGCCCTTGTCCAGTGCCTCAGGGCGTTCAGTTGATGTTCTTATGCAAACTGCCGGGAAAGGCTTACCTATGCTGAGATAAAAGCTGCTTTCCTCAGGCAGAGTACCGCTGTCGGATACAACGGCAAAAGCACCTAACTGCAGGCGATTGTAATCGGAAAAGCCGAGAGGCTCGTGGATGATAGTTCTCTTATCAAGCTCAATCTCAGAATTTTCTATTCTTTTTCTTGAACGAGGATGACAGGAATAAAGAATCGGCATATCATATTTTTCCGCAAGTGCGTTCAATGCATTGAACAGGGAAAGGAAGTTTTTATCTGTGTCAATATTCTCTTCTCTGTGAGCGGACAGGAGAATATATTTTTTTTCTTCAAGCCCCAGTCTGTCAAGAATATCACTATTGAGGATCTTGTCCAGATTTGCATTCAGAACCTCTGCCATAGGTGATCCCGAAACATAGGTCCGTTCCTTAGGCAGTCCGCATTCGGCAAGATAACGCCTTGCATGCTCAGAATAGGCAATGTTGACATCCGAAATAATATCAACAATTCTTCTGTTGGTTTCCTCCGGCAGGCATTCATCCTTACAGCGATTACCTGCTTCCATGTGAAAAATGGGAATATGAAGCCTTTTTGCACCGATTGCGGAAAGACAACTGTTTGTGTCACCGAGAATGAGAAGTGCATCAGGCTTTATTTCATCCATAAGCCCGTATGAAGAAGCTATTATGTTGCCTATAGTCTGTCCCAGATCGTCACCCACACAGTTAAGGTAAACATCGGGCACATCAAGCTCAAGATCCTCAAAGAAGATCCCGTTGAGTGTGTAGTCGTAATTCTGACCTGTATGAGCAAGCACCGTATCAAAATATTTGCGACACTTTTTAATAACCTCGGAAAGGCGGATAATCTCGGGTCTTGTGCCAACGATTATAAGAAGCTTCAGCTTGCCGTTATTTTTGAAATTAACATCGTATTTCATTATGCTTTGAACTCCTCAAGTCTTTCTCTGATGTAAGGAAGCTCTAAAAGCTTTTCCTTAACTTCTTCAACATTAAGAATTTTGGTGTTGTTGCTGTTGAACTCGGTGAGAGCCGCACGCTTTGCATCGCCGTCAGAGAAGTATTTGTCATAGTTAAGACTGCGGTTATCAGAATGAACACGGAAGAAGTCGCCCATGTCCTCTGATTTTGCACATTCTTCATTAGTGAGCAGAGTCTCATACATCTTTTCACCGTGTCGTATGCCTATGATTCTGATATCTTCCTTTTTTCCGCCGAAAAGCTCACAAACCGCCTCTGCCTGAGTCTGAATTGTGCAGGCAGGAGCCTTACGAACAAAAATGTCACCGCTTTCGCATTTTTTAAATGCAAACAGAACAAGGTCAACAGCTTCTTCAAGTGACATAATGAAGCGTGTCATATCGGGATTTGTGATTGTTATAGGTTGTCCGTTTTTTATCTGGTCGATCCAGAGAGGTACAACTGAGCCTCTGCTGCAAAGAACATTGCCGTATCTTGTGCAACAGATTTTTGTCTTATCGGGGGAAATGCTTCTTGCTTTTGCCGTAGCAACTCTTTCTTCAAGTGCTTTTGTGATACCCATTGCGTTAATAGGATATGCAGCTTTGTCCGTTGAAAGGCAGATAACGGATTTTACACCTGCATCAACCGCTGCGGTAAGCACATTATCTGTGCCGATGACGTTGGTCTTGACTGCTTCCATAGGGAAGAATTCGCAGGAGGGGACCTGTTTGAGTGCCGCTGCGTGGAAAACATAGTCAACACCGTGCATGGCATCTCTTACGGAGTCTATATTGCGTACATCACCTATGTAAAACTTGATCTTATCTGCAAACTCGGGCATTTTAGCCTGAAATTCATGACGCATATCATCCTGTTTTTTCTCATCACGGGAAAAAACACGGATTTCACGGATATCGGTATTTAAAAATCTGTTAAGAACGGCATTTCCGAATGAGCCCGTGCCGCCTGTTATAAGTAGGGTTTCACCTGAAAAGCTGAACATATTCACATCTCCTTATATTTTCTCGATACAGGGTAAAACAGCGTTTCCCCAATCCTTGAACCAGTGTTTTAATTTAATGGAGCTGTCACTGTGTTCAACGGTAAATCTTAATGCAGTTGTACGGTCGTAAAACATTATACTGCCCGATTTATCTTCATCGTAGAGAATTACATCAACAGTATATTTTCCGGGAACGAGGTATGAGGTATCAAAGCTGAATTCAGCAGAATTATCACCCTTTTGTGTTTTTAATTCACCGCCGAAAATAACACCTACCGGTGTTGTGTCAATGCCGTTGATAACCATTTTTATAAGAACTCTTTCGGTGTCATTTTCACTTTTCCAGTTTATTCGGAATGGGAAAACATCGCCGTACTCAAGCTTATTTATTTTGTTTTCATACATATGAAGACTCTGCAACAAATGTCTTTGGTTGCATTTCGGATGTCTTTTTGCTTCGGAAGTATTAAAGAATGTTGCATTGTCGAGATTTTCGTCCTGCATATAAACAGATATCGCCTCATCAGTAGAGCCTTCAAAGACTTTTGTACCGTGTGACAACACAATACATCTGTTGCAAAGACTTTTGACAGTTTGCATGTTATGGCTGACATAAAGAATTGTTCTTCCTTCTTCTTCTGCAACTTTTTTCATTCTGTCTATACACTTGTTCTGGAATGCAACGTCACCGACTGCAAGCACCTCGTCCATGATCATGATCTCGCTGTCAAGGTGAGATGCAACGGCAAATGCAAGTTTGACCTTCATACCGCTTGAATATCTTTTAACGGGTGTGTCAATAAACTGACCAACCTCAGAGAATTCAACGATTTCATCAAATTTTTTTTCGATTTCGGCTTTTGTCATGCCAAGAATCGCACCATTGAGATACACATTCTCTCTGCCGGTAAGCTCCGGGTGGAAGCCTGTACCTACTTCGAGCATACTTGTTATTCTGCCGTTGAGGTAAATGTTGCCTTTGGAGGGAGCGGTAACACGGCAGATGAGCTTGAGTATTGTTGATTTGCCTGCACCGTTTCTGCCTATAATACCTACAGTTTCACCTTTTTTAATATCAAAGGATAAATCGTTAAGGGCAAGAAAACGTTCATTTTTATCGTGTGCTTTTTCACCTATTTTTAAATTAGGATCTTCCTTTTTCAGAAGTTTTGCAATCTTTGACTGAATTTCACCCTTGAGTGTCGCACCTCCGATTGCACCGAGGCGGTATTCTTTTGAAACATTTTCAACTCTTATTGCCAATTCTTCCATACCGCACCTCACACCGTATCCATAAAGGTTTTTTCGGATTTGCTGAACATCAGTGCTCCGACAAATGCAACGAGCAACGTTGTTACCCAGCTTATTATGTAAAAGAACCAGTCGATCTCACCCGTACCTAAAAAACCGTAGCGGAAAAGGTTGATTGCGGGAGTGACGGGGTTAAGCATATACACATTGTAGAACATGCTGCCGGGTGCAAGCTGTGAACGGCTGAACATATCGTATGCAACGGGAGCACAGTATGACCACAGGCTTACGCCGAAGCCGACGACCATGGTAAGGTCACGGTATTTTGTAGTAAGAGCGGAAATTATCATGCCGAAGCTCATGCCGAGAATGGCGAGCTGGATAAGCACGAGGGGAAACATAAGTATAAAAATGTTTGGCTTAAGACCTGCATCTGTGATCAGATAATAGACCATGAAACAAAGCATAAACGCAAATTGAATAAAGAATCCGATAAACTGCGATATTGCCGTTGAAATGGGCATGACGAGACGGGGAAAATACACCTTGCCCAGTATCGCTGAGTTTCCCGTAAAGGTATGAGAGGTTTCAGTCAGACAGCTTGAAAACAGAGTCCACACGATCGTACCCGAAAGGTAGAATATAAAGTTCGGCACACCCGATGCACCAAGACCTGCAATGTTGCCGAAGAAAACGGAGTAAACAACCGTCGTGAAAAACGGCTGAATAATCGCCCAGGCAGGACCGAGAACAGTCTGCTTATACTTTGCAACAAAGGTACGCCTTACAAAGAGCATAATAAGGTCCTTGCAGTTTTTGAGACCTTTTAAATCCATATTAAATACGTTATTGTTTGACTTGACAACCGTTGTCCATTTTTGTTCTGTCATATTTATCTCCTGCGTTTTTTAGGTAATTGTATCCAGTTGCCCAAAGTTTCTTCCCATTCATCAAAAAACGGTAAGAAACCTCCATGATGAAAAAATGTTAGTTCTCCTACTCCGAGCATATCATTCCATATATTAAAATCAACTCGCAAAACAGGAATTCCGATTGACAATTTTTCTGCAATACTCATCATTTCATCAAGGCATTTGGGCTTCTTATAGATATCTCCTGCTGTATTACTGTTTAAGATTTGTAGGTGTTTCCAATCAGTTGTATAGTAATCTTCTGTAAGTAAACCGGTAAATCTATTGCCGTATATTGCAATAAACTTGACTTTTCCGTTAAAACACAGAAGTTTATAATCTAAAACTTCTTCGTTTTCACATGGCTTCATAAACTTCTCGCATATAATTTTTCGTGGGACATCTTTATAAGGCCATTCACGGAGTTTCTTGTAATAATCTCTGTTTAAGCGGAAAGCTAATTCTTTTTTTGTTTTCTCTATATCGAGTTTACTTTTATCACGACAAATAATAACACCGTTATCATGATTACATTTTAATACAAACTCATTGGGCAATGCATCAAAATCAATCTCATCCGGCGAATCCCACACCCCTAAAAGGGGCACAAGGTATTCTTCACCGATTTTTTCTGCAATAAACTCTCTCACTTTATATTTATCGACCATTGTAGTATATTCAGGTCTTCTGTCATAAAGCTTCAACCAATTTTGCTTTTCATTAAAAGTCTGAGGATTTTTCAGATTAAGCTCTTTCCCCGTTCTTGCCTTGTAGAGCTTTTTTATATAGATTTTATCGGGTAAAATACAATCATATAGTCCCTTTACCGTAAAATACTTTTTGTAAAACTCAATTACTTTCTTTTTTATACCATAAAAAATTTCAGCAATATTCATAATTACTCCATTTATAAACCTTGTTCAGGATAAATTTCAGCATGTTTATTAAGCAATTTTTTAAGACTGATTTTCCCGGGAAACGGGATTGTGTCCCGCAAAATCCCTTCTTCATGCCATTCTTCATTCCAGTAAACCTCACTATCAAATTTAAGAGGTTTCCTGTTGTTAAACACAAACTTATTGCCGAATTCGATTGAATCAAATTCTGTGATTTCTTTTTCTGTGCACAAATCCATACGGGAAAACTTAAGAATAATGTGATTAAAATTCACTCTTTCTTTTCTTCTGTTCCATTTTTCAAGGGCTTCTTCCTTTGAGGGATAATGAAGAAATACAATTTCAACATCATCAAGCTTGCCGATAGGTTTGTCGATCTGATTACGGATTTTCAGTTCTTCACAATACTTTGAATCTTCAGCATTTATAAATTCAAGCGGAGTATCAAGATATTTGTGCAAATCCGAAACAAACCTGATATAATCGGGAGCAAAAAAGTAAAGTCCTACCGTAGGTGAAAGATAGGGCATATCAAGATACTGATATGCTCTGCCTGCCCAGCAGTTGTTTGAAATAATTGAAAAATCTTTATTTTTGATCAAACGTTTAACGAAAAATCGTTTTATTTCATAAAAGAAATTATTGATTTTATCTTTTACTTTTACAGAAAGTTTTTTTGCTTTGCGTTTTATGTATTGTCCTCTCATATATCAATCACTTTCAGCCATTCTTCTGCGATTTTCTGAACAGATAGTTTGCTTCTGATTTTTACTGCGTTTTTGGAGCACTTTTCTGCAAAAGATTTCTCAGCAGCCATTTTTTTCATTGCTTTACAAAGAGCATTAACATCATTCATCGGCACAAGTATTCCGTTTTCGCCGTCTGTTATCAGTTCTCTTGCACCGCCACCGAGACAATCGGTGCAAATGCATGGGAGACCTATTGCCATTGCTTCAATCATTGAATTTGATAACCCCTCAAAATCCGACGACGAAACAAACATCGCACAGTCCCGTACAACAGAGTGAATATCACCTCTTGGCGGCAGAATTTTTATGAATTTTTCTGCACCGAGAGAAACAATCAATCCGTTTAGTTTTTCTTTTAATTCCTCTTCGTTCCGCTCAACTGTGTTTCCGTATATTTCAAGCATGTATTCGGGAAATGCTTTATGAAACTCAATAAAAGCATTTATCATCAGCGGAAGATTTTTCTGCTCAGCTATTCTGCAAAAGTTAACGGCAATATTCCGTCTTTCACCGCAAAAAGGCTCAGGTAAATTTGCTTTTACGGGGTTGTGTATAACTTTTGTATTTTTTACTTTTCCACTGAAAAACTTTAATTCATCATTGGTCTGCAAAACAGCACCGTCAATTTCAGAAAGCATTTTAAACAGACGCTTTTGCTCCTTTGGGTCAGCAGGAAATTCAAGTTCGGGGGCATTTCGTTCTGCATAAATTATTTTACAGCTTTTTTTCTTTGATGATCCATAATACACTTCTTCAAAATAGGATATTCCGAAAGGAATGTATACACAATCAGAATTATTAGCTATAAAAACAGAAATATTTTCGCTTTTTCTTAATCCTCGTATTTCTGTCGCAAGAGTCTTATCCCATGTGGGGAAAAATTTGGAAATAAATCTGAGATATTTTAAAAATCGTATTCTCAGATTTCTTTTACGTTTGTTTTTGGACACTGACGTGTCATTTGAATGCTTCAACACATAATCCTTGAGCAAAACAATATCAACATTTTCATGACGATCAAAAAATACGTTTTCAGCGATATCCTTGGTGACAAGAATCGTTGACGTATAACCACTTTTCGCAAATTCATTTGCAAGATTGGTAGTTCGCATGGGAACTCCGCCGTTTTTATAGTTTCCCACAACAAAAACAATGTGTTTCATTATTATTTTCCTCTTAATTTTTTGTAAACTGTGTTTTCTGTCAAAAAATTGATTGCAGGGTTAATATATTTTCTTTTTATTTCTTGCCGGCGACGATATTTTTTAGTAAAATCAAGAATTTCCGATGCCTTCTTTTTGTGAATCAGTTCGTAATATTTTCTGTAAAGAGGGCTTAATTTTTCGACCGGAATATGTCCGTAAAATCTTTCGCATATCGGATCGTTCATTATCTGTTCAATAAGTTCGATTTTCTTTTTTTTGTCATTCGGACAAAGGGGTTTCATCTCGTTTTCGATACAGTCGGTTGCAAAGAAAAATGCACGCAGATGCATCTGATCCATAAGATCTGCTTCCTTGAAATTTTCTGTATCTTTATAAAGAATATCAATGAGATAAGTGTAAAGCTGCCACATATTTTTTGTGTATCCTCTTGAAAGCGAATCCGAAACTACTCTGTTGTGATAAAGAGGCTCACCGATATAATAATAATTTTGTGCAGCAAGGGTTGCCTCATATGTAAGTTGTAAATCCTGACTTCTTCTTAATCTTCTGTCAAATCTGATGTGGTTTTTCTTAAGGGTCTCGTTTTTATAAATTCTGAGACAGTTCGACCATCGTATCGCTCTTTTTGTACCGTTTTTGCCGACATAAGCAAGTGTTTTGGGAAGGATTTCTTCCATGATTGTTTGTCTGTTATATGCACCGTCGGGCATTTCGGGGGTGAAAATATGACCATCTTCGTTTTCTATACAGTTACAGAAAACAACGTCGGAATCATTTGTCTTTGCGGCTGTATACATTTTTTCATACATGCATGGTCTGATCCAGTCATCAGAATCAACAAAGCCTATGTATTCACCGTTTGCACGCATCATGCCGTCATCTCTGGCAGCGGCAAGTCCTTCGTTTTCCTTGTGATAATAGCTTACTCTGCTGTCTGACAGATATTTTTTGCATATTTCTGCACTGCCGTCAGTTGACCCGTCATCAATAAGAATAATTTCTATGTCTTTCAGTGTTTGCGTTATTATGCTGTCGAGACACTGTTCAAGATAATTTTCTGCATTGTAAATCGGAACGACAACGCTGACCTTAACCATTAATTAAATCCATCCATTCATCAATAATTTTATTAACCGACAATTTTTCTCGGATTTTAACGGAGTTTTTCGAAAGTTTATCTGAGAGATCGGGATTTTCTGCGATTTTTTTCATTGCAAGATAAAAAGCATGAGGGTCACCAACAGGAGTAAGCAAGCCGTTTTCGCCGTCCGTGATTATGGCTCTTGCTCCGCCTGCAGGACAGTCCGTGCATACGCAGGGCAGTCCCAATGCCATTGCTTCCAGCATTGAATTTGACATTCCCTCATAATCCGATGATGAAACGAACATTGCATAATCTCTGATTACAGAGTGAATGTCATTCCGTGCAGGAAAAATGTGAATACAATCTTCACAGTTATGGTGCTTGATGCATTTTTTTACTGTTTCAATATAACCCTCAGCAGCGTTTCCGACGCTGTCGCCGAAAATGTCAAGGTCGTAGTCAGGAAAGTCTTTATGAAATTCAGCAAATGCATCAACAAGCATGATAAGATTCTTTTGAGCAGATATACGGCAAAAATTAACAATGCGGTTGTTTCGTTTGCCGCTGTATGCTTCGGGCAGATCCGGTTTTACGGGATTAAAGATAACAGTGCCTTTGACGGGAGTATTCTGCTCATACCATTTCTGAACATCAGGAGATTGTAACACAAAGCTGTCTGCCTTAGGAAATTCAACTTTCATAAAAGCCCCAACGGTCTTGCTTGCCGCAGACTGTCTCGGATCACCTCTTTCGGAGATGATAACTTTGTTTGTTTTCCTTTTTGCGAGTAAAGTCAGGAATATCGAATCGTATAAAAAGGCGACAGCAGAGGCGTTTTTGTGTTTCTTAAAAAAGTTTTTCAGCCATGACACAGAGGTTAAATTTCTTGAAAGATATTTTAATACAGAGGATTTTTCTACAAATCCGAGTTTGCCGATAAGCCTTGCCCAAAGCATAATTGCTTTTTGCTGAAAAGAGGAATTTTTCTGTTTCTTAACCTCATCCGGAAGTGAAATAATATTGATCCGTTTGTCTGCATTTTGAAGCATGGCGTCGCTTTTATTCTGATGTGTCAGTATCAGTGATACATCATGTCCTTTTTCAACTGCCGCCGAGCTTAACAGTGAGACAACTCTCTCCGCACCGCCGCCGCTCATTACTTTTATTAAAAAGATTATTTCTTTGGTTTTGCCCATTTTGCTTTTATTCTCACTTTCGCATTTTTATAAAGGCTGTATGCTTTTCTTTTAATAAAAATCATCTTGATTCTGAAAAACTTTTTCTTGCAAATCATGTCGAGCAGTTTGCGGTTTGCTTTGCTGTCGAAAGGGGATTCGTTTTTTAAGCATTCCTCAGGAAGCATTGAACGCCAGTTATAATTCAGAACTTGTTTTTTTTCTTTTGCAGAGGAAGCATTTTCATAATATTGTGAAAATGTGAACATAGCCTCATTCAGCCATCTTGCGTTCAGCTTTTGACGGTATTCTTCGGTATCCATACCCCACACAGGAAGATATTCCATGAAACGTTCATAAACATAAAGCATATTTTTCTTTTGTATGGTTTCGGGTCTGAATGAGCGTGATATACTTTCTTCGTTTGTCCTGTAGTTATAAAGAGGCTTATTTATATAAACTGTTTTTTGTGCGGCTGTAAGAAGATGAATTGACCTGAACCAATCCTCTGCCATATTTTTGTCATAGTAAAGGGAGTAATCGGTAGGATCGTTTTTCAGAATATCCGTTTTAACAGCTTTTGAACATAATGATGTGATTAGCGATGTTGAAATAAGTGCTTCATAAAGCTCTCTCTTTTTGTCACCGCTATATACACATTTTTCATTGGCAATAGTTTTTTTTCTTTGGAATTTTTGATTGTTTTTATAATAGAAGAATGAAAAAATAATTATGTCGGTCTGTTTTTCCTCGGAAAGTGCAAAAGAAACTTCCGAAAGCAGATTTTCCTCGGCAAAATCATCTGAATCAATAAAAAGACTGAATTCGCCTTGAGCAGCCTCAATTCCTGTCTGTCTTGCAGAAACAAGACCTTCGTTTTTTTTATGAACAACTCTGATTTTATCGGGATAAATTTCTGCGTATCTGTCGCAGATCATTCCCGAGGAATCCGTTGAGCCGTCATCAACGAGAATGATTTCATATTCTCCGTTATAGGTTTGGTTAAGCAATGATTCAACACATTGTTCAAGGTAGCTTTCAACATTGTAAACGGGAACAAGTATGCTGAACTTCATTTGTTTTTCACTCCTCTAAAAGAGACTTCCATTGCTCTTTGTATTTTTCTGATTCCTTGGAATAATCCGTGTTTTCAAGATTATTAACTATACTTGTATAAGTATTTTTATCTTCGATAAGATATTCAACTGTTTCGGCAAGTGATTTTGCGTTTATTTCGCAGACAAGACCGTTTTTTCCGTTTTTAACAAGCTTCTCACCGCCGACTGTGGCTGTTGTGATAACAGGTTTATTTAATCTAAGTGCTTCCAGTATCGTTACCGGCATAGCTTCCTGATATGATGGCTGAATATATATATCGCACGCAGCCATATATGGATATGGGTTTGTCTGCATACCTGTTATAACGATGTTATTGAGCAAATTGTATTTTTCAATCAGACCTTCAATTTTTTTTCTTTCAGGTCCGTCACCGACAAAATACCACAGAAAAGAGATGTTTTTATCCTTGAGCAGTTTTGCACTTTCGACAGCCATATCAAAGCCTTTGACAGTTGCAAACCTTCCGCAGGAGCAGATGCAGATTTTATCCTCAGACTTTGAAACAGAATATTCCTTACTTTGTGTCAGAAGAAAATCCCTGTCAGCATAATTTTCAACAATGCTGATTTTGTCTTTTGCTTCGGGATACCACATTTCAATAAGCTCTTTTTGCTGCTGATGAAGAGCTGCAATTTTTTTGAAACGGGGAATGGCTTTTGTATGCACAGAATGTATTTCGTCGGTACTTGTATGAAAAAACATATATTTTTCATCTGCTTTTACATATTCATCAACAAACTGAACGGTATAACCCTGTACATAGGCAATAGCCTTATCAAAAGCTTTATCTTTGAAATATGTTTTTTTCTCATACTCCATTGATGCTTTTCTGATCTTATCAGCAAGAAGAGTATCATATTTTTCCGCTTTTGCAATTTTTCCAAACAGACGGAAAAAATATGAAGCAAGCTGTAAAATCAAGGAATACGGCTTTCTGTAATAATGAGTAGGATCTGTATTTATAATTACATTTACTCTTTCATCTACATAGGGCAAAAGATTTGTTCTGTTTTTACGAAGATAAAGCGTTACATCATATTTACTGTAATCTATGGCTTTTAATGCAGAAATCAGCGACTTCTGCACACCGCCGATTGTAAGATGATGAACAACAATAAGAAGTTTTTGTTTCATTGCAAAATCTCCAACCATAATTTTGCCGTATTCGTCAATGACATTTCATTGCGGACTTTTGATGCATTTCGTGATAACTTGCAGGACAGTTCTTTATCCGACAGTATTTGCTTGATTGCCGAGGACATAGCATTGCTGTCCCCCACCGGTGTAAGCAAGCCGTTTTCGCCGTCTTTTATTACAGCTCTTGCACCGCCTATGGGGCAGTCTGTGCAGATAACGGGCATACCGATAGCCATTGCCTCAAGCATAGCATTTGACATACCCTCATAATCGGAAGAATTGACATATACCGCATCTTTGATTATTTCACCGTGAACATTTTTGCTGAAGGGAAGAAAATCCACAAACTCTGTAAGATCATGCTTTTCAATAACAGCTTTTGTTTCATTCAGTGCAATAATATCATCATCATTGTTGGGCTGTCCGATTATCCGGAGTCGGTATTCGGGGAAATCTCTGTGTACTACAGAAAATGCCTCGGCAAGCATTGGTAAATTTTTCTGCTTTGAAATGCGGCAGAATGTTGTTATATTTTTATTTCGTTCACCAAAATAAGGCTCGGGGAGATCATCACTTATGGGGTTAAAAATGACTGTGCCCTTTTTAGAAATGTTTTCGGGGTAAGCTGTCATTGCATCGTTTGTCTGGAACACAACGGCATCAGCACGCCGGTAGTATTTCTTTATGAAGTTATATCCGTAGCGTTTTTTCAGCAGACGGTAGGGATCTGCTCTTTCGGAAATAACAACTCTGTTGGGGAGTCCTTTTGATGCAAGCAGGGTCAAGGGGATTGACGGCTGAAGAAAGGATATGATTGTTGCTTCAGGTTTATCTGAAATAACTTTTTTTAATGCCTTAAGCTCATCATAATACTGTGCCTTGAATGAAAGATATGCCCATTCTGCAGGAACTTTTTTCTTCATCAGTTCGGGGATTTTACAGATCAGCGATGCAAAAAGTCTGAAAAGTTTAATGAAAAGTTTTTTTAAGGAATTGTTTTTCTGAAACTTTTCACGAAGAATCGTAAGTGTGATATCCGAATTAAGTCCACGGTCAACAACTTCATTGCGTTCGGAATTTGTTAGAACAAGCTCACAGCCACAGCCGTTTTTATCAAACTCATTAAGAAGAAGTGCTGCAACCTTTTCAGCACCGCCGTTCTTTAAAACGGGCATTATCATAAGAATCTGCTTTTTGCCATTCATAAAATTCTCCTTAAAACTCTGCCGAAAGTTTTTTCGTATACTTTATATACAAACCAAAAGAAATTGCCGTAGCATTTCATCTTAAGTGCTTTTTTTCCATAAGCGTTGTTCGCAAGTATATCTTTTTTTGCCTCTTTAAAACTTTTGTAACAAGCATTTTTATCATCTTTATTGAGCTTATAATAGTTGTTGAATATATTAAAAGCCAGCCTTGCTATGTATTTTTTTGCCACATCCGTATAAATAATATCTGTATTTACGGAAAAATCTCTGACTGCTTTATACACAGCAACACAACTATCAAAATATCTTTTATTTTTTTTTGATGTCATAATAGAATCAGCCCTGTACCGGCGACGGTACAATGCTTCAGAACACTGTGCAACACTTTCTGCCAAGCAAAAAGCCTGATATGTATATGCCATATCCTCATAAACAACACCTGTCATAAAACTGATGTTATTACTCTCCAAAAACTCCCGACTGAAAAATAAAAGCTGAACAGCACTGTGAAATTCGCCGTTTGTCTGCAGTTGCTCAAGAGTTTTTATGCCGGACTGTACGCTGTAAGTGTTTTTACGGATATAGCTTTGATTCACTTTAATATCTGAATTGTCAGCAAAACTTTCTGCATCAAAAAAAACAATATCTGCATTGCTATTCTCTGCAACACAGCACAGCTTTTCGATAGCATCCGGAACGATATAGTCATCACTGTCAAGAAAATAAATATATTTTCCCTGTGCCTGCTTTACACCTGCATTTCTTGTGGCTGACAAACCCGAATTATTCTGATGAAAAACTTTTATATTATCAGCTGATGAATATCTGTCACAAATTTGCCCCGATAAATCCGTTGAGCCGTCATCAATGAGAATAATTTCAAGATTTTTATATGTTTGATTAATAACGCTGTCAATACACTCATGCAGATATTTTTCTACATTGTAGACAGGTATAATTACGCTGATAAGAGCTTGATTCTCCATAAAAATCAACCTTTAAATCTTTCTTTTATTACAATCAGAATTGTTGCAATGAGCTTCTTTGCTTCGGAAACAAATCCGTAAGAATAATGCTTTTTAAGAATTTTCTGAATTCTTTTGTCAATTTCAACATCGGTGAAGTTGGGATTTTTAATTGCTTTTGATAAATCCACACGCATTTTTTCAGCATCGTCGGATCTGCTGTGGACTCCGGATTCATCACATCCTATGTTGCTGACGTAGGAATATTTAGGGTAGACTGTAATTAAATCTTTTTTTACAAGATGTGCACCGAACCTTACGGACCAGGAGCTGCCGTTGCCCTTTGTCTGGCGGTAAAGACGCATAAATCTGTCGCTGCCGTTGGAATTAAGACGGCGGATGAGCTTGGGGGAATTATAGAAATCTTTTATATCCTTAAGCTCCCAATCCACACCTTCCCAGCGGTCTTTCCATGTTGCCCATGTCCAGCTGCAGGAACGGTATGCGGCAAACAGATCTTTATTGTAGTCAGCGGGAATATTGATCCTTGGAGAATAGCCTGCAATTGAACCGATTTCCTTATTGTTTTCGTAAAAGTTGAGTGCGTTGTTCATATAACTGAGAAAGAAAGGCGAAACCTTGCAATCATCCTCAACAACAATTATTTTTCCGTATGTATTTATTATTTCGGTAACTCCTGCAATGACAGATGCGGCAAGTCCTTTATTTACGGGACTTTCTTTGACCGTAACAGATTTAAAATCACCTGCATCCTTTATTTCTGAAATTGCGGCACGGACTTCATTGACCTTGGCAATGCCGTCCTTGTTTTTTGCTCCGTCAGAGAAAATGAAAAGCTCGGATTCCTTTGCTTCCCTGCAGTCAGCAAGTGCATTGTATGTCTGAACAAAATGATCTTTTCTGTTATATACAAATATTACAATCGGTGCGTAGCTCATATTATTTCTCCTTAAGAATATCGGTATATGCATCAATAAGCATTTGAGCATTTTTTTCGGCATCATGAGTTACAAGGGCCCTCTTTTTTCCTGCCTCGGAAAGTGAAAGAGCAAGCTCATCGTTGTCAAAAACTCTTTTTATGTTCCAGGCAAGAAGTTTCGGGTCATCGTTTCTGTAGAAAAGAGCTTCTTTGCCGTCCTGAGCCATATCGGGAGCTCCGCCGGTATATGCAGAAATGCAGGGCGTGCCAACAGTCATAGCTTCGCCCAATGTGTTCGGGCTGTTTTCTATTGCAGAGCACAACACATAAGCGTTGACACTTGCTAACTTTTGTGCCACCTGCTGAGCATTGAGAGGCCCTGTAAATTCTATATGTTCCTCAACGCCAAGGTCTTTTATCAGTTTTTTCAGATATGCACCATAGCCTTTTTTCAGAAATGAACGGTTATCGTTATCGCTGTAAGGCTTGTAGCCTGCAACATAAAGCTTTATGTCCGGATATTCACGTATAAGCTCAGGTAATGCCATAACCGCAAAATGAACACCCTTGAGTGCATAGTAGCCATTACCTACATAAAGTGAGTGCCGCTGAATATTATCTATATCCCAATTATTTTCATAAAAGGGCTTACGCAAAACCCTGTTACATGAATAATATTCTGCTTTTGGATTGATTGCATAGGAATGGGCTCTGTCCCAGGTCGTTCTGCCGAGAATATAGTCTGCGTTTTCAATGATTTCTTTTTCGGAGCTCATGCGGGGCTTGTACCATTTTGTTTTGCGAAGATGCATGATCCATGCAGAGAAAATCTCCGTCAGGGATTTTGAAAACATCATATCGTCAATTTGCAGTTGACCGCACTGATAAGCATACTGTCCGTTGAGGATTCCCTGAAGGGAAACAACGGCGGGAATTCCATGTTTTTTTGCTGTCAGTTGCATTGCCCTTGCGTGGAGAAATTCCGTCCCTTCAATATTGATTATATCAGGCTTGAAACCGGAAACGATTTTATCGCATTTTTTTTCAAGCTCAGAAAGAGATGTTGAAGGAGTATAATGCAGGCTGAAATAAGTTATTCCGTTGATTGTTTCAAGAAAATTTATGTTTTTTTCGCATTTGCATACAATGCCAAGCTCAACTTCGCTGTTTTTTCTGAGCTGAGCAGCCATAGATTCAACCCAGCCGCCAAGCACTTCGGCTGACATGCCAAGCTTTACCGAAACTTCAGCGGGTATTAAATTTACAGTCCATAATATTTTCATTCTTCACAGACCTCGGTCCATTTTAAAATATCTTCAAAAAACAGTGGGGCGACTATAAGTATCATACAGGTAAATGAATAATTGAACGAGTCAAGAACAGAAACAAACAGCAGAGAGATCAGCGTTATATTGGCTGCGGAAACGATAAATGAATCACTGTAATTGTTTTTATAGAAAATCGGAACAGTATAAAACATTTTTGAAAACATATATGCACCGAACAATCCGTATTTTGAAGAGATATCAAGAAATGCAGAATGCCCGCCGCCGTTTTTACGCCAGAGTGATCCGATTATCGGATACTTGACTATATTATTAATACTGGTTAAATAAGCAGTAATTCTGCCTTGAATGGATTCACCAGTTTCGCCTGTTTCGGAAGTTGATACAAGGTCGTTGATTTTTTTTTCAACAGCTGTGCCGTCAAAAAATTCAAGCAACCAGTTTCTGAAGCTGTCAATATACATTATCGCTGCCATAATGCAGACGAACAGAGCTACGGAAACAACAAAGGCGGCAGTTGCACTTCTTCCTTTGTAGAAAAGAAGAAGAACTATACTCAGTGCACTGGTAAATACGGCGATTGAATAACCTGCAATTGCAATCAGCCATATATATGATACGAACCATGACGCACCCACAGCAAAGAGCAATTTGTTGCTTTTAAATGATTTTATTATCCATGCAAAAATTACAGGGCATATACAAACCTGAGGGTATATAAGACTGTATCCGCCGATACCGCTTTCCAGGTAGGTATAGGTGTCTTCGTTGTCACGAACCAACTGTCTTGCAATAGTTGGGTCTTCAATCAGAGCATTTATTGTAATACCGTTCCATACAGTCAGCAAGATAAGTATGATCGGAATCAGCCCCGAAAGTTCATCCCACTTATCTGTGTAAAAATGGTTCATCATAAAGCAGATAACCAGCATTATCATGGCAATTTGTTTCAGTAAGTTCGATAAATTTTGACTTTCAAAATAAATTGTGCCGATTACAAGGATCAGGAAAAAAATTGCTCCAACCTGTTCTTTCCCCAGAATAACGGGGTTTTCCCTGATAAACCATATTACAAACCACACACCTGCACAGGCAAGTGCGAGTAATCTGTAGATCGTTCCGACCTGAAGAGGAGGAGAAATTGTCCATATAACAAGATAAAGCACGGCTATTTTCTGTATAAATCCGTACGACAATCCGTCTTTGAGCATATTTTCCTCCTTTTTTATTTACTAAGCCATTCCTCGAATTCTTTTATGAATGTTTCAAAGTGGAAGGCTGTGTTAAGAGCTTTTTCTGATTTTTTTGTGTTTTTCTCAATCATATCAAGCATTGCATCTGCTATACTTTCGGCTGACATATCCTTGAGCAGAGTGCCCGTTCCGCTTTTTTTGATGTATTCCCCGACATCGCTGACATCCGTGGTTATTATCGGTACGCCGCAGGTGTATGCCTCAGCAAATTTTGTAGGGAAACCTGCATTGTTGCGTCGGTCTGAACGACGGATGAAAATATAGCAATCGCATTGTGATACATATTTTATTGTTTCCTCATGGGAAAGCTTGCCCATAAAGGTTATTTTGTTTTGTATATTTTGAGGAATTATGCAGTCGTGATAAATATGTCTGAAATCATTTTCGGTAATACCGATTATGCGAAAACGGATGTCATTTTTATTTATGCTGCAGAATGCTTCAACTGCTTTATCAAGGCTTTCCTTGTTGCCGTCAGGTACGCCTGCAAAACAGAACTCAAATATGCCGTCAGTATCGCTTTGCCGGTGCCATATACGATCGCTGATATCAACAAGCGGAGGAATAAGAACAAGACTGTCATTTTTTCTGTACTTTTTTTTCATCATACTGCTTATGACAATTATCCCGTCTGCGATTTTGTGGGCGAAATTCCTGATAAGAATTTCGTCAAGAGCCTTGAAGGCTCTTTTCAGAAATGAGCCGTCAGTGTCTTTTGTCCACTCCGTACAGTCGTAACAAACTTTTATTCCCTTTTTGCTGAAATATTTTTTTGCTTTAAGCAGAGTGAAAAGGGGAGTGTTGTAAAGAATTATTCTTTCAACATCGCCATATTTCTCAGTAAGCTCATCAATAAAGCTTATATTGAACATGTGTTTAAACCATTGGATGGCAGTCTTAGGATGAGCCTGTTCATACATATTTTTATATCCTTCAACGGGTCTTATGCCGTAAAAGTCATCAACTGACGGAGCAGCACCGATAAAAACAGTGTTATAGCCAATAGTATTGAATATCTTTCCGTTGGAAACAACTCTGTTTGCGGATGCACTTTTATCGGGCAGTGTAAATCCGCCGAAATAGATTATTGTACCTTTGCTCATAAGTTTTCTTTATACCATTCAATGGCAGCTTTGATTCCTCTTTCAAAGCTCCATTCGGGGTCATAGCACAGCATAGCCTTCGCTTTTGAAATGTCAGCATTGCTGTGCTTGATATCACCGGCTCTGTCAGGTCCGAAATTCGGCTCAATATCAACACCGAGGGCTTTTGTTAAACCGTAGTAAATATCAATCAGATATTCTCTGCCGCCGTATGCGATGTTGAAAGCTTCACCTGCAGCTTCGTGCGGAGCAAGGCAGGCTTTAAGATTTGCTTCAATTACATTTTCGATGTATGTGAAGTCACGGCTCTGTTTTCCGTCGCCGTTGATCGTGGGTGTTTCACCGTTGAGAAGCAGCTTGATAAATTTGGGAATAACTGCCGCATAAGCACCGTCGGGTGTCTGTCTTTTTCCAAAAACATTGAAATAACGCATTCCGTAGGTGTCAAGACCGTAGTGCTTTGTGTATTGCTTTGCCCATTCCTCGTCGCATCTTTTTGTAAGAGCGTATGGAGAGAGCAGATTGCCTTCTCTTCCTTCGGTTTTTGGCAGGTTGGGCTCATCGCCGTAAACAGATGATGAAGAGGCATAAACAAACTTCTTGACATTATTCCGTCTTGCTGCTTCAAGCATATTAAGTGTGCCGCTGATGTTATTTGCACAGTAGAAAAGCGGCATTTCAATGCTTCTGGGAACGCTTCCCCATGCTGCCTGATTGAGAACATAATCAACATCTTTGCAAGCATTTATGCATACATCAAGGTCTTTTATATCACCCATTATGAATTCATAATCGGGGTTTGAAATAAACATATCAACATTCTTCTGTGAGCCTGTTGATAAATCGTCAAGACAGCGCACACGGTAACCCATTTCAAGGATTGCTTCGCAAAGGTTTGACCCTATAAAGCCTGCACCGCCTGTAACAAGAAATAAAGAGTTTTCGGGAAATTTGAGATGTCTGTAGCCCATTTTACAGCCTCCAGTACTGATAGCCTGCTTCTGAATATGTCTTTCTGTCAAGTACGCCTTTAACGTCAATAAGCACCTTGCTGCCGTTTTCTCCGCACTTAAACATTGCATCAATATCGCTCATTGAGAAGCTCATAAACTCAGTATGTCCGACTGCGATAATTACCGCATCCATATCTGTAACTGCACTGATGTCAACGAATTCAATGCCGTAGTGCTGTTTACCTTCTTCGGCATCTGCAACTGTGTCTGCAACAACGGGAATTATACCGTATTCCTTAAGCTCGTTAATAATGTCAATAACTTTTGTGTTTCTGGTATCCGGACAATTCTCCTTGAATGTGAAGCCGAGGATCGCAACCTTTGCATCCTTAACGTTTTTGCCGGTGGCAATGAGCTTTTTAACGGTGTTTTCAGCAACATATTTGCCCATATCATCGTTTATGCGTCTGCCGGCAAGGATAACCTGACTGTGGTAGCCCAGCTGTTCAGCTTTATATGTAAGGTAATAGGGGTCAACACCTATACAGTGCCCGCCTACAAGACCGGGGAAAAATTTAAGAAAGTTCCATTTTGTTCCAGCAGCCTCAAGAACAGCTTTTGTGTCGATACCCATTTTATTGAAGATGATTGAAAGCTCATTCATGAAAGCGATGTTGATGTCACGCTGGCTGTTTTCAATAACCTTTGCGGCTTCTGCAACCTTGATGCTTTCTGCACGGTGAACACCTGCCTCAACAACAAGCTCATAAACCTTTGCAACAAGCTCAAGTGTTTCATCATCCATACCGGAAACGATTTTTACGATTGTTTCAAGGCGGTGTACCTTGTCACCGGGGTTGATTCTTTCGGGAGAATAGCCGATTTTAAAATCAACGCCGCATTTAAGACCGGATTCTTTTTCGAGAATAGGTACGCAGACGTCTTCTGTAACTCCGGGATAAACGGTTGATTCAAAAACAACGACGGAGCCTTTTGTGAGATTTCTGCCGAGAATACGGCTTGCACCCTCAACGGGAGTCAGATCGGGAGTGTGATCCGCATTTACCGGTGTGGGAACGGCAACGATGTGAAATTTTGCTTTGCGAAGCTTTGTTTCGTCGGAAGTGAATTCGACACTTGTATTTTTTATTGCTTCGTCACCCACTTCGAGAGTGGGATCAATACCGCTTTTGTAGAGCTCAACTTTTTTTTCATTGAGGTCATAGCCGATAACATCAACCTTTTTTGCAAACGCTACGGCAATGGGCATACCTACATAGCCCAGACCTACAAGAGAGATTTTTTCTTCTTTTGCAAGCAGTTTTTCATAAAGATCTGTATACATGTCTTTTCCTTCCTTATTTACACAAGCTGTTAATTTTTTCAAGATATGCGTCTGTTACTTTTTTACGTGAAAAATTTGATTTTACATGCTCTCTTCCTTTTTCACCCATGGCTTTTCTTTCGTTATTGGAAAGGGAAAGGAATTTTTTGATTTGTGCACAGAGTGCCTCAACATCTCCGCCGTGGTACATAAATCCTGTTTCGCCGTCAACAAATGTTTCCATGCATCCGGGATTATCAGTGGATATTATCGGTCTGCCGCTTGATGCACTTTCAAGCAATACATTGCTCATTCCTTCACCATAGGTTGACGGGTGGATCGTAGCGTGGGATGCGGCAACAAAAGGTTTTATATCTTTTTGGCTGCCACGATATTCAATGATACCCTTTTCGGTGAGTTCTGTAAGCAGCTTTTCATAGTGCATTTCCGTGGGTTCAATGAAGCCAAGCATATTGAACTCAGTGTTTGGATATTCGGCTTTTATCCTTTCAGCGGCTTCTATGTAATCATCAACACCTTTATCATGAAGGATTCTGCCGATATAGTTAAAAACAACCTTTTTTCCGCTTATTCCGTCACCGCCGTCGGGGTAGGATTGCAAGGGATATCTTTCGGTGTTGACACCCGAGCCTGGTATAAGCTGATGATCACCCTTAACCATGCCTGATTCTTCCGCAAGCTTCATATTGGTTGAATTCTGAAACATAACACAGGCGGAACGTCTGAACGAGAATTTAAAAAGTCCCATTATAAGCTTCTGTACAAATCCGCCTTCATTCAATACGCTGCCGAAGCCGGTGACGTTACTGATTACGGGAATTCTCAGCAGATATGCCGCAATGCCTGCATATACATTGGGTTTTGCCGTATATGTCAGAACAACCGAAGGCTTGTTTTTTATAAAAAGAAGAAGATAGTGGATAAAAAGCTTAATGTCTGCAAAAATATTTGTTCCTCTTCTGTCTATCACAGGGTCATCATAGCGGTATTCGAGATACTTCATAAGCTCAAATTTTTCGCCGTCGGGGCATGATATGAGCATTTCGTAGCCGGCATTTATTATTTCCTCGATAAGTTCTTTGCGAAAGCAATAGATATCATCATCATTATTTGTCAGCAGAGCGATAAGATGCTTGTTTTTTTGTTTTTTCATTTTTTTCACTCCGAGGTTCTTTGCGGAAAACAGCAAGAACAGTTAATATCATAACCTTAATATCGTCAATGAAGCTGAAGCTTCTTATTGCGGCAAGGTTGTATTTCATTTTGTCGGGAAGAACAACCTCGATATATGTTTTTTCAACATCCTCTGCGGCATCAAGAAGCTCGTTTTCGTCCTTGTAGTAAATGCTTGCCTCGGAGGTTATACCTGAGGGAAGAAGAAGTGTTGCCATCATTTCGGGTGTATATTTTTCAACATATTTGGGGACTTCGGGTCGAGTGCCCACGAAAGTCATTGTTCCTCTGAAAACATCAATAAGTTGGCTTAATTCATCAAGCTTGTATTTTCGGATAAATTTACCCGTCTTTGTTATTCTTGAGTCGCCGCCAACAGTTAAAAGAGAGCCTTTGTCGGCATCGGTGACCATTGAACGGAATTTGAAAATTTTAAATTCCTCGCCGTATCTGGTTACTCTTGTCTGTCTGTAAAAAACAGGACCCTTTGAGTCAAGCTTAATTGCAATTGCGAGAGCAAGAAACACGGGGGAGAGCACCACAAGGAGAATAAAAGACACAACAATATCAAAAACACGTTTCAGTACCAGCTGTGCTTTTTTCTTGCTGAGCAGATCATAATATTCTTTAACCTCCGGTATCTGCATAGGTGCGGGGATATCTTTCCATTTTCGCAATATCATATAATACAACCTCAAATATATTTTTTTACGACCTGTGTAAAGTTCTCACAAACGCAATCAACATCGCTGCCCGTAAGCCTTGTGTGCAGGGGGAGGGTGATTTCGTTTTTGAAAAAGTTATATGCATTGGGGAAATTGCTTATATCAAAGCCGAGATTTTTATAAGCCGTCATCATCGGCAGAGGCTTATAGTGTACATTACAGGCAATTCCTCTTTCTGCCATCTCGGTTATGATCTCGTTTCTTGTTTCCTCCGTTATATGTGGGATTCTTGTTATATACAGATGTCCTGAACCTGAATGGTGTTCACCGTAGTGGTCAAGGTGAGAAATACCGAGTGAATCGCACATTTCATCGTATCTGAGAATTATTTCTTTTCTTCGTTTCATAAGAACCGGATATCTTTCAAGCTGTTTTAATCCGATTGCTGCGGTGATATCAGTCATATTGCATTTGTACCACGGACCGATGATATCATATTCCCATGCACCTGCTTTTGTTTTTGCAAGAGCATCCTTTGATTGTCCGTGAAGACTGAAAAGCATATATTTTTTATAAAGCTCTTCGCTGTTGATTCCCTCAAGCTTTTTCCATGTTGCCGCACCACCCTCTGCAGTGGTCAGATTTTTGACGGCGTGGAAAGAAAATGAAGTGAAATCGGCAATTTCGCCTGCTTTTTTTCCTCTTTGGGTAGCTCCGAGGGCGTGGGCACAGTCGGCACAGACCGCAACTCTGCCCAATGCACTCTGAATTTCGTTTTTCGGTCTGAAAAGATGTTTTTTTCTTTCAACCGCAGTGAAAATTCGCTCATAGTCGCAGATAATTCCTGCAAGATCAACAGGAATTATCGCCTTTGTTTTTTCGGTTATTGCCTCTTCCATAAGGTCATAATCCATTTCAAAGGAATCAGGCTTGCTGTCAATAAAAACAACCTTTGCACCCGTATGTATTGCCGCTGATGCGGATGCTGTATATGTATAGGCAGGAACAATGACCTCGTCCCCGTCTCCTATACCGAGAACACGCAGATTCAGTTCAAGAGCCGCTGTTGCGGAATTCAGGCATGCAACTTTTTCCGTGCCGCAGTACTCGGCAAGTCTGCGTTCAAACTCCTTTGTTCTTGGACCTGTTGTTATCCAGCCTGAACGGAGTGCCTCACAGACTTCGCCTATTTCTGCCTCTGTAATGTCGGGAGGACTGAACGGAATGTTTGCCATTAATTAACCTCTTTTCAGTTTAGTTTGTTTTGTAGACGGGAATTATTTCTTTTACCATTTCGGTGATTCTGTCGCTGTTCTCGTATGCGGCGAGCATAAGTTCGTCAAGCTGTTTCTGGAACAGATCGGGGTCAAATCGGATGGGTTTTCCGATATGTATAAGCTTGTTGGGAGTAGTTTGTAAGCCTTCCTCCTCCATAAGCTTTTCTTCATATAGCTTCTCGCCGGGTCTCAAGCCTGTATATTCGATTTTAATGTCGGTGTCAGGCATTAATCCCGAGAGCTTTATAAGATTGCGTGCAAGAGTGTCGATTTTAACAGGAGATCCCATATCAAGAACAAAGATCTCTCCACCGTGAGCGTATGCACCTGCAAGAAGAACAAGCGATACTGCTTCTGGTATAGTCATAAAATATCTGATAATTTCGGGATGCGTTACCGTTACGGGACCGCCCTTTTCTATCTGACGTTTGAAGAGGGGAACCACAGAACCGTTTGAGCCCAGAACATTGCCGAATCTTACGGCAACAAACTCTGTTCTTACATGCTCGGGAACACCGTCGGAATAAAGCGTGCCTTCCTCCTCCAGATGAGTGAAGAGTCTGGGAATATCCTTCTGGCGGTTTTCCTTGATTTTTTTATCAAATGACTGGATTACCATTTCGCAAAGACGTTTGCTTGCTCCCATTATGTTGGTGGGGTTGACAGCTTTGTCTGTGCTGATAAGTACAAATCTTTCGCAATTATTAACCATTGCGGCGTAAGCTGTTTTATATGTACCGATAACATTGTTTTTGATTGCCTCGCAGGGGCTGTCTTCCATAAGAGGAACATGCTTATGAGCCGCCGCATGGTAAACAATGTTGGGGTGGAAACGCTTGAATAAGCAGTCTAACCGTCTTGAGTCACGTACTGAACCGATAAGAACCTCCAGCTTCATTTCGGGGTACTTATCTTTCAGCTCCTGTTGAATTGCATAGGCGTTATTCTCGTAAATATCAAAAATAATAAGCCTTTCGGGTTTGTGAGCTGCAACCTGACGGCAAAGCTCACTGCCGATTGAACCGCCTCCGCCGGTAACAAGAATCGTTTTTCCTTTTATGAGGTCATAAACCTCCTTCATATCTGCCTTTATAGGCTCTCTGCCGAGCAGATCTTCAACGGAAACATCCTTGAGTGCACCTGTGGTAATTCCGCTGTTAACATACTGATAGAAGTCGGGAAGGGTTTTTGTTTCGCAGCCTGTTTCTTTACAGATATTAACGATCTCTCTTATAATATCTTTTGATGCACTGGGCATTGCAATGTAGATTCGGTCAACATGATATTTTTCAACATTATGAAGGATGTCATCCCTTCCGCCAACAATCTGAACACCGTAAAAATAACGGTTCTGCTTGTCAGGGTTATCATCGATCATACATACAACACGGTCTTTGTTGCCCCTTGTTTTTGTGATATTTTCAAGCAACATTCTGCCTGCATCGCCCGCACCGATTATCATAACTCTGTGATAGGCATGCGTACCTGTATCTGTTCCGAAAAGCTGAGGCATTGCAGAAAAGATTCTGTAGGAAAATCTTGATGCAAGCAAAAGCAGAAGCTGGAAGCATGTTCCCCAGAGGTAGTAGGAAAGGGGCATTCTTCTGAACAGAATCGTTATCAGAATGATGTGAACTGCTGATGCTGTCAGACTGCCGACTGCCGTCTTGAGAAGCTCCCGTATGCTCACATATTCCCATATACTGTGATACATTCGGAATGCATAGAAGATAGCAAGGCATATTACAGTATATATGGGGATGAAATAAACATAAGGATCAAGATATTTTTCGGGAATTTCGGAAAATACGCCGTCAAATCTTATCCACAAAGCAAGAAAATACGATATATTGATTGCCATAATATCGTATGCCATGAGAAAAATGGCTTTTATACGCCAGGTTTCAATATGAAATTTTCTTTTACAGGAGAGTGACTTTGATAATTTCACATTAATCAATCCTTTGTGTCTTCGTGATCTGAACTTTTGTGTCTTTTCTTTTTGCTGTGGTGTTTACGGTCTTTTCCGTAGCCGTAGCCATAACCGTAGCCATATTTGTAACCGTAGCCGTATCTGTAACCGTAGCCGTAACCGTATCCGTATCCGTAACCGCCATAGTTAAGAATGCTGTTTGCTGTGCCGTTAAGTACTGTCCCAATGATATTGATATCTGTTGTCATCAGATTGTCAAGTCCGCTTTTGATTCGTGAAACTCTTACGGCATCCTGGTGTATAACGTAGATTACTGCATCAGCGGCTTGTGCAATGAACATCGCATCGGAAATGAGACCGCACGGAGGTGTGTCAACAAGTATATAATCAAATCTATCCCTGAGAGAGTTCAGAACTTGCTTGATCTTTCCCGAGTTAAAGTAGCCGGTTTCTTCTTTTTCACTTGAAGCGGGGAGCATAACATGAATGTTGTACTTTTTAATGTAAGCCATGTTGTATTCATCTGAAACTTCTTTGAATTTAAGCTCCTGAGGGTCAATCCCAAGCAGGGAAAGAACACTCGGATGTCTTATATCGCCGTCTACAAGCAGGATCCTTTTATTAAGATCCACAAGTGAAACAGCAAGGTTTGTTATAACCGTTGTTTTTCCCTCGCCGGATACTGAGCTTGTTGCCATAACGATTTTTTCATTTTCCTTGAGTGTGGAAACAAATATGTTTCTGAGTATTCTGACAGACTCCTTGAAGCTGTCACTGATCTCAGAATTTGTGAACAGCAGGGAATTGTCGGTCTTGATAGTACGCTTTTTGAATGCAATGTGAGGAATAACTGCAAGAGTTTCCTGATTAAGCTCGGTTTTAATGTCATTTTTTGTTTTTATTGTTCTTCTTTGAAGTACGTAAATAAAGATCACGAAGAATCCTAAAACTGCTCCGATTGCTCCGCCTGAAAGTGCCTGGCTGAGATAGTCAACCTTATTTGACGGTGACGTGGGAATCTGAGGCTGCGTAATTATTTCAAATCTGATGTCACCGATAACATGTTTGGCTACAGCCGGGAAATTTTCAATTGCAGAAAGCAATACATCATAGGTGAGCTGAGGATCTGAACCTGTTGAAGTAATTGTAATCATATTTGTATTTGTAACCGCAGAAGCACTGAGCTTTGCAGGCACTGCAGACAGCCCCAGATCCTCACATATCATATCCTGCAGGATATTAACTGAGAGAATATGGGGAAAAGTGGTTGAAATCTGTGAAGCAGTGGTTGAGTCGTAATAGAAATTGTAAACTGAAACACCGCCAATTGCTGAGGCAGTGCTTTGAGTGTTGACTGTAAGAGTTGCGGAAGAAGTATATTGCGGCGTATAATTTATGCGTTCGATGATCGCTTTGAAACCGCCTGCAATTACTGCGGCAGCAACACAAATCCACCAGAACTTTTGCAAGCCCTTTATTATATCGCTCAGATAGACTTTTACAAAGTCATCTCTTTTAATGTTTTTCTGTGTCTGACTCATTTCTTCAGTTCTTTCTTAGTGTTATTGATTGTCAGTGCTTGAATTATCGGCTGCAGTGACTTTCGGTCTGATCTTGTTGTAGTGACCGTAATGACCGTAGTGACTGTAATAATTGCCGTATTTTCTGCCGTAATGTCTGCTTTCATCATTTCCGGAGAATGAGAAGGGGGTGATAAGCGGGTAGACATCGTTAAGAATACAGCCGGCAAAATTATCACTGATTTTACTTACAGTAGATATTGTATCGTTGATTGCCGCAACTTTAACTGTATCTGTTCTGACAACTAAAAGGGTCTTGTTTGCAATTTTTATAACGTTTGTAACGGATGAATCAACGGAGATCGGTGCTGTATCAATTATAACAAAATCAGCCTTTTCTTTGAGTTTGTTTAAGAAGCGTTCGATTTCGCCGCTTTCCAGCCACTTGTGGCTGTCAGTCCACGGTCTTGTGTTGATTGCAAGATAAAGTGAGGTCTTCTTGTATCTTCTCAGACGGAAGCTGTTGTTGGATATCTGCTTATCAAAAAGATTTGAAAGCTCACTGTTTTCTTCATATTCTTCGTTGAATATTTTGTGCAGAGCCGGCTTTTTGCCGTCAAGGTCAAAAAGGATAACTCTGTAGCCTCTGTCTGCCAGAGAAACTGCAATATTTGCGGCACAGGTGGATTTGCCTTCGTTTTCCGCAATGCTTGTAATTGCGAAAATCTTACTGCCGTTTTTGTTCTTCATGTACTCAAGCTTTGCCGCTATTTTGTGGAAGCTTTCGATGAAACGAAGACTGATAAACGCATTGCTGTGGATAAGCAGACCCTTTTTCTTCCTATTGACTATTTCGTTGAATGTCAATTTTTTGTTTTCATGAAGAATACTGCCCAAAAGCTTCGCATCTATTTTGGCGTTGAAGCCGTTTTCGTTTTTGACGGTATCTCTTGTAAGTGAAAGCACAATGATTGCAAAAAGCGACAGAACAACGCACGCAGCAATGATCAGGTCTTTGTTCTGGTCAGGTATGGAGTTCGAGGGAGCCATCGGCATTGACGGATACTTAAGTACACTTATGGTCGCATTGCTGAACACCTTATTTGTTAAATCAGGATAAATATCCAGTACGGCAGAGAGTAATCTGTAGGCTGTTTCCGGATTGTCGGAGGTAACTTGAAGTTTGATAAAATTGGTGTTCTGAATGACAGATGCCGAAACCGTACCTTTAAAGCTGCTTTCACCTATGTGTGCTGCAGCTTTTTCTTTCATGACCGATTGTGTAAAAACGTTTGTTGCAACATTTGCTGCATCGCATGATGCTGAAAACAATGAGTATGTGTAATTACTGCTCTTCATATTAACAATAAGCGTTGCAGATGCCGTATACTCGGGCTCATAAACCTTATGTGCTGCGATGTAAACACCCATCGCACCTATAAGGGCTGCAAGTATTACGGTCCAGAAATTTCTTACGATATCTTTTACAAGGCTGTGCCATTCAATTGTAATTTTGTTTTTTTCATTCATAGCTTATCATTTCCCAATAACTACAATCATTATGCTGTGTCCCTGAATGCCGTTGGCATCGGTAGCGTAATAGTGAACGATATATGTTCCTTCTTTGTTGATATCCAAATTAGATTCAGTCCGGACGGAATCTTTCACATCGTTATAGTTTTCATCTGTTGCACTTATCACAAAGCTTGTAAGATCAAGTTGTGAGCCGGGTTCAGCGTAAACAAGATAATCTTTAAGCTCAATTACGGGAGCGTTAATTTTTCTGTCCTCCACAACAAGGGGGAGACTGAGTTCCGATGAATCACCGTTTTTGTTCGTTACGGATACATCTAAGGTGAAAACGCCTGTGACCGCACTCGTATAATCTTTTGAGGTTATTACGATATTTTCTGTAATATTGCCGTCTATGCAATCATTAGCTGAAATAACATCACGCAGGTCTATTGCTTCATAAAGTGAATAGCAAAGTGATTCATTGACCTCAAAGGTGGGGGATACATAATCTTTGTACCGTATCTTTCTCGTTGCCGTTGCAACATTGTTGTTGCTGTCGCAAACGGAATATGTGACCTTGGATATGCCTTTTTCAATGAATCTTGATATGGATTCAACAATGATCTTATCTGTCAGATCCTTGTCTTTTTCGTCGTATGCAGTAACGCCCTGAAGAAGCTCTTCATCATTAGCATTCAGGCTGACATCCATTATTTCATTTTCGATTGTGATAACGGGTATTGTTTTGTCTTCGCTTATTTTCTCCGAAACAAAAACAACGGAAAAAAGCGTAAAAACGATCACGAACAGAAGTGAAATAACAAGTCTGTAAATTCGCATTATTTTTCTCCTTGGATTCTTTGGTTTTTAATAACTTTTATCGGGTTTTCGCATAGCAGGAGCTGTGCGTAATCATAAGAATATAATTCGCCTATCATTTCGTGGGTATTTTCAAGACGAGGCGTTCTGACATAGGGACTGTGGGCATCGCTTGCAACAAAGTCTGCAAGCTGTCTTTCAAGAATACTGTGGGCGGAAGATTGTGCAGTTCTGCCGAATTTGCCTGTAATGCTTCCTTTGTTCAGCTGGATAAGACATCCGATTTCTTTAATGTATCCGGCAGCCTCCTCGTCGTACTGAACAAATTCATATCTTTCCGGATGAGCAATAATAGGTATATAGCCTTCGGCAAGAAGTTGCTCAAGCTTTGAAAATACTGTCCTTGGGTGCTCATAAAAATCAAATTCAATCAGCGGATATACAGAATTATTCAGCGTAATAAGCAGACCTTTTTTCAGTTGCTGCAGAAAATCGCCGTAAGCAAAAATTTCATGCCCCGGGAAAATTTTAAGGGGGATATTTTCGGCTGTGAGCCTTTTGTTAAGCTCAATTAGATTTTCCGAATATTCTTTATCAAAATGGTTCTGAAATGAATTCGGAATGTTGCTGTGAGGGGTGGCGATTATGGCTTCTGTTCCGCTTTCGGCAGCGAATTTTGCCATGCTTACAGAGTCTGCTATGTTACCGGCACCATCGTCAACTCCGGGCAAAATATGACAATGAATATCGAACATGATGCCCCCCCCACAATGCAAAAGAACTCAGAATTTATAATATAACATAATAAATATATATAAAAATCGACAAATTTTCGTTATTTACAACATTATGCAGTAAAATATTTTTGAAAAAAACAATTAGGAAAATTAAGGAATATTTCTGTTTGAGACGTGAATTAAAAAGCGGAGTTTTATTCGGAAATTCATCAATGTATATAGTGAAAATACGCTTTATGCAAAAACGATGAGAAAGTAAAAGATGAAGAACGGCAGG
>CAZTFS010000005.1:40638-43210 GCA_964613045.1 uncultured Eubacteriales bacterium
ATTTTTTTGAATTGACAAGAGTGTCTTTATGACTTATAATTAAATTCAAAAGTCAGAACGGAGGAATATGTCACAGTGAGATCCGCCGAAGCATTCGAAAAGATATATAAAAAACAAGCTCAATATACTGCATTTACACCCTACAGAATCTGTCCCATCGGAGCACACAGCGACCATCAGCTCGGTAAAATAACAGGATTTGCTATCAATAAGGGTATTTATATATCCTACGGTCCTAAGGAAAACGGTGTTATCGAGATACAGTCCGTGCAATTTGAAAAAAGAGCACAGTGGCATGTTTCTGCTACTCCCGAAACGGTGCAGCATGATTGGGCAGACCATCTCAGAGGTGCAACGATCGCTCTTAATAAGCGTTATCTGCTCAGACGAGGTCTTTGTGCCGTCATTTACGGTGAGCTTCCCATTGGCGGGCTGTCATCTTCTGCCGCAGTAATTATTACTTTTTTATCTGCCCTGTGTACTATGAATGGTATCTCGCTTACGGCAAATGAATTGATTACAATATCAAAGGAAGCAGAAAATGAGTATGTAGGTGTTTCCTGCGGAAAGTTGGATCAGTCCTGCGAGATGTATTGCAAAAAAGATCATCTGCTGTATATGGATCTGCAGGATGACAGCTATGAGCTTATCCCTCAGCATCCTGATATGCGGCCATATAAGATCGCAATTTTTTTCAGCGGTCTTGAACGTAGCCTTGCAGGCTCTGCTTTTAATATGCGTGTTGATGAATGCAGAAGTGCGGCGTATGCATTGAAAGCATACTCAGGTATGGATTACGGCAAGTTTGAAGAAACAAATCTCCGTGATGTTCCCTATGAAGTTTATCTGCAGTACAAGGATAAACTTCCCGAAAATTGGCACAGGCGTGCCGAGCATTGGTATACAGAATTTTTCCGTGTACAGCAGGGTGCAGAGGCATGGAGGAGAGGCGATATTAAGGAATTCGGCAGACTTTCTTTTGAAAGCGGCAGATCTTCCATTTATAATTGGGAAACCGGTTCTCCCGAGCTTAAAGCTATTTATGAAATTATGACACGTACAGACGGAATCTATGGCGGACGTTTCTCGGGTGCGGGCTTTAAGGGGTGCTGTATGGCGCTGATCGACCCTGATTATGAAGAAAGCATAATTGAAAATGTGACCCGTGAATATCTGAAGGCTTTTCCTCAACGTGAGGGTAAATACTCTGTGCACATCTGCGAAAGTGCGGATGGGGCAAATATCGATTGACGAGGTGTTGTTATGAAATGTCTGATTCTTGCTGCCGGTTATGCAACAAGGCTTTATCCGTTAACCGAAAATTTTCCCAAGCCGCTTCTGACGGTCGGGGAAAAGACAATTCTCGATTGGTTGATCGATGATATTGACAAAGCAGGCACTGTTGATGAATATGTAGTTATTTCCAACCATAAGTATGCTCATCATTTTGAAAACTGGGCAGATTCAAAAGCTCAGAAGATCACCGTTGTTGATGACGGCACGGATACCAATGAGACTCGTCTCGGAGCAGTAAAGGATATTCAGTTTGCGATAGACAGTCTCGGACTGGACGATGATATGTTGGTTATTGCAGGCGATAACGTGCTTGATTTCAGTCTTACGGAGTTTATTGAATACTCAAAAGAAAAGAATACCTCCTGCATTATGCGTTATTATGAGCCTGAATTTCAAAAACTCCTGAAATGCGGCGTTGTGACCGTTGATGATAAGGATAAGGTCCTTGAAATGACGGAAAAATCTCCGGCTCCTGCAACCAATTGGTGTTGTCCTCCGTTTTATTATTACACCAAAAATGATGCAAAGCTCGTGCAAAACGGAATTGACAGCGGCTGCGGAACAGACGCTCCGGGCAGTTATATTGCCTGGTTATGCACACAGACGGCTGTGCACGCAATGGAAATGCCGGGCAAACGCTACGATATCGGCAATCTTGAAAGCTACGAAAAGGTAAAAGCAGAATACAAAGGCATCAACAGGTAATTACTGAAGCCGAAAGTTTGATTTTTGCAATCATTAAGATAAATACTTTTTCAGCTCAAAAAACAGCAAATCCCGATAAAACTCTATAGCTTCACACTTCTTTGTTTACAAGTGTTAAGTTGAGTTTATCGGGTTTTTTTTACTTTATAGAAAGCTGTGTTCACATAAAACAAAAAAATTATATGTCCCGCCGTTGTCGCATTACGGCGAAAGCCGTTTTATTGAGCCTTATAAAAGCAGAAGGATCACTTTTTTATGTCTTGATTTGTATGTTGTTGTTTTGACTGTTGCAAACACATTGATATTATGATATAATTATCATTCAAAAATGTAAGCAGAGGAAGTGAGATAATGAAAAAACCGAGTGAATATGCAGCTCTTTTGCGTAATCTGAGCAATGAATGGAAATGGTTGCTTAAATATATGGCAAGGTATAAGGCTGAAATAGTGCTTTATGTTGTGATCGGACTTTTTGGTACAGCTATGGGGTTGGGTGCTACTGTTGCATCAAAGCATCTTATTGATGCCGTTGTCAATCACAACAGTGACACGATCGTAATTTCGGTATCTC
>CAZTFS010000006.1:0-38254 GCA_964613045.1 uncultured Eubacteriales bacterium
GTACATTGTAAATTGTAAATTGTTCATTGAAACGGTTCGACAAATTATTGTTTACGTTTCGAATCCGCCACAGGTTTACTGCGACGGATCCTTTTTTACTTTATTTTACCTCGGATTAACCGCAGCAGCCACAGCCGCTGTTGCAACCGCAGGAGTTTGAAGAACAACCGCAACCGCAATCATTGTTGAAGAGAAGAACGATGATTATAAGGACGATGATCCATGAGTTGTTACCACAGAGAAAGTTCATTGTCTGACCTCCTTTCTTTGTTGCTTACACTGTATCTTATGCGGTTGCTTGGACGGTTGTTACAATAAAAATAGGGAGTAATTTAACTGTGGATCAAATGAATTGTTTTGTTACGATTATTTTGAACACAAGAAAACGGCTCCGTACTGCGGCGACCGTTTTCTATAAAGCAAAAAAATACCGCTGCACCAAAAGGTACAGCGGATATGTTTTGTTAGCTTATTATTCTACACCGACAGTGTTTCTGTAATCTGTGAATGTGGCAAGTCCTGCACAAACTCTCAAGATGATTCTGGCATCTGCAGCATTAATAACGCCGTCGCCGTTAACATCTGAATTCATGAAGACAACATCGTCAACATCAGGATAGTTCTCAAGTCTTGCTGAAATACGAAGTGCAAGTCTTGCATCTGCTGCTGTGATCTTACCGTCAAGATTAACATCGCCGAGAAGATAATTAGCATAAGTATCATTATCAGAAATTATAAGATATCCGGGGCTGACATATCTGTTGTAATTCATAAACTGACTGTAAAGACCATCTGCTGAATATACATCAAGTGTTCTGTCTTCCGTCATGAGGTATACGAGGAAATCCATTGAATTGCTCTCTGTGTCAAATGTACCGTGCTTCATGTTTCTGATGAACCATGTGTTGTCGGGAAGTGCACAAGTCGAAGCATCAATGTAATGTGCGATAGCACCAAGATCATAGCTTGTGTCAAGCATATCATACTCTGCACTGAGATGATCGTGACCTTCGCATTCGCCGTCAGTATTGATCTGTTCGTGCTGAGCTGCTGCACCTACATCGTTAAGAGGAATGGTGTAAGCACCGAAGCTTGAGTAGTATGTATCAATAAGTCCGTCACTCTGTGCGGAGAGACCGAAGAGCTCTTCGTCAGAAGCCTTGTTGTCACCGATGGGGATAAGCTGAAGATTCCAGCTGGAAACGATATTAATGTTGATACCTTCGCTCTTTGCCTTCTGAAGGATCTCATCAGCACTTTCCTGATAGTTCTTGAAAGTCTGGATCTTTTCCTGAAGATCGCTGTTGTAATCATCACCGCCGAACATTACGTCCATAGCCTCGTCATAATATTCAACAGGAACGAGTGCCCAAAGACCTGTGTAGTTCTGAAGCATTTCGACAAGATAGTTGTCGTAAAGATCGTCAACTATGTGACCCATCATTGTAAGACACTGTGCGATAAGATCCTGAGTTTCCCACTCTGTGTTGAATATGTAGTTGAGAAGCCAGATGATGAACCATGTAGCGGGGTTATCAGAAATATCGTTTGTGTAACGAATGAAAGCACTTGTTGTGTTCTGAAGTTCGTTGTAGTTACGTGCAAGTCTGCCTGTGTAGATATCACCGATAAGAGATGAACCCATGAATGCTGAGTTAACAGTTACGAAGTTGTCAACATCTGCAGTTGCATTTTCGTAGCACTCTGCAAGGTAAGCAGTTGCAACAGTTGAACCGTAGCCTTCAGAGATGATTGAAACCTTCTCGCTGCCTGCCTTGGACTTTACATTCTGAATGAAAGTATCAAGGTCGTTTGCATTATCAATGGGATCAATACGCCAGTCGTATGTGAATACATAGACATTGTTTGCACCGAGTTCATCAGCCATGCCGATACCGATCTCACCTGCGATCTTTTCGTATCTCTCTGTATCTGTGTAATAGTAGGAGAGAGGATAATCGTACTTAATGGGACCGATGTTTGAGCTCTTTGATGTTCCGTCGGGATTGAGCTGGATCGTCTCAAGAATTTCAAAAACCTTGTCACCGACAAAAGCGTTCATAACCTGATCGTAGTCATTTGTTGAAAGAGCAATAATTCCGCTGAGGTACATTTCAGCTGTAAGAACAGCAATAGTTGTATCCTCGGGGGGGAATATCTGAGTTGCGGTTACCGAACCGGGATTTGCGTACAGAGGGTTATTGTCTATTCCGTTAATAACGATAACGGGATAGTCATATTCCGAAGCCTCTGCTGCGAAAGCCACAGATGTTACACTGAAGAGCATAACAACTGCAAGAATGCAGGAAATTACCTTCCTTGAGATTTTACTATTCATAAGTTTTTCCTCCTTATGTTGTTTACCCTTGTATTATATAATATTAATAAAAATAATTCAAGTATATTTTTATATAAATATTTAAAAATAAAGAACTTTTTTCATCATAAATTGACGGAAAAACAGCAGGCATTGATGTCTGCTGTTTCGGGCTTATTTTGTTGTTGTTTCTGCCAGATGAAATGCGATGTTAATGATAATTAATGCACCGAAAACAAGAAGCATCATCGAATATGCGGAACTCAATTCAAAAATACGTATATCGATATCAATATAACTGAGATAATTAGCGTACGAGCTGAGAGATTCCATGTTTTCGATCATGGGGATAACTGACATCTTGCCGGATACGAGCTGTTCTGCAACATGAGTAAAGCATTTGTTTGCTGCGAATGTGCATATAAGACCGCTTGCGGCAAATATTGCGGGAAGAATTTTTTTCTTTGTGAACAGACCTATAACAAGCACCAAAAGTGCAAGTACGAGTGCTGTTACAAAAAGCACGGCTGTTGCAGTAAAGTATTTTATCAGTTCGTCAGGAAGTGCTGACACGTCGAATCCTGCAGATGCAAAAGTGGAATCCTGTGCAAATATCAGGTCATAAACATCTGTTAGTTTATAATATTCGGGCAGATTCTCAAAGTCTATTCCCGCTACACCGCTTATTATGCTTGTAAGATCAAGCATACTGCCGAAAATAGATAATAATTGGTTGCTTGATGTCATTCCGATGGTCATTATGAATCTGAACATCGGCAGAAACAGCAGTATTGGGATAAAAGCGAGTACGGCTGCGGAGTTTACTATCTTATAAATTATTTTCATCATCCTGTCACTCCGATATTATGCTTATTTCCATGAAGAATTGAGCTGAACTGTTCTGTTGAGGACGATCTTTTTGTCTGATGTATCTTTGTCAACACAGAAGTAGCCCTGTCTCATAAACTGGAATGTTTCGCCTGCTTTAAGCTCACCGATTCCGCCTTCAAGAAGACATTCTGATACGATGAGTGAATCGGGATTGAGGTTGTTTGTGAAGTCGCCGTTTGATTCATCGCTGGGATTGGGAACATTGAAAAGTCGGTCATAAAGACGGACCTCCGCCTTCTTGCAATCAGCTGCATTTACCCAGTGTATCGTGCCTTTGACTTTTCTTCCGTCAGGGGAGTTGCCGCCTCTGGATTCGGGGTCATAGGTACAGTGTACGCAAGTAACATCGCCGTTTTCATCTGTGTCAAAGCCGACACATTTTACAAAATATGCACCTTTAAGACGGACTTCATTGCCGGGGAACAGTCTGAAATATTTCTTGGGCGGCTCGATCATAAAGTCGCTCTTTTCGATATAAATTTCCTTGCCGAAAGTTACTTTTCTCTTGCCCGTTTCGGGGTGGTCGGGATGAATGTCTGTTTCCAGAGTGTCGCTGAAATCATCGGGCATGTTGTCAATAACTACTTTGAGAGGCTCAAGAACAGCCATAGCTCTGGGAGCAGTCTCGTTAAGACAGTCTCTTACGCAGGACTCAAGAAGACCGTAATCGACGACGCTGTTTGCCTTGGAAACACCTATTTTATCGACGAAATCACGGATCGCCTTTGCAGGGTATCCACGTCTTCTCATACCGCAGAGAGTCGCCATTCTCGGGTCGTCCCAACCGTTTACGATGCCTGATGTTACAAGCTTCATGCACTTTCTTTTGCTTGTAAGACAGTAGTTGAGATTCATACGTGCAAATTCTATCTGTCTGGGAGGCTCTGCAAAACCGATCTCCTTGACGAACCAATCATAAACAGCTCTGTTGTTTTCAAATTCAAGAGTGCAGAGGGAGTATGTTACGCCTTCTTTTGCATCGGAAAGAGGATGCACAAAGTCATACATGGGATAGATGCACCACTTGTCACCTGTCTGATGATGGTTTACATACATGATTCTGTATATAACAGGGTCACGCATGACGATATTGGGGGATGCCATGTCAATTTTTGCTCTGAGAACATGGCTACCCTCGGGAAATTCGCCGTTTTTCATTCTTTCAAAAAGATCCAGATTTTCTTCGACGGAACGGTCACGGTAAGGGCTGTTTTTGCCGGGCTCAGTGAGAGTTCCTCTGTACTGACGCATTTCTTCAGCGGAAAGATCGCATACATAAGCCTTACCTTTTTTAATAAGTTGTATTGCACATTCGTATACGAAATCAAAATAATCTGAGGCATAGTATACGTTATCCCATTTGTAGCCTAACCACTCGATATCCTCTTTTATTGCATCAATATACTCGGTATCTTCCTTTGACGGGTTTGAGTCGTCAAGACGGAGATTACATGTTCCGCCGTACTTTTCTGCTGTTGAAAAATCTATGCATATTGCCTTTGCATGGCCGATATGGAGGTATCCGTTGGGTTCGGGAGGGAAACGGGTCTGAACTCTTGTGTTGATACCTTCACGCAGTTCTTCGTCAATGATATCGTGTATAAAATTTGAAGGTCTTGTATTTTCTTCCATAAATTTTCGTCCTTTCGTGTTTACGAAATATCAAATATTTTCAGTTGTTTTGTTTATTCTTTCGACAACCTTATTCTGACCCAGAAGCTTCATTATCATGTAAAGATCGGGCGTGTTGGTTCTTGATGTGACGGCGATTCTGATCACGGTAGAGATATCGCCTACATGCCCCTTGAATGCATCGGGATTCTTCTTATATTCCTTGACATTCGGAGTGAAGCCCAAAGGCTCGCAAATTTCTTTTATTTTCGCAAACCATGTATCCTTGTCGTCGTTTTCGCTGTATACTTCAGCGTACTTGTTGAGGATAGCCTTTGCATCATCTGCGGAAATATTAGAGGGCATTGTGTAGTCGGGAGTATAGAGCTCATCATAGAAATAAGCAATATAATCCTTGACCTGTGACCACCGGGAAAGATCCTTTCTGGGCTTGGGATTCTCACGGTCGATATTGAGAATGTCGGTTGCATACCCGGGATCTCTTATGAGGAGCTCACGGAAGTCCTTGTCGTAGCTTTCAGCCCACTTTTCAACAAGGCTGTATACCTTGTCCGCTTTCATGACTGAAATGACGTTTTTGCTGACATCAGTAAGCTTTACAAGGTCAAAAAGACAGCCGCTGGAGCTCATTTTTTTAAGATTGAAGGGGAATTCAAAAATATCTGCCGTGGGGTTTGCTCTTCTCCAGTCTTCAAAGTTGGAATTGAGAAGAGTTACAAGATATTCGAGCACACTTTCCTTAGGGAATCCCTTTTCGACAAAGTAACTGACTGCCGCTTCGGGGTCTTTTCTTTTGGATAGCTTTCTCTTTGTACCGTCTTCCTCGTCAATTTTCATAACCTGAGGAGTGTGTGCGTACTTGGGTGCTTTGTAACCGCAAGCTTTGAACAGAGCAATGTGTTTGGGGACTGAAGATATCCATTCTTCGCCTCGGATAACATGAGTGGTTCTCATGAAATGATCGTCACAGATATGTGCAAAATGATATGTCGGTACGCCGTCGGATTTGAGAATGACTTCATCAATGATGTTTTCGGGCATCTCAATTTTGCCTCTGATGATATCTTCAAAAACGATCTTGTTGTCTTCACTTCCGGGAGCTCTGAAACGAAGAACATAGGGCTGTCCTGCTTCGATTTTTGACTTTATTTCATCGAATGTCAGATCACGGCATTTAGCCCATTTGCCAAAATATCCCCAGATGGAAGTGCTTTCCGTTTCCTGCTTTTCACGCATTGCGGAAAGTTCATCTGCAGTGCAGAAGCAGGGATATGCCAGACCTTGTTTTACAAGGGATTTTGCAACTGTTTTATATATTTCAACACGCTGACTCTGAGTATAGGGACCGTATGCACCTTCCTCGGTGCCGAAGCCTGTTACGCCTTCATCAAAACCGACGCCGAAAGCGTCAAAACCGTTGATTATGGCTGAAACACCGTCGTCAATTTCCCGTTTTTTGTCGGTGTCTTCTATTCTCAGATATGATATGCCGCCTGTGGCTTTGGCTGTCATAACGTCCGTAAGTGCACCGAAAAGACCGCCTATGTGCAGATAACCTGTAGGGCTGGGAGCAAAACGTGTAACTCTTGCCCCTTCCTTAAGCTGTCGGGGCGGGTAGATTTCCTCAAAATAATCTGGAGTTTTTGTAATGTCGGGGAACAAAAGCTCGCCCAATGCTTCATAATCCATGCAGATAGTCTCCTTTAGCTATAATCATCCACTATAATTTATTAGTATAAAACAAAAAGATAAAAAAGTAAATAGAAAAAATAAAATTATATTAATGTTTAAGTGATTGACATAATGAAAAAATATGGTACAATTAAATGTAATAATTTTATATTTTATTAAGGAAGTTTTATATATGAAATTAAAGGAAACATGCTTTTTACCCGTTATTCTCGGTGCGGACATCACTGCATACAGTCTTGCAAGAAGCTTTCATGAGGAGTACGGTATAAAATCCCTTGTTGTCAGCCAACGCAGGGCAAGGATCATTTCTGAGAGCAAGATCATCGAGAACAGAGTCCTGCCCGGTATTGATGATGTGAATGTTCTTGTTGAAAGACTTATCGAAATAGGCAAGGAGTTTAAAGGGAAGAAACAGCTCATCCTTATGGGGTGCGGTGATTTCTATGTACGCAATTTCGTTGATAATAAGGCTGTTTTGAGCGAGTATTATGTCATTCCTTATATCGACAAGGAGCTTTATGATGAGATCGTTCTCAAGGACAAGTTCTATGAGATATGCGAAAAGCTCGGTATTGATTATCCGAAAACATACGTTTATAACTGCGGCGAAGAGAATAAGCTTGATTTTGATTTTGAATATCCCGTGATCGCAAAAACGGCAAATTCTGCACTTTATCATTATGCACAGTTTCCCGGAAAGAAAAAGATATTCCGTTTCCATACGGAAAAAGATCTTAAGGAAATGCTATGCAATCTTGAAAAGTCAAGCTATGATTATAAGTTTCTTATTCAGGATTGTATACCCGGCGATGACACAAATATGCGTGTTCTGACCTGTTACTGCGATAAAAACTCAAAGGTGAAATTCGCAGCTCTGGGACATTGCCTGCTGGAGGATCATACACCTTCCGCTATCGGAAATCCCGTTGCAATTATCAATGAGGTGGATGAACACGGTATCGTCGAAGCCGCAACAAAGTTCCTTGAGTATATCGGATACAAGGGCTTTGCAAACTTTGATATCAAGTATGACAGCAGAAACAACACATACAATTTCTTTGAAATAAACGTAAGACTCGGCAGAAGTAATTTCTATGTTACAGGCAGCGGCTTCAATACGGTAAAATGGATCGTTGATGACATGATTTATCACAAGGAGCTTGAATATACCGTAGCCGATAATGAAAATCTCTTTATCGTTGTTCCCAAAGGAATAATACTCCGTTATGTTAAGGATGAAGCTCTTCGCAAAAAAGTAAAAAAACTCTGGAGGCAGGGTAAAGTCAGCTATCCGCTTTTCTATAAGGCTGATATGAGTCCCAAACGTGCATTTTATGTTTTTGCCGCTTATCTGAATCAATACAGAAAGTACAGCAAGATGGAAAAGCAGGAAAGAGCAGATGCTAAACGCAGAGCTGAAGAAGGCAGTAAATAATGAGTGATAAGATTCTCGGAATTTTAGGCGGTTTAGGACCTCTTGCCACAGTCTATTTTATGGATCTGGTGGTAAAGCTGACAGATGCTAAGAAGGATCAGGATCATATTTCCATGATAGTTCTCAATCACGCAGCGATCCCTGACCGAACTGAATTTATTCTTGATAGTACGAAGCCGAACCCTCTTCCGATGATGGTTGAGGATGCGAAGAAGCTTCAGACTGCAGGTGCAGATTATGTGGTCATGCCCTGTAACACTGCTCATTTCTTTTATGAGCAGATACAGCGTAATATTGATATTCCCATGCTCAACATTATTGAAGAAACGGTACGTTACGCAGTTGAGAAGATCGGCGGTATAAAGAAGCTCGGTATTCTTGCCACAAAAGGTACTGTTTCTGCGGGAGCATATCAGAATATGTGTGAAAAATTCGGTATTGACTGGGCTGTTCCGTCACTGAGTGATGAACAATCGCTGATGAATATAATTTACAATCAGGTCAAGGCAGGCAGGGAAGTCAATATAAAAGAATTTCTCAGAATAATTGAAAATATGAAGGCTGACGGCTGCGATGCGGTCGCTCTGGGCTGCACGGAGCTTTCGGTCATTAATAAAGATTTTGACTTGAAGAGAACAGATGTTGTTGATTCTCTTGAAGTATTGGCAAAGTGCAGTATCGAGCTTTGCTCAAAGAAAGTTAAGGTGATATAAATGTGCGGATTTGTAGGATTTCTTAACGAAACAGCGGATGCGGATTATAACAACAAAACAGTAAGGGCTATGGCTGACAGAATAATTCACCGTGGTCCCGATATGGATGATTATTATGTTGACGATGATGTTTCACTGGGTTTCAGAAGACTGAGTATTATCGACCTTGAGGGTGGCAGTCAGCCCATTTATAATGAGGATAAGTCAAAGGTTCTTGTGTTCAACGGTGAGATATATAATTTTCAGTCTTTGCGTGAAGACCTTATTGCAAAAGGACACGAATTTTATACAAATACCGACTCGGAAGTGCTTATTCACGGTTACGAAGAATACGGAAAAGAGCTTCTTCCCAAGCTTCGGGGAATGTTTGTTTTTGTTATCTGGGATAAGATCGAAAAGAAGCTTTTCGGTGCAAGAGACATTTTCGGTATAAAGCCGTTCTTCTATTATCTCAAGGGTGATACATTCATGTTCGGCTCAGAGATCAAGGCATTTCTTTCAAATCCGAAGTTTGAAAAAGAGCTTAACCGTGACAGGATTCCCGAATATCTCTGTTTTGAGTACATTCCGTCAGATGAAACACTTTTTAAAAATGTGTATAAGCTTTCTCCTGCTTCATATTTTGAATGGAAAGACGGTAAAATGACTCAGGGTAAGTATTATGAAATGACCTATGACATTGATGATACAAAGTCTCTTGAAGAGTGGGAAGATATAATTGCTGAAACATTCCGTGATTCAACGACCGTTCACGGTATTGCAGACGTTGAGGTCGGCTGTTTCCTTTCAAGCGGTGTTGATTCAAGCTATGTGGTTAAGGAAATGAGCAAAAATAACAAGGTTCGTACCTTCTCCGTCGGATACGAGGAGGAAAAATACTCCGAGCTTAAATCTGCACAGGAATTTGCAAAGGTTGCAGGTGTTGATAATTATATTAAAAAGATCTCCGCAGATGAGTTTTTTGATGCAGCTCCCATAGTGCAGTATTATATGGATGAGCCTCTTCCGAATCCCTCTGCAATTGCACTTTATTATCTGACAAAGCTTGCCTCCGAGCAGGTCAAGGTCGTGCTTTCGGGTGAAGGTGCAGACGAGCTTTTCGGCGGCTATCATTATTACAAAGATCCTCTTAATTTTGAAAATTATCAGAAACTTCCGCTGTGTTTGAGAAAAGCTGCGGCAGGAGTCGCAAAAGCTATGCCCAGATTCCACGGCAGACGTTTTCTTGTCAGAGGAGCTCAGGGACTCGAAGAAAGCTTTGTCCGCAATAACTATGTTTATTCCTGGGATGAAAGAGATAAGGTTCTCAAGCCAAATATACCTGCTGAAAATCCCGCAACTTTTACAAAGCCGTATTTTGAGATGTGTAAGGGCGTCGATGATGTAACAAGAATGCAGTATGTTGATATGCAGACATGGCTTGTTCAGGATATTCTTGTCAAAGCCGACAGAATGTCCATGGCAAATTCTCTTGAACTTCGTGTTCCGTTCCTTGATAAAGAGATGCTCAAGGTGGCACTTTCAATTCCCGCCAAATACAGAGTTTCAAAGGAACAGACGAAGATCGCTCTCAGAGGTGCAGCACTGAAACAGGTTCCCGAAAAGACAGCTTCAATGAGAAAAACGGGCTTCCTTACCCCGCTTAATGATTGGCTCAAGCGAGATAAATATTACAACATGGTAAAGGATGCGTTTACGGGCGAGACTGCAAAGCAGTTCTTTGACTGTGACTATATAATGCAGATGCTTGACAATCATAAAAATGACAAAGAAAAGAATATGAAGCGTATCTGGTCGATATATTCATTTATTCTTTGGTATGATAAATATTTTACAGAAAACTGACGGAGGGAATGTCTATGTTTACACCCAAATTAAGATTTATCGTAATGAGCGATGTGCATGTAAAGCCTGAAAAGGATTGCAACGAGCTGAAAAGGCTTCGCAAAGGTATTGATTTTGCGTATAAATATGCTGAAAGCTGTGATTACGATAAAATTGATGCCCTTGTTGCTGTAGGTGATTTTGCAGACCGTGGCAGAGAGGAAGAAATGCTTAATTTTAAAGAGGTCATTGACGAAAAACTCAAGGACGGCACTGAAGTCATACTTTCTCTTGCAAGCCATGAATATCACAGTGCAGGCGAAGAGGCTGCAAAGGAAAAGCTGAAGAGAATATTCGGTATGCATTATGATAACCACAAGGTTATCAACGGCTTTCATTTTATCTCTGTATCAAGCACAAGAGGTTGTAATTATGATGAGCCCCAGCTTGAATTTGCAAAGAATGAGCTTGCGATAGCTGCCGAGGACTGCCCCGGTGCACCTATTTTCTTCTTCCAGCATCCGCATATTACAGATACCGTTTCAGGCAGTATTTATTGGGCTGACGAAGCACTCTATCCCATTCTTATGAATTATCCGCAGGTTGTTGACTTTTCCGGACATTCTCATGTGCCCATCAACGATCCCAGAAGTATTCATCAGAAGCATTTTACATCTCTCGGTACAGGTTCATTGAGCTATTTTGAGCTTGATGAGTTTGATAAGTGGTACGGAACATGTCCTCCCGACAATGAACAGTGCGGTCAGTTCCTTATCGTTGAAGCAGATGAAAATAACAGAGTAAGGGTCTATCCTGTAGATATCATTACGGAGAATTTCTTCCATGAGCCTTGGAAAATTGACTGTCCCTCAGAGCCTTCAACATTTACATATACCGACAACAGATATAACACAACGGTAAGACCTCATTTCGCCGATAACACTCCTGTTAATGCAGAAAAAACAGAGGAAGGCGTTGTTGTGACATTCGGTCAGGCGGATATTGCTGAAGACAGAGTAAATGACTATAAGCTCACAGTCAGAAATGCAAACGGAAATATTGTCAGACAGATTTGCGTATGGTCAAGTTTTTATATCTATAATATGCCCGAAACTGTCAGCATACCCGTTAAAGATCTTGCTCCCGGCAAGTATAAGGCTGAAATCACTGCTCAGGGCTTCTGGAATAACACTTCGGATAATTCTCTGGAAATTGAATTTACCGTTTAAGTTTTTGAATGAAATAATAACAGCACGCTGTGTCGCCGTTAGTCGGCGTTAACGCAGTGTGCTGTTTTCCTTGAATCCCATTTTTTTGTACCACCGAGCAGTATGCTCGTCGTCGGTCATAAGATATACCGCTTTGTTGAGTGAAGCCGCCAAGGATATCACGGCATTTTCACCGTGTCCCTGTTTTCTGTGATCTTTCAATGTGGCAACAGAAGAAATAACTGTTGTTTTTTCACTTTCACCGCTGGTAAGTGCAACGGAAACACATTTTCCTGCGATAAAAACGCCTTTGCCGTGAATAAGACCGTGGCGGATTTTATGTGAAGTATCCGTATACCATCGGGGAAAGAAATTCTCCCGATTTGGTGTATTTTCGTATATGACGGAAAAAATATCTCTGAGATTTTCCCCTGTTATGTCTTCGGCGGTTCCTTTTTTTGTCTTGCTGTCATATTTGAGTATGTATCTGCCTTTTTCGGTAATTGTTTTTGCCCCCATTACCGACGCAAACATCATTATCTCTTCCTTGTCTGCTGTATCATCTGCATCGAAAGTGAAGATGCCGTCCGTCAGGGAGTACACACCGTTAATATTATTGCTTTCATTTCGGGAAAACCAGAAAAGAACCTCGTTGCTGTTTGTCCCGTAGGCCTTAAGTCTTGTGTAAATAACAGCTCCGTTGATCGACCTGTTGCAGAAATCAAGAAATTCGGTTTCTTTTTCTTTTCTCAGCAGTTCAATCATGGGCAAATTTATTAAGCATGGCTTCGGCTAATTTCCTGACGTTTTCAATGTCTCTTGTATCACATACGCAGCTCGGAGAATGAAGATAACGGCAGGGAGTATTTATTGTAAGGGTTTTTATGCCTGCTCTTGATTTGTGGACAGCACCTGCATTATTACCGCCCGCAACTACTGTTTTCGGCTGTATCTTTATGCCTTCATGTCCTGCAACAGTAAACGCTGCATCAAACAGCTCTTTGCTGTAAAGAGTGCTTCGGTCCATAAAGGAAACGGTTGCACCTTCGCCGAGCTTGCAGACTTTTTTGTGTTCGGGGACATCAATGATATCTGCTGCTGTTGTGGTCTCGAGGATTATTGCATAATCGGGATCTGTTCCGTAAGCCGCACAGCCTGCACCTCGTAATCCTATTTCTTCCTGAACGGAAAAAGAAAAATAAGCATCATATTCAAGGTCGGAATTTATCATATCAATAAGTATTGCACAGCCGACACGGTCATCAAGAGCCTTGCCCTTGATCTTGTGATCTCCGAACTGCGTGAAATCCGAAAGGAAAACAGCAGTGTCTCCTGTTTTTACACGTTTTTCAGCTTCCTCTTTTGATGATGCACCGATGTCGATATATAAACTGTCGCTGTCAGGTATCTTTGTCTTTTCGTCACCTTTGAGCAGATGCACGGGTTTTACTCCTGCCACACCGACTGTACCGTTGTCAAAAACGAATTGTCTGCCGAGTATAACTTTTGTATCTATACCGCCTACGGTGGAAAATTTCAGCGTGCCGTCGGAGTTGATATAAGTTATGATGATTCCGACTTCGTCCATATGTGAGTCGAGCATTATTTTGTTTTCAGGAGTTTTTGCTCCCTTTTTGTATGCGATAAGATTGCCTATGGGGTCAATATGATATTCACATCTGCCTTCAATTTTTGAGATTATATAATCTCTTACCTTGTTTTCTCTTCCGGATGTGCCGCAGAGAAGACTCAGTTCCTTGATAGTATTAAGCATATCAGTTTACCTCCTTTTCGGCAATATATGCGGCGATTATCTGTGCCACGGATTCAACATCGTTGATATCTGCAAGCTCAGCCTGAGTATGCATGTTTCTTAGCGGGATCGATACGAGTCCTGTTTTTACACCGCATTTTGAAGCGGAGATAACATCTGCATTGGTGCCTGTTGAAGAAGGACATATCTCTGTCTGATATCTGATTCCGTTTTTCTCGGCGGTTTTCATAAGGGCTGAGGACATCTCATCCGAAAGTGACGGCGAAATACATATCATACCGCCGTTGCCGAGCTTTCCGCACAGGGGCGGATTTACTGAAGGTGCATCGCCGAAACTGACATCAACTGCAATTGCTTCGTCCGGTGATATTCCGAATGCACCTGCCTTTGCACCTGCTTCTGTTGTTTCTTCCTGAACGGAAAAAATGATCGTTACTTTGATGTTAAGAGATTTGTCTTTCAGAATTTCCGCCACTCTCAGAAGTGCAGCCATTCCGATACGGTCATCAAGTGCCGCACCTGTTATGATATTATCGGTAAGAGATATTACAGGTGCATCAATAGTGATCCTGTCACCGACATTTACGATCTTTCTGACTTTCTCGAAAGAAAGCCCCGTATCAATATAAATATTATCAAAAGACGGAGCTTTTGAGGTATTTTCAGCATTTGCCAGGTGAGGCGGAGTACTTGTAACAACGCCGAAAATCGGCTTTTTGCCCCATATGGTGACTGTTGCGGCACTCAGTACTCTTGCATCACAGCCTCCGCACTTATCAACACGGAGAAAACCGCTTTCATCAACAGAAGTGACAATAAGCCCTATCCTGTCGAGATGGGCATCAAGCATAATGTGTTTTTCTCCGCTGCCGAAAGTGCCTTTTATGCTGCCGAGAGCATCTCTTTCCACCTGTGCGTATTGAGCCAGAAGCTTTTCTGCGGCATCAAGAACATGTTCGTTACCCGAGACACCTGCCCCCTGAGTCAACAACGAAATAATCTGTTTTATATCCATTGAATCATTCCCCTAATATAATCTTTTTATATTATATATCAATTATATAAGGGAATGCAAGAGAAATCACAAATCATCTGCATCCTGAACGGGTTCTTCGTCAGCTTCATCTGTTCCCGAATAACTGCCCAGAACATCGCTTCTGATATTTTGCGGTCCCGCACTGTTCCATATCTGACGTTGCCCCTCGGGAAAACGACCGCTTTGCTTTTTACCTTTTTTATCGTAACACTCCATTATAAAAACTCCTTTCATAGACAGTATTCCGCAAAGTGTTTGTAATATTATTTTATCTTGACTTGAACCGAAATATAAGCTAAAATATAAGTAAGGAATAATTAGGTATGTTAATATCTGAATTTGAGATGATTATGTCTATTTTTAATACAAAATATATAAAGTTTGAGCTTGCATTTTTGTTGTTTTGCTGAAAAAATTTAAATTTTGTTTTAACGATTGACAAAATTATCTTTAAGGAGTATTATTAGCATAAGTAATGAATAAATTTCATTTTAAAATTTTTATATCTTTTTGGTTTTGAAAGGATTGTTTGATTATGAAGAAAGTTATAGCAATTTTAGTTTCACTGCTGCTTGTTTGCTCTTTCTCAGTAACATCTTTTGCTGCTGATACTGAGTCCGGTGAGATGTCAGCTGCTTTTGCTGATTTTGATCCCAATACAATCACAGATATGTTTGCCGGTCTTGATCTCAGTGCTATTACAGGAGCTTTTGACGGTATGGATATGAGCATGATCACAGGCCTTTTCGAGGGTATGGATGTTGATACTGTCACTAACCTTTTCGGTGATATGGATCTCAGCGGTCTTACTGATGTGCTCGGCGGTCTTGATATCGGTTCACTTCTCGGCAATATTACAGGTGGCGGAGATGACAGCGGTGATGATGATGCTGATGCTGACGATACAACAGCAACAGTTTCTCCCGATGAAGCAGGTTCTGATGATGAGACAACAACAAACGCTCCTGCAGCGGATGATTCTGATGATGACACAACAAAGGCTCCCGAAACTACAACAAAAGTCAGCGGCACAAATAACAGCAACAACAGCATTGCTCAGACAGGTGACAACGGAATGATCTCTGCTTTCGCAGTTTGTGCAATTGCAGCAGGTGCATTCATTATCCTCAGCAAGAAAAAGGAAGCTTAATCTCTTCTCTTTATATTGAATTTATGCGGTAGCTCAGGCTGCCGCTTTTCTTTTTTCATTCTTTGTATAAATTCGGAAAACATGTACAAAATACTGACAGAAGAATTATGAAGGGAAGATTCAATATGAATGATGATAAGGAAAATATAACTGCAATAAACAGTAAAATTAAAAAGTATGCAATTGCTTTAGGTTCATCTGCACTTATACTTGCCGTTGTTGCTCTTGCCTCAACATCTGTTAACGATCTCGATGCTAAGGAATCAACGACATCTGCCGTAACGGATGAACAGGAGGTCGAGGCTAAAGTTACAAATGAGCCGGATACAAGAGAATATGAAACTATTGTTGTGCCTGCTACAGAGGTTACGACTGTTCCTGTAGTTGTAAGTACAGAAGCTGTGTCTGAAACGGTAAAGACATCAATTGCTCCTGTTTCTTATATTTTACCGTTAGGCACTGATACAGGTTCTGATTACAGTTGCGGAGTACCTGTCTACAATGATGTAATGGGTGATTGGCGTACTCATGACGGTGTGGATTTTAACGGTGATTACGGTGACGGTGTAAAATCAATCGCCGACGGTATCGTGAAAAATATCGAATCCGATGCACTTTACGGCACAATAATCACAGTTGACCACGGCGGCGGAGTAGTGGCTTCTTACTGCGGAACAGACCCTGCTGACGATATCATTAAAGGTGTTATTGTTTCACAGGGACAGAAATTGGGCACTGTAAGTGAAATTCCTTGTGAAGCTGATGCCGAATTTCCGCATGTTCATCTTGAGATACGTGTAGACGGTCAATTATGTGATCCCCTCGAAGTGATGGGATATTATGAATAACTCAGTCGGGGAGCATATTCCCCGATTTTCTTGTTTTACCGGAATCTTAATTTGTTTGGCATGATTGCTGCTGTTATATTATTACGGCAATGCGGATCTGCATAGATAATCAAAAATATCTGATTCGGAAAATTATTGTTTGACATTGTCGTATAATGCCGTTATAATATAAATAAAAAAGAAAAAAGGCAGGAAAACATAATGAAAAAGTTTCTCAATGAATTTAAAGCATTTGCTCTTAAAGGCAATGTGCTCGACCTTGCAATAGGTGTTATTATCGGTGCTGCATTTTCCGATATCGTAACATCACTTACGGATAACTTTATTAATCCCATCCTTCAGTTTATTACAGCCGGAGCAAGATATTCATGGCAGGATATCGGCGGATTTGCATCAAACTTTTTGTCAGCTGTTATTAATTTCATTATCATGGCATTTATCTTATTCTGTCTTGTTAAGGGTATCAATAAGATGATGGCTTTTGGTAAGAAAAAAGAGGAAGCACCTGCTCCCACAACAAAGAAATGCCCCTTCTGCTGCACAGATATCGATATCAACGCTACACGTTGCCCTCATTGTACTTCTGTAATCGAAGAAGAAAAGGAAGAAGCAATAGCAGAATAAATAAAAAAAATATCACAGACGGCGGAGAGATCTGCCGTCTGCTTTTTGTGTGAAGCTATTGAATTGTTACAGGATGAATGTTAAAATATATTTATAAATCTCACGGAGCTTATGAGGATACTTGCCGTATTATATCAAGCTGTAATTGCATAAAATATGGCTGAAATTTTTATTATTTTTTGTTACAGGTTTATTCCCTAATTTCCTTGACAAAATAATAAAAAATGGCTAAAATAGTATAAGAGCATATGCTTGATTTCATTATTAAGGAAGTGATTTTTAATGGTTCCCGACGCGTATCCGGAAAACGGTATACCGCCAAAGCGAAGAATCGCTGAATAAACCAAAGCTTTGAATTTATGTACTTTCACAGCTTTGTTTTGTTCGGCTGTGAAAGGATTTGATAATATGACAAACTGTTACATCACAAGGAATAACTACCTTGAGGAGTTGACAGGCCCCGAACCCGGCTGCTGGGTCAATCTTATTGCACCTTCAGATTCGGAAATAAACCGTATTTCCAATAAGTACAATCTTGATATTGACGCACTTAAAGCCGCATTGGACGCCGATGAGCGTTCACGTATAGAACTCGAAGACAATTATACCATGATCCTTGTTAACATCCCTGTAATTGAAGCTGAAACTGACAAGGAGCTTTACAGCACGGTTCCTCTTGCCATTATCGTGGTTGACGATGCCGTAATTACAGTATGCAGTGAGGACACACCCATTCTCCGCCAGTTTTCCAACGGCAAGGTCAAAGATTTCTATTCAAACATGAAGTCACGCTTCATTCTTCAGATACTTTACAGAACATCATCTTTGTTCCTTTCCTATCTGAGAATTATTGACAGAAAAAGTGAAGAGGTTGAAAGCGAGCTTCATAAATCCCAGCGTAACAAGGAGCTTATTGAGCTTCTGAAGCTTGAAAAATCCCTTGTTTACTTTACAACTGCACTTCGTTCAAATGAAGCTATTCTTGAGAAGATGCTTCGTCTTGAGATCATCAAGAAATACCCCGAAGATGTTGATCTGCTTGAAGATGTTATCGTTGAAAACAAGCAGGCTATTGAAATGGCAAATATCTATTCAGGTATTTTAAGCGGAACAATGGATGCATTCGCATCGGTTATTTCAAACAATCTTAATATTGTAATGAAGGTTCTTTCCGTTGTGACCATCGTACTTTCCATTCCTACGCTGATATTCAGTGCATACGGAATGAATACAAATCTTGCGGGAATGCCTTTTGCACAGAGTCCCTGGGGATTTTTGATAGTTGTTGTATTTGCGTTGGTTGTTGCAATACTGGCAATGATAATTTTCATGAAAAGTAAATTTCTTAAATGATTTCAGCGGCTTTTTGCCGCTGTTTTTCTTAACGGGAGTGTTTTTTATGTGTGATGTGGTTTCTTTAGGCGAATTGCTTATTGATTTTACCGACAACGGTATAAGCGAAAACGGGAATATTCTCTTTGAAGCGAATCCCGGCGGAGCACCGTGCAATGTTCTTGCCATGCTCTCAAAGCTCGGAAGAAAGACTGCATTTATAGGTAAAGTCGGTGACGATATTCTCGGTCATCTTCTTAAAAAAAGTATAGAAGAATGCGGTGTAGCTTCTTCATCCCTTATACTTGATAAAAACAGTTGCACGACTCAGGCATTTGTTGTGACAGATGAACTCGGTGAGCGTTCTTTCAGCTTTTTCAGAAATGATACTGCCGACACAAGGATATTAAAAGACGAAATTGATGCTGATGTGATTCGCAGCAGTAAAATTTTTCATTTCGGCTCTCTATCCCTTACACATAAAACGGCAAGAGAAACAACGGAATTTGCAGTCAGAACAGCAATGGAATCAGATTGTATAATCAGCTTCGACCCGAATTTAAGAAAAAATCTCTGGAGCGATCTGCAGGAAGCAAAGGAAAGAATTTTGTGGGGACTTGCTCATTCTCATGTGGTGAAGCTTGCAGATGATGAACTTGAATTTCTCTTTGGAACAAATGATGCTAAAAAAGGATATGAACTGATAAAAGCACGGTTTTCCGATATAAAGCTGTTGTTTGTCACCTGCGGTAAAAACGGCTCTTACGGCTTTTGTAACGGGGTGTCTGTATATAGAAAAGCATTTTTATCCCTTGATACTATTGATACTACAGGTGCAGGGGATACGTTTATGGGCTGTGTTCTGGATTTTGTGCTTGAAAACGGTCTGAATGCCAATGAAAAACAGTTAAACGAGCTTCTGACTTTTGCAAATGCGGCGGCAGGACTTGTGACAACAAAAAAAGGTGCACTCCGCAGTATGCCTGAGAAGTGCACAGTTACAGATTTGATTAGGACAGCTTGTGAATAAAGAGACCGCTTAAAAGCTTTGGCTCAAACCATGTGGATTTAGGAGGCATTATTTTTGATGCATCGGCAATATCCATAAGATCGTCAAGAGTTGTGGGGAACATTGAAAATGCTATCTGCATGTCAACGGTACAGCGTCTTTCAAGCTCGCTGAGACCTCTTATTCCGCCCACAAAGTCAATTCTCTTGTCCGTTCTCGGGTCTTCAATGCCGAAAACAGGTGTGATGACATTCTTCTGAAGAATGGAAACATCAAGCCTGTCAACGGGATCATTCTTGTCGAATGTGCCGTCCTTTGCTGTCAGCTTGTACCATTCTTTGTCTATATACATGCCGAAGGTGTGTTTTTCTTCGGGGTGATAAATACAGCCGTTTTTCTCGATATCAAACTTCTCTGCGATTTCAGCGAGAAGTTTTTCTTTTGTTTTTCCGTTGTAATCGGCAATAAGTCGGTTGTAATCCATTATTGCAAGATCGTCACTTTTGAAATACACGGCAAGAAAGAAATTGAACTCTTCTGTTCCGTCATAATCGGGATTCGCTTCACGGCGTTTCATTCCGACCTTGACAGCCGATGCGGCTCTGTGATGACCGTCTGCAATATAAAGGCATGGAACAGAAGCAAAAGCTTGGGTCAATGCAGTAATATCCTTTTTATCGTCAATTACCCATACAGTATTTCTGATACCGTCATCTGTTGTAAAATCGTACTCAGCTTCAAGTGCTGTGTATTTTGCAACAACATCATCGATCTTTTCGTTGCCTCTGTAAGTAAGGAAGATGGGACCTGTGTTTGCGTCGCAATAATCAACATGATTGATTCTGTCCGCCTCTTTGTCGGCTCTTGTCAGCTCATGCTTTTTGATAATATTGTTCATGTAGTCGTCGATAGATGCACATCCGACGATACCTGTCTGAGTTCTTCCGTTCATTATCTGACGGTAGATATAGAGCTTTGCGGTTTCGTCCTGTATGCAGATGCCTTCCGAAGAAAGCTTATCAAGGTTTTCTCTTGCCTTGAGATAAACTTTTTCGTCATATATATAAGTATCCTCGGGGAGATCGATCTCAGCCTTATCAACATGCAGGAATGACCGAGGCTTGCCCTTGACCATGTCTCTTGCCTCCTGACTGTTCATGACATCGTAAGGAAGAGCAGCAACGTCTGATGCGTACTCTTTTTTCGGGCGGATAGCTTTAAATGGTTTCAGTATTGACATTCTCGTCATCCTTTCGCTTGAATGGTTCCGTTTCGGAAATAAACTTCACCTGAAGAAAATGAATAGATTCCCGAAACATCTTTGCCTTGTATAAAATATGAAGCTTCTGTAAAAGCAGGAATTACAACAGCATCAGAAATAAGTGTCTGCTCACACTTCGCAAATACAGTATTTTTTTCATCCTGAGACATTGAGTCGCTCAGTGAATTTAAAAGTGCATCATAATCCGTGTTTCGGTAACCTGTTACATTGTATGTCGAATCAGATTTGAATGTACGGAAATATTCAGCCGTGTTTGTAGCTGTTACGGAAACGGGAAGAAATGCGATCTGATAGTTTCCTGCACTGAAAAGCTTTGCCGCTTCTTCTCTTGTCTGAACGCTGATCTTGACATCAAGACCGAAAACACGCTGCCATATCTGAATCTGTTTTTTTACCGAGTCAGCAAAATCCTCCGTAGTCAGAACTGTAACAGCCATGGATGCAGAAATATTTTCGTTTTCCGCCATTGCAGTTTTGTAAAGTCCGGAGGCGGCATCTTCATCATATACGATCAATGAGGTCGTGTATTCGTAATAAGGTGAAAGTGCATTTGTCAAAAGCCTGTCGGTGGAGCCTTCGATATAGTCCGGTGCGGTAAGAACGGATCTGTCCGTACATGAAGCAAAAGCTTTTCGCAACGAATCTGTAACAAAATATTCATTGTCTGAATTGAACCAATAACCCCAAAGTACGTCACTGCGGGACTCGATCTTGAATTTGTCGTTGAACAGTCCGATGCCGTCAGCAGTAATGTAGCCTGCATCATAAGTTCCGCTTTCGAGCTTGTTCGGGACTGTTGAGGCATCTGAAATGTAATATACCCAAACTCTTTCGTTCTGAGCAGGTTCATTTCCTGTATAAAGCGGATTTTTTTCAAGTCTTATAAGTGAACCCTGTGTCCAGCGGTAGACGATGTACGCACCGTTACACAGCATATATTCCATCGCAAGTCCGTATCTTCCTTTGCAGGCATTGAAAAATGCTTCATTACACGGCATAGCCGCAAGTCTTGTCAGATAATAAAGAAAGTTGGGATCGGCACGGTCAAGGGTAATTTTTAATGTATAATCATCAAGAACTTCAATGCCCAATTCCTGTGTGGTTTTTGTTCCGTTTAATACTTCTGTACCGTTCTTGATTGCCGATAAATATTTACCGTCAGCTGAATTTGTTGACGGATCAAGAGCTCTTTTTAAACCGAATGCGTAGTCATTTGCCGTAACTCTGGTGTCAAAATTTGCAGGCAGGTCGGATTTCTGCGGATCGGAATCACTCATTTCTTCTTTAGATGAGTTTGTCAGATACCATTTTGCATCTTTACGCAGATAGAAGGTGTATGTGAGTGAATCATCGGATACCGTCCAGTTGTCAGCACCTGCCGCAACGATCTCACCGTCGGAATTAACTCTTACAAGTCCTTCAAAACAGTTGTAGTCGATCATTTTTGATGAACTGCCCGATACTATCTGGGGGTCAAGAGCCGCAAAGTCCTCGGTTACGGGATAGTAGATCTGAATCTCAGTTTCCTCTTCCTGACATGCTGAAAAGGAAAGCAGTATTAAAATTAAAACAAGTAATAAAGAAATTGTCCTTTTCACTTTGTTTTTCCTCTCTGTTTTTAGTTGATTTTAAGTATATCATCTTTTGTGTCGGATTTCCATAGCCGTATTAATATTTTTTGTAAAAAGGCTTAACTTTTCAGCACATTTCTGCTATAATCTTTTTCGGATGGTGATTTTTATGACAGCAACAGAAATAATAATGATAGTTTTACTTGCAATTACTGCTGTTTGTTCCGTTGTTGCGGTGATATTTGCTAAGAAAGCTGCTGAGAAAAAAGATAACAAGGACTCAACAGTTATAAATACAAAAATAGATTCGCTTTCAGCAACTGTTTCTTCTGAAATGTCAAACAACAGACAGGAGAACTCAAAGGCAATGTCCGATATCAATTCAAAAATTTCAGAGATGAGCGAAAAAACTCTTGAAAGACAGCATAAACTGATATCCTCTGTAAATGAAGCACTTGCTGATATTCAGAAAGCCAATGCCGAGCAGAATGAAAAAATTTCGGCAACGCTTATGGCATCAGTTGATAAAATGACTCAAAGCAATGAAAAAAAATTAGAGGAAATGCGTGTTACGGTTGATGAAAAGCTGACTTCTACTCTTACGACCCGTCTGGATTCTTCATTTAAGACCGTTTCGGAACAGCTTGAAAATCTTTATAAATCATTGGGTGAAATGAAAGAGCTTTCGGGCGGCATCACTCAGAATGTTACCTCTCTTAACAGAATACTTACCAATGTAAAAGCAAGAGGTACATGGGCAGAATATCAGCTTGAGGGAATACTCGATCAGACTATTCCCAATATGTATATAAAGAATTTCAAGCCTGCCGATCATAACGATTTTGTTGAGTTTGCAGTGAAGATTCCCGACGGTAACGATTCCTCAAAAATAACATATCTGCCGATAGACTCAAAATTCCCCATGGAAGACTATGCAAGACTTTGTGCGGCTGCTGACAGTGCCGATGCGGAAGCTGTTGCACAGGCGAGAAAAGCCCTTGAAAAGAGAGTGACGGAGGAAGCGAAGGCAGTTTCAAAGTACATAAGTGTTCCCGAAACGACACCTTTTGCAATTATGTATCTTGCAACGGAAGGTCTTTATGCGGAGATAGCCTCGTCAAAGTCGGCACTGCTCGAAAAAATTCAGAATGAATTCAGCGTCATGATAGCAGGACCGACAACCATAACAGCACTTCTCAATTCTTTCTCAATGGGCTTTAAGACTATGGCTATAAATGAAAAAGCCAATGAGATAAAGCTTGTTTTAGGTGCAGTAAAGAAGCAATATGAAGCTTTTGATACGGTACTTACAAAGGTTAAAAAGAAAATTACCGAGGCAGATTCCTCTATTGATGAAGCAACAAAGAGGAATAATATTATCCGCAAAAAGCTAAAGGATATTGATGCTGCAGAATCCCTTTCGGCAAATGATATTTTGGGAATTGAAGAATAAAGCAGAATTTGTTTTTAAAGAAAAACACAGCTCCTTTTTTTGACATATCAGCTTTGCTGTTTGCTTGTGTAGCTGAATCCGTCTCCTTTAAATCGAATCTTTACTGTATGCTGACCTTTTTTGGTAGTGAGTTTTACAATGTAAGCACTCTCGGCGATCTCTTCGATTTCATACTTTCCGTCTGTTTCTATGCTCTCTACCTGCTTGTGTGCAAAGATTTCGGTAGGAACATCAAATTCCTTGTCTTGTGTATAGGAAAGTGTGAAAGTGTTTGAAGCTCTGTCAAATTTGTAGCTTTCTGTTTTGCCTGTGACAGCTCTCGGGTACGGTTTATTGAGCACATCCCACATGGGCGAGCCGATAAGACCGTCAAAATAAGCCCAGTATGTATTGCTCCACTTGTTTGCATCGAACATGTCAAGTAAAAATTCAATATGCGGCAACCATTCCGTACCTTCAGAGTATCCGCCCCATTCTCCGACTATAACAGGCATTTTCAATGTGTTGTTCTGTTCGGATTTTCTTTGGTCAAAAATGGATCTGACCCTTGAATTGCTTGCATATTTATATGCAGGTGTATCCACCATGAGATCGTATCCGTGAGGTGCAAATATCTGGTTTTCATCCTTTTTGCCGTCAATTTCAATCGGTCTTATTGCACATTTTATACCAAGATTTGAATAATAGCTGTTTTCAATAAAAAGAATCGGGTCTTTTGATACCTTTCTGATCTCCTTTGAGGTTTTGTCAAGAAACGGCATATATCTGCCCACATCGAATTTATTGACTATCGGTGCTGTCTTGTTTACTATCTTGTGGAATATATCACCCGTGTATTGGTCAAGCACGTGAATAATATCGCCCCTGAAAAAAGCGTCTTTTATCAGTCGGAGCTTGCTGATCCTTTTGTCTGTCAGAGTTGTTGATATCAGCGATGCTATCAGTTTTCTGAATACCGTACCGCCGTCTTTTCCGAGAAAAGGCTCGTTCATAATGTCGTAGCCGAAAAGTGCAGGATGACCGTCAAGCTTTTGAGCCACATGAGCCCACATTTTTCTGTATGACTCCTGAACACCGTGTTTGTTGTCCCAGAAATTATCAAAGGCTCTGTGGGTGGCTTTGCTTATAAAATAACTTTCAGCCCATACAAGTTTTGGATTTTTGTACTTGTATTTGTCGGTGTGGCATGCCCATGCAGGTGCACCGTCTCCGGGGCCGTCTCCCCAGCCGGAATACAGATCCTGATGCATGTCGATATAGGCATACATGCCGTACTCGAGACATTTATCGAGCATTTTCCTGACTGCCTCTATATACTCATCGTTATATTTTCCTTTTTCGGGCTCAACAGCTTCCCATGTGATGCCTAATCTTATGATGTTGTAGCCCTGATTTCTGAAGCTTTCAAGCATACTGTCCTGCCATTCATAACAGAAATGACGCTGTTTATCCTCCTGAGAATAACTACCCTTATCGCAGACGTTTATGCCGTAAAATATTCTCTCTCTTCCGTGTTCATCAACAAGAGACATGCCTTGTGCACGTATTTTTTCCATAATATCCACTCCGGAAATTTTTGTTATTTTCATTTTAGCATATAATACTTTGATATTTCAATACCATTTGACAAACACAGATTATTTTGATACTATATGAACAAAGGGGTTGAGTATGATGAGAAAAATACTTTCACTTATTATTGCAATCGTGATGATATTTTCGTTTGCGTTCTCGGTATATGCGGATTACAGAGGAACTGTTGACGGAATCAGCATGTCTCCCGGTATAAATCCTGTTGTAAGGGTCAAAAGTGACGGACTTTATGATTATGTTATCTATGCAAGAGATATGGACGGCATGACAAACGGAGATTTTACGGTATATTATGACCCTGATGTGCTGACTCTTGTAAGTGTCAATGTAACAGGAAATTTTGACGGTTCTTTCGTTAATGATATCGGCGGCGAAGTATATTTTTCATATCTGTATAATGAGTCAAATACATATGATGCTCTTAAAATGTATGTCCTGACCTTCAGCTATACTGAAGCTGATATTTATCCGACGATCGATGTTACGAATATTGCAGGTACATTTATAAGATCCGTTGCGGATGTGGTTGTTGTCGAGGGTGATGATTATGATTCCGATGACAGTTATGACGACGGTCCCGTAAATAACATTCCTTCGGATAAGGGGGATGCCAACGGTGACGGAAAGGTCACTGCCGCTGATGCAAGATTTGCATTGCGTGTTGCGGCAGGTATACAGGCTGTCACTCTCGAGGAGTATTTAAGAGCCGATCTTGATTCTGACGGTGATGTGACTGCCGCTGAAGCACGAATAATACTGCGAATGGCTGCAGGTTTGGAGTCAACAAAGTAATATTGTTTTTTTAATTTAAAGGATCTGTTTTTTTCGATTACCCGCAAGGAAGTATTTCTTTAAAATATGAACTTATGGCACAATAATGCGTTAAAAATTCCCGATATGCGTCAGCATTATCGGGAATTTTTGCCTTTTCTTGTATCCGAAATTTATATTTTAAAGTGCTTCGCAGTTTCGTAAAAAACAGAAAATTTCTTGTCTTGAGACCAAAAATGCAACAAGGCTGTCGCCTTGTGAGGTTTTTTGCAAAAATCAATAAAAATTTTGCATCGGATATATATTTCTGCTGTTGTTGATTGTTATCACATGTCTGAAAATCGGAAGTATATAAGTGATTGGTTTTTGTATCTGACAAAAAGCAAGACAGTCGGTATTTATTTGCAATTTATTAAATATAAAATGGAAAAAATACCGAAAAATAAAGTTTTGGTGCAGTCAAAAGTGAATTTTCTTTGAAAAAATTGTGAATATTTTATCGAACAGAATCTTGCATTTTGTAGCTTAATATGATAATATGTTACTTGATATAATGGAATTTTATGATTTGTTTTGGAGGCAGAAATGACTGAAAAGGAATTGAAAAAACTGACACGTCTTGAAATACTTGAACTGCTTCTTGAGCAAACAAAGATCAATGAGGAGCTTAAGCAGGAGATTCAGCAATTAAACAGTGCTCAGGTCAGTATAGAATCACTGGAAAGGTTATCGGCACAGATGAATTTCACTTTATCTGTAATGGGAACTCTTGTGGGCGATCTGAATAAGTTTTCCGAGGATGGCTCCGATTTGATAAAAAAAGCAGAGGAAGCAGTCGCCTTATACAGAAAGGTTGAAGCTGATAATAATTCGCATGCTGAAGAAAAACATGATGCGGAGCTGAGCCGGAAGCATAAGTCCGGTGATGAGGACGAAAAGCTGTATTGTCGTATAATTCATTTTTACACGCATACCGAAAATGCTCAGCACCCGCTTCCTGCTGATATTATGCGTGACGTCAGAGCGAGATTGAGGGATATTATAGATGAAAAAAAATGATTATCCCGGAATATCTGAGATCGAGTCGGAGATCAGACATGAGCGTTATAAACGCAAATATAAGCTTTCTCTCAGAAGCACTGTATTTACGCTGATAACCGTTGCTGCGTTGGCAGTTCTGGTAGCAACGCTGTGGATGCCTGTTCTTCAGATATACGGCAGTTCCATGACACCCTCACTTGCGGATGGAGAAATTGTAGTTTCGGTCACATCCTCTGATTTTGAAACGGGAGATATAATTGCTTTTTATTACAATAATAAGGTGCTTGTAAAAAGAGTCATTGCAACCTCCGGACAGATTGTTGATATCGACGAGGACGGAACGGTCTGTGTTGACGGTGTAGAGCTTGAGGAGCCGTATCTGTCCGAAAAAGCTTTTGGTGATTGTGATATTGCCTTGCCGTATCAGGTACCTGAAAATAAGATATTTGTTATGGGCGATCACAGAAGTGTTTCAGTGGACTCAAGAAGCTCGGTTGTCGGTTGCGTTTCCGATGATCAGATCGTCGGAAAGATCGTTTTCAGAGTTTGGCCCATGAAAAAGTTCGGAACGCTTAATCAGTAACTAAAAAATTTAAAAGAAAGGAGGATAAGCAGAATGCAAAGCCTTCTCAGAAAAATTGCAGAAATATTACACCTGTCTGAGATCGGCAGACGCTGGAAGAAGGTTGCAAGCGTTCTGGCTGTAATCGTTGTTTTTTGTACTACATATATGCTTATCCTCCCTGCCATTACCATGGAAGAAGATATAACCTGCGGATATGAAGAGCATGTGCATTCCGACAAATGTTATACTCTCAAAGAATCTGCATCCGGTGAGGAATCAAGTGATGAGTATGTTCTTGTCTGTACTCTTACAGAGCATACACACAGTGATGCGTGCTATATTACCGATAACAAGACGGAACTTGATGCACTCATCAATGAAACACAGGAAATTATCCGTCATGTTATAAACGAAATTGATTCGTTACCCACATACGATGAAATAGAGGCAAAACTCCTTGAATTTGCGGAAAACGGTGATGAAGACGGTGAGATTGAATATCTGACTCAACTGAAAAAGAAGGTACAGAATATCTATTATACCTACAGTATTTTAGGTGTTTATCAGGACTATATAACAAATGCTGATAAGCTTTTCGAGCTGGAATGGCTTTGGAGTGCAGAAAATCTCGGTCTTAACAGCGACGGCAACTTTGAGCTTGACATTTACGAGGTAAACAATTATTACACAGGAAGTGTTCATCCCCCAATAATTATTTACGGCGGCAGTCCTTCAGAGGTAGGAATTTCCGGCTTTCAGTGGTGGGCAGGTATTGTCGTTGACAGCGACACAAACGGTAATTTTTATGTGAGTCAAATTAACAGCAATATGGGTTCAAGCTATCCGAAAAGCGATTTGAAGCCATCCACATCTGACGGCTTTGTTATTTTCATATGGAGTGGTTATGGAGAATACAGCTCTGCAGTATCAAATATTTCTGTCGGTGACGGTGTTATTGTTGATTTTAACTATATGACAGCTGCCGCTTATTCGGGTACAGCGTTAGGTACTGTAACTTTCGGTGATGTTGCTGAAGAAGAGGCTGAGCTTCATATCGTTGAGTCCGCCGACACAAGCGAGCTTGTAAAAATAAATCTTTTTAACTACGGTGCAAATATCAACAGTTTATACAGCAGTAATAACTCTTACCCCGGTTTCCAGCAGGATTACGGTACAAGAACAACGTTAAGCTCAATCGGTGCTTACAATATGAACTTCGGTAACACCGTTACGGCTGATATACTTGCAGGTATCAGCGGATTGACAACAGGTGCTACCGGTCTTAACAGAATAGAAGACATCAACAGTTCACTTACCGGTGAAATGAACTATCTTTTAGGTGATGACGGTTATCCCGTAACAGCCAACGATTTAAGCCTTGCATACCTCTTTACTGACAACACTTACGCAACAAAGCAAAACACCGATAATATCAACGGTCTGTTTCAGCAAATAACAGAAACCGGTGAGTATTATTACGACAGCCATCTGAATCATGCACAGTTCGATGCAGACACAGACACATTTATTCTGTATGAAGAAAAAATATCTGCAAACTTTATGATGTATCCCTTCGGCAATTTTCTTCCGTTTACAGATATTGAAAACGATGCAAAACAATCAAGTAAGATTAACGGTACCTATCTGACAAAAATTGCAAACAGGGCTTACACAAGATATACTAACGGTGAAAGCAAAAACTCCACAAGCGAGTATTTAGGTCTTTACAATGCACTTACAAGCTTTGTGTCGATCATGAACAAAAACTACACAAGCGGCTGGAGTGCAAAGGACTGTGCGAACTTATATTTCGAGTTGAATAATGTTGTAGATGCATCCGGTAATTACATTACATTTACAGATGATGATCTGGATGATATTTACACACTTGATTATGATATTCCTACGGACTTCTACTTCGGCATGGAAATTGATATGAACTTCATTCAGCCAAAAGGCGGTCTGACAGGTACAACAGGTAAAGAGCCGCTGAATTTCTACTTCACCGGTGACGACGACGTTTGGATTTATATTGACGGTGTTCTTTTCCTTGACCTTACGGGTATTCACCGTCATGTAGGCGGCGAGATAGACTTTGTAAACGGTGTTGTCAACTATTACAAGCTTGATACAACAATCGGTGATGTTTCAGCAACACCTTATGCAACAGAAACCTTTGCCGAAATACTTGAGCGTGCAGGAAAAAGCACTGACGGTCTTAACGAAACAGGTACTTTTGACGATTATTCAACCCATACACTCAAATTCTTCTATATGGAGCGAGGCTCCGGCTCAGGTGTATGCCGTATGAATTTCAATCTCCCGCTTGTCAAGGATAACACGATCACAATAACAAAAGAACATGATATTGATACAGATGTATTAGGAAATCCGGATTATTATTTTCAGGTTCTCAAAGCTGTTGACGGTGAAAAGACAGAGGAGCTTTTCATCGGAGCAAACACAGCATACGAGGTTCTTGACTCGGCAGGTAATAAAATCCGTGATGCTGTTACCGATGCAAACGGAATAATAATCATCAAAGCAGGTGAAACTGCACTTATTACAAATTCTGACGATAATATAGGTGAATATTATGTCCGTGAGTTAATTGATGATGATTTTGTCTCACAGTACGGACAAGTAATTGTTAACGGAACAAGCACAACAACTTCAATCCACGGTATACACATAGGAAGTGACTACTTTGACAGTCACGAAAGTGAAATAAAAGATATTCTCAACGGTCATACGGATTTCGATTTTATAAACAGCATTGACACATCCGAACTTGGTGCATTGATGCTTACAAAAGAATTAATCGGAACAGAGAATACATCGAGCTTTACTTTCAACATAACGCTTGACGGTGAAGCATTACCTGTTGGTTGTAATTATATGCTTATCTCCGATGATGGAGCAGAAACAGAGATGAGTGTGACACAAGAAGGTAAAATATCTCTTAAAGCAGGAGAAAGCGTGCTTATAAAAGATATACTTTCAGGCAGTTATTTTACTGTCAGCGAAGAAGCAGACAGTAAAGGTGATTACACTCTGAGCTATAAGGAAAGCGGAGCATATTACACAACTGACGGAGATTCGGCTTCAGGATATATTCTTCCCGCTTCAACAGTATCGCCGATCGTTATGACGGCTATCAATATTGAGGACGGTGCGGCTTTGAATATTGACGGTGTCAAGACACTCGAAAATCCCGATGGCAGCAGTCATTCCTATACCGTAATGCTTGAAGAAATTGTTGACTCTTCGGGTGATACACCGAAAGACGGCGGCACTCAGCTTCAGACCATCGTAACGCTGACTGAAAACGGCAGTGAAAGCTTCTCATTCGTTCTTAATTTTTATGATTCTCAGCTGAATTCGGGCGAGAATAAATTTTATTACAGGATATATGAATATCAGACTGAAAGTCTTTCAGATATTACTGATTTTGATGAATCTGTTTATGTTGCCGAAGTTACCGTTGATAAAACGGAGGATGAAATTACGGCTCTTATAACGGCACTTTTCAAAAACGGAGAGCAAGTAAGTATTGATGAATTGGAATTCATCAATACTCTTACGGGGCAAATCACCGTTTCAAAAGAGGTTGAGGGTGAAATGACTGATGTTCACACAACAGCTGATTTTGAATTCGGACTGGAATTTACTTATCTCGATGAACCGCTTGACGGAACATATATAATTGAAAAGACTGAAAGCTCAGGTGTTGTTACCGAAAGTGAAATAACTCTTGATAACGGCAAAACCGCTGTTTCGCTAAAGCACAATGAAAGCTTTACCGTTAACGGACTTCCCGCAGGTACTGTTGTAAAAGTAACTGAAAATACTACAGGCTACTATACAACTTATACCGCAGGTGACTCGGATGTGCGAACAGACGGAAATACGGCTGAGCTGACAGTTTCAACAGCAAAGAACAGTATAAAGTTCTTCAATCATGTTGCCTATGTGCTTCCCGAAACGGGCGGCATCGGTACGCAGGTGTATATAATCGGGGGCTTGCTCATAAGTCTGAGCACTGTCTTCCTGCTCTGTTATATAAGTAAACGCAGGGAAAGGAGGGTTAGAGGCTCAAGGCTGTGAGGACACACCGAATTATATAAATTAATTATGTAAATTGCTCCCTCAGGGGAGAAAAGAAAGGAACGACAAATATGAAAAAGGCAAAAACACTCCTTAGCGTAATTCTTGCAGTTATGCTTGTATTCACAATGGCACTCACATCTTTTGCAGCCGGTGACGGCAGCATCACAATCACAAACGCTGTTTCAGGTCAGACATACTCTGTTTACAAGATGTTCTCTCTTGTTCCCAGCACTACAGGCGGCGAATCCTACCTTTATAAGGCAGAAGCTGCATGGGAAGATTTCCTTAATGGTGCAGGTGCTGATTATGTCAAAGCAGAAGGCGACACTATCGTATGGGTCGGTGCAGAAACTGACGGCGTTGCAGACGCTGATGCAGTTGCAGCGTTTGCAAAGCTTGCTCTTGCTTATGCAGAAGACAACGGTATTGCTGCTACAGCTTCAGCAACAGCAACAAGCTCAACAGTTGCATTTACAGGTCTTGAACTCGGTTACTACCTTGTTGACTCATCACTGGGTGCTCTTTGCGGTCTTACATCAACAAACCCCACAGCAACTGTTGCTGAAAAGAACGACCAGCCTACAGTTGAGAAAACTGTTAAAGAAGACAGCACAGATGAATACGGTCCTGCAAACACAGCATCTATCGGCGATACAGTAGAATTCAAGACTGTAATCACTGCTCAGATCGGTGCGGAGAACTATGTTCTTCACGATACTATGGATGCAGGTCTTACATTTGATGCAGCATCTGTTGTAGTAACATACAAGGATACTACTCTTGATGCAGATGATTATACTCTCAATACATCCTGCACAGACGGATGCACATTTGAAATTGACTTTACGAATGAATTTGAGGCCGGACTCGGAGCTGACGAAACAATTACAGTTACATACTCAGCAACTCTCAATGCAAGTGCAAAAATTTCAACAGAAACAAACGACAACGAAACACATCTTACTTACGGTGATAACAACAAAACAGCATCATCCACAACAACAACCGAAACCTTTAAGTTTGACATAGTAAAGACTGATGAAAATAACGAGATCATCACAGGTGCACAGTTCAAGCTTTATGCTGATGCTGATTGCACAACAGAGATCAAGCTTGTACTTGATAACGGTGTTTACCGTCCTGCTCTTGAGGGTGAAACAGCAGTTGATACAATTGAAGCAGGTAAGGTAACTATTACAGGTCTTGATTCCGATACAACAACAACTTACTATCTTAAGGAAACTCAGGCTCCCGAAGGCTACAACCTTCTTACAAGCCCCGTAACAGTAGCACTTACTGACGGTGCAAACCTTACAGCAGTAACAACAGATACAGAATGGGTAGAAGGCGGCGTTCAGGTCATCAATGACAGCGGTACGATCCTTCCCTCAACAGGTGGTATCGGTACGGTTATCTTCTATGTTATCGGCGGTCTTCTTGTTGCCGGTGCAGTAGTTCTTCTCATTACAAAGAAAAAGGCTTCTTCAACTGAAGCATAATTCTGTTTTTTTGAACCATACGGTGGGGCATTATGCCCCACTGTGTGCGGAATTATATATTTTGTGTTGATAAAACAATAAGGAGTGTCTCAGATGAAAAAACACATCACAACAGTGTTGCTGATAGTAATATTTATTTTGGGACTTTGCTTATTGCTTTATCCTTCTGTCAGTGACTGGTGGAACAGCTCCCGTCAGTCCAAGGCGATCGCAAGCTACTCCGAAAAGGTCGCAGAGATGGCAGATGTTGAGTGTCAGGAGATACTTGAGCGTGCAAGAGACTTTAATAAATCGATTCAAAAGAAAAACGGTTATCAATATCTTACACAGGAAGAGCTTGTGAAGTATAACAACGTTCTTGATATAACGGGAACGGGTATTATGGCGTATATTGAAATCCCCTCCATTAACGTGACTCTGCCTGTGTATCACGGTGTAAGTGACAGCGTTTTGCAGGTGGCTGTCGGTCATATCGAATGGTCAAGTCTTCCCGTAGGCGGAACAAATACCCATGCCGTACTTTCAGGACACAGAGGATTGCCCTCCGCAAAGCTTTTTACCAATCTTGATAAGCTGGTTGAGGGCGACGTATTCATGTTGCATATTCTCAATGAGACGGTAACATATCAGGTGGATCAGATACTTATTGTTGACCCTGAGGATACAGAAGCTCTTAATATTATTGAGGGTGAGGACCTTTGTACATTGGTGACATGCACGCCTTACGGAATAAATACCCATCGCTTACTTGTACGTGGACACAGAATCGCAAATCTTGAAGAGAAAGAGAATGTTAATGTTATTTCTGAAGCATATCAGATAGAGCCTCTTATAATTGCACCTGTTATTGCCGCTCCCATGCTTCTGGTGCTGTTCGTATATGTCATGATAAAATACAGAAAGAAAAAGAAATAAAGAAAGGATGTGTGTGAAATGAAAAAAATTGTTTGTTGTATGCTCTCCGTTTTGATGCTGGTTTCATTGCTGAGTGTTATGGCTTTTGCAACTGCCAGACAACAGATAATAATAGATTATGATACCGATGACGGTCCGCTGTCAGATGTTGAATTTTCTGTTTACCGTCTCGGCGATGTGGACGGGAAACGAATTATTCCCGACAGCAGTTTTTCTTCATATTCCGTATCCTTTGATATTTCTGATGCCGAAAAAATTTCTTCTCTTGCTTTGACTCTGTCTGCGTATACACTCAGAGATAAAATAACTCCCGATCATACTGACAGAACTGATGAAAACGGTGTTTCTGATTTTGACGGTAAATATTTTGAAGCCGGAGCTTATCTTTATCTCGGTGAAAAGCATTTTCAATATGATAATATATACTTCTGTGATGCGGCAATAATAATTCTCCCTTACGGAGAAGGTGACAGTGTTGTATCGAAGCCAAAGTATGAGGTCACTCCCGATGACCCCGAAAGCGTCACTGTTTCATACAAGATACTTAAATCCTGGTATGAAGATGATCCGGGAAAGCGACCTGTTTATATCGAAGTTCAGCTTTTAAGAGACGGCGAAGTTTATGATACTGTCGTTCTTGACGATTCAAACAACTGGAGATATCAATGGACAGGCTTATCCTCAAGATATCATTGGATAGTTACCGAAAAAATCGTTGCTCAGGGCTATCTGGTGTCGCTTTCAAAAAATGAGAAGACATATCTTATGTCAAACAGCACTTCCGATGATGAGGAATCAACAATACCTATTGAATCCACAACATTTAATGATCCGCCTACCGAGCCTGTATCCACCACATTGCCTGACGATTCTACAACCTCGGTTGTAACTACATCTGCAGACGATGACGGGGATGAGCTGCCGCAGACAGGTGCATTGAAATGGCCTGTGCCCTATCTTGCATGTATCGGATTGATTCTTATTATTGCAGGCTTTGTAACGTACCGAAAGAGTGAATTGGCTGATGAACAGGAGTAAACGTACAGGAATAATAATAATGTCGGCAGGTGCGATTTTCGTCTTTGCCGCTTTGATGCTGACTGTCTGTAATTTTTATTCGGAACAAAAAGCCGGTAACGTGTCGGCTGAAGTTCTCAGTATGCTTGATATGGAAAACGTCACTGCCGATACAGAGAATATGGCAGATTATATAGTAAATCCTCAGATGTCAATGCCTAAAAAGACTGTTGACGGTAAGGATTATGTGGGAACGGTTTCGATTCCCGCAATCGGCATTACACTTCCTGTTATGGCTCAGTGGAGCAGTGAGAATTCAAAAACAGCCCCGTGTGTTTATGACGGAACACCTTATAAAAACAACATGATAATTGCCGGACATAATTACAAGACCCATTTCGGTCCGATAAATAATCTAAGCATCGGTGACAGCGTTGTTTTTAAGGATATGGACGGAAATATCTTTAATTATGAAGTGATATATACCGAGGTTATCAACGGCAGTGATGCAAAGGGTATGAAAACAGGTGATTGGGATCTGACGCTTTTTACCTGTACATACAGCGGTACTTCGAGAATAACTGTCAGATGCAAAAGTACAGATTAAAAAAACAGGCAAGACACATTTTTGTGTTTTGCCTGTAATTTTTGTTAAATTGTCTTGATGACCGAACGGTTTATCTGATAGTCTTACCACTTATTCTCAACATATTCGCAGAAAGCGTACATATCCTTTATTTCAAGCTTTGTGCCGTCGTCAAGCGTAACATCACCGTTCCATAATCCGTGAACCTGATGAGTGTGCATTCTCGCAACGCCCAGATTCATATCCGAATGATGGTCAAAGGTGGGAGTCATGGTCATGTTGAATCTGCCGTCTTCAGAAATGAATTTCCACGGTTGCATGAATTTATCGGGCTTCGGGAAGACCTCAACGTCCACAGCACCGAATTTATGAGCCTTGCCGTCGTAGAACAGACATGTTTCGGTTGCGTTGCTCTCGTTACCTATTGCCCATGTTATCTCGAAGCCGAAAAGGTGTTTTTCTCCGTTTGCATCGGTGATGTATTTTGAGCCGTTGCCCCAGTACCAGACCATTTCATGAGGAGTATTCACACGTCCCCAGTCAAGAGCACAGAATGCAGTCTCTTTTGAAAATTCATAAACATCATCGCCGTATTTAAAGAATCCTTGGCATGGCATACAGTTCTGCTTTGTAGTCATGAAATACTTTGTGTTATCGCCGTCAAAGGGAAGTACCGTTGTAATGTTTTCAAGTCCGGGCATAATATCCATATCGAATTTACATTCAACCATCTTGTCTTTTACGGGCATTTTAAACCACAGAGTTCTTGACGCTTCCCTTGTGTCAAAATCAAATTCGGCTTTGCCGATCTTCTCCTTGAAACGGTTGGGCACATCGCCTTTTGCAGGCGGAACATGAGTGTTTTTGCTGAACAGGAAAAGCTGAGTTGCATCAACAATAACTTTTCCGTTTTTAAGGTCAATGAGCTTTCCCGCAACATAACCGCCTATGGTGATGTTTGCAAAACTGAGCTGAACCATGTAATTGCCGTCTGCGATCTGGTAGAAATCCCATTCTTTACGGCTCATGATACCTGTTTTTACGTAATTTCTGTTGTAGTCAAAAACATTGTGTCTTGCCCAACCTTTTGCGTTCAGTGTTCCGTCGGGATTGAGCAGGGGAGTGCTTTCGGTATACTCAGTCTGTTTTGATCTCTCTTTCCAATCCTTAAAAGGTACGTATGTACGTGGGGTCTCGTTACTCATGATAATTCCTCCCGAAAATATAATTTATATATATTGTAATGCTTTTGCACGGTAATTTCAACAGTTTTTGTGAAAAAATAATAAAATGCTTATCGGCAGAGATTATCATAATTATAAAAAATGCTGTAACTTTTTTAATTACTGCTGATTGATCTTTATCGGCTTACCGACAGGTGTAAAATTGACAACAAACAGCAGAATTTCAAACATTGCAAGAGGAATCATTTCCATTAATCCGCTTTTGCCCATAATGCCGAACATAAGCAGGAATGTTGCAAGGACCAGGAAAGATAAAGCCGTAAATAAGCCGAAACGCTTGAATCTTTTTATGTTAAAGATAAAGAATAATGCAATCGGAGCAATTGTGAATATTATGTATACACCTGTTGCTATCCAATGTATGACTCTTTTCAGATTCCATGAATCGATAGGGTGCCCCAGTGTCAGAGCCACGCAAATTATTCCGATAAATCCGATAACGCAAAGGACATTGAGAAATTTATTTTTGTAATCGAATTTTTTATACATATATTGAGTGTTTAAAATGATGCTTCCGCAGGAAAGAAGCCCCCATACCCAGAAGAATATCTTATGGTCTTCGCAGAGTATAGATATTGTTCCCGTAGGTGATGCAGGGTCATTGCCCCAACAAAACGGAAGTATAAGCCCGTATACAAATGCACATCCGAGTAAACTTATACACAAGGGCTTGTTAAGTAATTTTTGCATTTTCAATCCGCACATCCTTTTTTTTGATTATTTAATTCTAATATAACATAAACATACGGAAAACACAACAAAAAACTATTGACACGGCTTAATTTTATTGCCTGATCTTATCTTTTACTTCCTGTGCATGTTTTTCCATCATATCAGCCTCAACATCGTATCCTCTGCTGCGATAGATATCTGCCATTTTTATATACTCGTTATATGCTTTTTCGAATTCACCCATATCTTTATACAAACCCGCTTTGCAGTCCATCTCATCGCAGAAATATGTTCCGATTTCGCCTGCTTTATCGTAATATTCCAAAGCCTCATCATATTTCTTGAGATTCTTCGCAATATCACCACCGTGAATATACATCCGCCAATCATCGGGAAATTTTTTGATTGCATCTCTGAAAAGATTATAGGCATCATCATATTTTTCAGCCC
>CAZTFS010000007.1:0-36636 GCA_964613045.1 uncultured Eubacteriales bacterium
CCGAACCGTCTGCAGAAATGCCTGTTTTTGATGAACCGCCGATGTTCGATCCCGAGCCTCAATTTGACGAGCCGCCGATTTTCGATGATGCTCCGGTATTAGATGCAGTTCCTACCGCAGCAGCACCGATATCCGATTCGGAGCCTGTTTTTGATAACGCTCCGATATTTGATGCCGAGCCGACTCAACCTTCAATTCAGCAACAGGATACATTTTCACAAAAAACATGGATGAATTGTATTGTTGAAGCTGAAAGGATTTGTCAGCCTGTTATTGGTCACTTATTGGGCACAAAGGCATCGGTAAACGGTGCAAATCTTACAATAACAAATTATAATGCTGTTCTGCCAATGATATTCCCTCTTGTTAAAGATAAATTGGCAGTAGCAGTAAAAACAATAACCGGACAGGATATGTCCGTCAGATTAGGATAGGAGAAATTACTATGAAAGCAAGAATACCTAATGCAAACCAGGGCGGAAACATGATGCAGAAGCTTCAGAAAATGCAGGAAGAAATGGCAAAGACGCAGGCTGCTGTTGAAGAGGCTGAGTTTACTTCCTGTGCAGGCGGAGGTGCTGTTGAAGTTACCGTAAACGGCAAACATGAAGTTAAAGCAATCAAAATGAAGTCCGAGATCGTCGATCCTGAAGATATTGATATGCTGGAAGATCTTCTTCTTGCCGCAATAAACGAGGCTATGAGAAAAGCAGACGAGACAATGGAATCCGAAATGGGAAAATTAACAGGCGGACTTAATATCCCCGGAATGGGCGGCATGTTCTGATATGCAATATAATGCAGTCCCATTACAGAAGCTTATTGAGCAATTTGAACGTATGCCCGGCATCGGAAGAAAAACTGCACAACGAATTGCATTTTACATTTTAGGCTTGCCTGAAAATGAATCCGCAGCGATTGCCGATGCAATAAATGATGCATGTAAGAAAATACACAAATGCTCATTATGCTGTAATCTAACGGAAGATGAATTATGCCCTATCTGTAAAAATGATAAGCGTGATCACAGCGTGATATGTGTTGTTGAAGATTCTCAAAGCCTTATAGCAATCGAAAAGACAAAGGAATTTTCCGGTATTTATCATGTGCTCCACGGTGCAATATCCCCTCTTGACGGTGTAGGTCCCGAACAACTTACCGTTAAAGAACTGATCAACAGATTAGGTAATGATGAGGTAAAAGAAATTATCATTGCCACAGATTCGGATATTGAAGGCGAAGCAACAGCAATGTACTTATCAAAACTTATTAAACCTTTCGATATAAACATTTCAAGAATTGCATTCGGTCTGCCTGTCGGCACTGATATACAGTATGCTGATGAAGTAACACTTTCAAGAGCAATCGAAGGCAGACGAAAGATATAAACGGAGGAAATTTTATGGATAAAAAATTTGCAATCACCTATGATATCGGTACTACAGGAGTAAAAACATGTGTTTTTGAGCTCTCTGATACTGTTAAATTATTAGGAGGTGCTTCCGAAGGCTATCAGCTTTATGTTTTTCCCGATGGCGGTGCAGAACAGAATCCTGACGAATGGTGGAGTGCAATGTGTAACACCACAGAAATTGCACTAAAAAAATCAGAAGTAAAGGCTGAAGATATAAGCGGAATTTCTTTCTGTTCTCAAATGCAGGGTGTTGTTCTTGTTGACAAGGACGGTAATCACGTTCGTAATGCCATGAGTTATATGGATCAGCGTGCAAGAGAAGAGTTAAAAAAAGGTATTGCACACGGTCCCCAGATTGCAGGTGCAAATATCCCCAAACTGCTCAAATCTCTTCAGATAACCGGTGCCGTTGCAGCCTCCGTAAAAGACCCTGTCTGGAAATACAAATGGGTCGAGGCTCATGAGCCTGAAAAATTTAAAAAAGTACATAAATGGCTTGATGTCAAAGAGTATCTTATCTGCAGAATGACCGGTGAATTCTGTATGACTCCTGACTCTGCATTTGCAACAATGCTTTATGATATCAGAAAAGGCAAAGAATGCTGGAGCAAAGAAATGACAGATATGCTCGGTGTTAATTTCAACCATATGCCTGCTATTAAAGATTGTACTGAGAAAATCGGCGAACTTACAGAAAAAGCAGCCAAAGAACTTCATCTTGTCCCCGGTATTGCTGTTTTTGGCGGCGGCGGTGATGCTTCACTTATCGGTGTTGGTGCAGGATCGGTCGAAATGGGTGATACTCACGTTTATTCCGGCACATCAGGTTGGGTATCGACAGTTGTAGACAAAAGTATCGTTGATACATCTGCAATGATAGCTTCAATCATCGGTGCAGATGCCGGTAAATTCAATTATTTTGCTGAGCTTGAAACAGCAGGTAAATGTCTCGAGTGGGCAAAAGATCATCTTTGTCTTGATGAAGTAGGAATTTACCTGAAGACAGAAAAAATTACAGATTCCTATGAAGCAAAATATACAAGCCTTTATGATTACATGTCTGAGGTAATAGATACAGTACCTGCAGGTGCTAACGGTGTGATCTTTACTCCGTGGCTTCACGGTAACAGATGTCCGTTTGAAGATCCTAATGCAAGAGGTATGTTCTTCAATCTCAGTCTTGAATCAGGTAAGTCTGAAATGCTCCGAGCTGTTATTGAGGGTGTTTGCTTCCACCTTCGTTGGTTTATTGATGTACAGGAAAAGAAAATCAGAACATCACAGAGGATCAGATTTGTCGGCGGAGGAGCTCTTTCAGCAGTTACATGCCAGATACTTGCTGATATCACAGGCAAAACTGTTGAAACAGTTGACAGTCCTCAGAATGTCGGTGCTGTCGGTGCGGCTGTTATCGTAGCTTGCGGTCTTGGTATGATAAACAAGGTTAGCGAAGCAAAAAAACTTATTCCGGTTATAAAAACCTACCATCCCAATTCAGAAAACAGAGCTGTTTACGACAAGCAGTATGATATTTTCAAAAATCTATACAAAGCAAACAAAGGCAATTTTGCAGCTCTCAATGGCTGATTACCCTGAAAGGACATAAAAATGATAGAATTAAGTACAGTATTTTCAACACTTTACAGTGAGCTCCAACAAACGATGACTAAACTCGGATTCAAAGCCGATACACCTTCAGACTACGAAAAGGGGTCAGCTCCCGTTTTTACAAGAGATAATTCTTCCTATCTTGCTTATAGCGGCGATAAAGGTAAAGTCAGAGTTTTATTTAATGATAACAAGATCAGACTTCTTGTTGCAGAAAAAGATGCAAAAAGTGAAGACGACAGCGATTATACGCTTCTTGCAAGCTTTCTTCTTGTTCTCGATGAGTATGAACTGCGAGACGTTAAATCAATTGTAAACGAAACAATTGAAAACCTTGAAGAAGCATATTCTCCGAAGCAGATAGCAAAGAGACAACAGAATATTAAGGCTCAGGCTACTGTTTCCCGTTCTGCAGTAAAAAACGGATCATTACTTTATGATTCAGCAACACTTGCAATCAGACTGTCTGCATTGTATCCCGAACTGAAGGAAGAATATAAAGAACATCTTGGTATTTATGATGAATTTCTCTGTGAGGATTTCTTTATTAACAACGTTAATCCCCGAATCTACGCAACAATAAAAGAAAATAATCCTCAAAAGATGAAAAAGCTCTTCGGTATCCTCAATGAGATTTACGAAGATGGTACAAATGAAGTGCAGGATGTTATTGTAGTGACAATACTTGCTTCATTCAATTATGAGGGAGACATGCTTCAGAATGTACTCAAATATGTCAGCGATACTGTTGTAGAGCCATTCATAAGAGTTAACAAACATTTAAAATCAAGCAAATCTGCAAGAATGAGACTTGAGCATCCTCCTAAATATAAAGCCAAAAAGAACCAAAAGAAAAAATCAATGATGAGCAGTGTTCTCAACCAGTGATTTTAATGACATCCGTTTTTTTGCGGATGTCTTTTTTTTGCGTATTCTATTGCAAATTTAAACAGTATTTGTTATAATGATATTGAAATAATTGTGAAAGAGGTACAAGAGATGAACAATTATGTTATTACAATTGCCCGAACATGCGGTAGCGGCGGCAGCTACGTAGGTGAAGAGTTAAAGAAAAAACTTAATATTAATCTCTATGAGCAGGATATTCTTCAGATAGCTTCAGAAGAAAGCGGCATCAGTCTTGATCTGTTTGCCAGGTCAGACGAAGAATTAAAAGTTAACCCTCTTTTCCGCTTCTCAAAATATATTTACAGAGGCGAACTCATTCCGCCTTCAAGCAATGAATTCACATCAGAAGAAAACTTGTTTAATTATCAGGCAAAAGTACTAAAAGAACTGGCAGAAAAAGAATCATACATCGTTATCGGCAGATGTGCTGACTTTGTGCTGTCAAATGTTACAAAAACAGTTCGTATATTTATTTACGCAGACAGAGAAGATCGAATAAAAACAGAATCAGAAAGATTATCTCTGAGCATCAAAGAGGCTGAATCAAGAATAGACAAAGTAGATAAAAAAAGAGCCGAACATTATAAGTACTTTACAGGCAACGACAGAAATAATATGACAAATTATGATATCTGTCTGAACACTTCTACTTTGTCTTACGAGAAATGTGCCGATGTTATTATTGATTACATGAAACACAATTCCATAATATAATAATTTGAGCTGTACGGATAATCCAGTACAGCTCAAATTATTATTTAATTACAACTTTTATAAATATTTTCTTACCCTTTTTTACAACCACATATCCCTTATCAAAATCCGTTACGGATATCGTTGCAACAGGAGAAGTGGGTTTTACATCATCAACAGAAACACCGCCCTGCTCAATAAGGCGTCTTCCCTCACCTTTTGACTTTGCAATACCTGCTTTTACAAGTACTTCGTTAACAGCGATTGCATCATCAGTAAAATCATCGGATGAAAGCTCAAATGTAGGCATCGTATCAACATTTGTCTTTGCTCCGAAAAGAGATTTTGCAGTTTCTTGTGCTTTGATTGCTTCTTCTTCACCGTGAACAAGCTTAGTAAGCTCAAAAGCAAGAATCTCTTTTGCTTTATTAAGTTCACTGCCCTCCCAAGAATCCATCTTATCAATTTCTTCAAGAGGAAGGAATGTAAGCATTCTTATACACTTGAGAACATCGCCGTCATCAACATTTCTCCAATACTGATAAAATTCATAAGGAGATGTTTTATTGGGATCAAGCCAAACAGCACCCTTTGCAGTTTTGCCCATCTTCTTACCCTCTGAGTTAAGAAGAAGCGTAATAGTCATTGCATAAGCATCCTTACCGAGCTTCTTTCTGATAAGCTCTGTGCCGCCGAGCATATTTGACCACTGATCATCACCGCCGAACTGCATATTGCAGCCGTAATTCTGGTAAAGATGATAGAAATCGTAGCTCTGCATGATCATGTAGTTAAACTCAAGGAATGATAGTCCCTTTTCCATTCTCTGTTTATAACATTCAGCTCTGAGCATATTATTAACTGAGAAACATGCACCGACTTCACGAAGAACATCAACATAATTCAGATCAAGAAGCCAGTCTGCATTATTTACCATCTGTGCTTTTCCGTCACCAAACTCAATAAAACGCTCCATCTGGGCTTTGAAGCAATCACAGTTATGCTGTATCGTTTCTTTTGTCATAACCTGACGCATATCAGTTCTTCCTGAGGGGTCACCGATCATTGCGGTGCCGCCACCAATAAGAGCAATGGGCTTATTTCCTGCCATCTGAAGTCTCTTCATAAGGCAAAGTGCCATGAAGTGACCTACATGAAGGCTGTCAGCAGTAGGATCAAAACCTATATAGAAAACTGCTTTTCCGTTGTTGATCAAATCCTTGATCTCATCTTCATCTGTAACCTGTGCAATAAGACCTCTTGCAACAAGCTCATCGTAAACTGTCATATTTTATATCCTCCGAATTTATTTATATAATTTCATAACTTCAATCGCTGCTTTAGCATCAGCAGCAAAATCGTCAGTATTTGCTTCAATCGATACTCTTTCGCAACCGATATACTTTAACGCATCAAAAAATCCTTTATAGTCAAACTCATTTGCATCTTTCATGTAAATTCGTTTTGATTCAGTATCATTTGAAACAGGGTTCGACATGTGAGCATGCCTGAATATACCTTTTAACTCACGGACATCATCGTATGTATCGCCTTCGACATACATATGATAAAGATCGCCCAGCGTTCCGACATTGGGAAGATCTATCGCAGATGCAAGCATTGCACCTTCTTTAATAGTATTGATAACATTTGATTCCATCTTACACAAAGGCTCAAAAACAAAATCAATACCATATTCAGCAGCCATAGGACCGGCATATTCTTTAACAAACTTAATTATATCATCTATGCCGTCTTTATAAGAATACCCTTCCGGTATATTTCGTGAATGTCCTGAACCGAGAACAACAACTTTTATGCCGACTTCAGCAGCTCTTTTATATCCGATCTCAAGATAATTCTTTATAGCATCATAATCAACATCAGGGCCTGTTATTTTCAGATCACCGGGCATAAAACAGTTTGCAGCTTCACATGTTATATTATTTCTTTTCAATTCACAAACAAACTTCTGATAATCCTCTTCACTTGATACGGCAAGAATTCTGAAATTAGCCTCGATATAATCAAATCCGCATTCAGCTGCAATCGCTATTCGGTCAAATCCGCCGCAAACACCAATTTTCATTATTTCTACCTCTCTTATTTATGTATAGAAGCCTCAACAAGAAGCTGTTTTGCAGATTCAAGATGTATTTTATCTCTTTCATTGCCTCCGATAATTCTTGCGATCTCAGCTACTCTGCCGTCGTAGTCAAGCTTTGTAACTGATGTATAAGTCTTATCACCTCTGACAGCTTTTGAAATAAGTGCATGATTATCTGCATAAGCAGCTATGGACGGAAGGTGTGTGATACATATAACCTGCCTGTGCTTAGAAACATGATCTAATTTAAGAGCGATCTTTCCTGCGGCTCTTCCGCTTACGCCGGCATCAATTTCGTCGAATATCAATGTATCTGTATCATCTTTATCTGCAAGTACACTTTTAATTGCAAGCATTATACGGGAAAGCTCGCCGCCGGATGCAATTTTTGCGAGAGGCTTGGGCTCTTCTCCCCTGTTTGCTGAAATAAGAAATTCCACATTATCGATTCCTGTTTCACTGAAAGGTATGTCATTAAAATCCACAGAAAACTTCGTCTCCGGCATATCGAGAAATGACAGCTCATTCTGTATTTTTTCAGAAAAGATAACAGCCGCATTTCTTCTGGATTCAGACAATTTCTCAGCAGAATCCTGCGTTCTTTTTTTACATTCGGCAAGCTTTTTGTTAAGCTCCTCAAGCAATTGATCCGAATATGTTATATTATGCAATTCTTCTTTTGCTTTGTCAAGAAAAATCAGCATTTCTTCTTCAGTTTCGCCGTATTTTTTTGATAACCTGTATATAACATCAAGTCTTTCCTCAATATCTGCAAGCTCTCTTTCATCAAAAGTCATGTCTTCAGCAAGAGAACTGATATCTGACATGTAAGAATCAACAGTATATGCTATATCATTTACGGACTCTGCCATTTCAGACACTTCGGGAAGAAATTCAGCTACAGCTGATAATGCACGGGCGGCATCAAAAAGCATTGAAGATGCACCGTTATAATCATCACCGCCGGCAATAGCAGAATAAGCTTCACCGAGTGCAGATGCTAATTTCTGCGAATTATTGATTATTTTTCGCTTTGAGAGAAGTTCTTCTCTTTCACCAACTCTCAGATCAGCTTTTTCCAGCTCATCAATCTGATAAGAAAGAAGATCAATCTGTCTCGCTTTTCTTGCATCATCAACTGTCAGACGGTTAATTTCAGATCTGATGTCAAGATATTCTGAATAATTCTGCGTATACTCACCAAACAATTCTGAATTATCCGCAACTGCATCAATAAATGTATAATGAAGTTCGGGAGACATTAACTCCTGATTATCAGACTGTCCGTGTATGTTAATAAGACTGAGTCCGATCTTTTTAAGCATGGATACAGTTACGTTTGTGCCGTTTACCTTGCAGACGTTTCTGCCATCCTTTGTCATGGTACGACTGATGAGAAGCGAACAATCTTCTTCAGATTCAATATCCATGTCAGCTAATATACTTTTTGTTCGCTGTGAAATATCTGTAAAAAAGGCACTGACTGTGGCTTTACTCTCGCCTGTTCTGATAAGCTCACGAGAAGTTTTTTCCCCAAGAATTGCGTTGATCGAATCAATAATTATAGACTTACCGGCACCGGTCTCACCGGTCATACAATTAAAGTTAGAGTAAAAATCAATTGATGCATATTCAATTATGGCAATATTTTCAATTTTTAAGTTAGAAAGCAAAAGAAATCATCCCTTATTTGAACAAAGATTCAAGCTCCCGCTTAGTGTTCTGAGCTGAACGCTCACTGCGGCAAAGAATAAAAATAGTATCATCACCGGCAAGAGTTCCGAGAATTTCGGGAATATTAAGTGCATCAATTGCGGCACATGCGGCATTTGCAGTTCCCGGATGGCATTTTATCAAACATATATTCTGAGCATAATCAACAGTTGTGACCGATTCTGCAAAAATCGCATAATACTTCATATATTTTTCATCAGTACCCACAGCGACACAATATTTGTATTGACCGTTTGCAGCAGGTTGCTTCACAAGACGCAATTCTTTTATATCCCTTGAAACAGTTGCTTGTGTAACTTCAACACCTCGTTCCAGAAGTTTTTCCAATAATTCATCCTGTGTGCTGATACTATATTTCTCGACTAACTCAAGTATAAGTTCATGTCTTGCTTTTTTCATACTTTCCCCTCCGTGTTACTTAATCTTCATTTTTTTATTCAAAATATCAAGAAACGTTTCATCTTTAAGTCGGATAAAACTGATTTTTTTATCGGCTTTTTTTATTACGGCTGTGTATTTTTTTTCGAATTTTATACTGTCACATCCATCACATGATAATAAAACATTTTCAGCGGGATTGACAATTTTAAGAACCGAACTACTGCTGAAAAGAACAGATCTCTCAACCAACGAATGAGGACATATAGGGGTAAGCATTATCCCCTCAACTCTCGGATCAACAATCGGTCCGCCTGCTGAAAGATTATATGCTGTTGATCCTGTGGGAGTAGCAATAATAAGTCCGTCAGCTTTATAGCTGTTAACAAATCTTTCATCGCAGTAGAAATCAAAAGAAGCAAGTCTTATCTCAGCACCTCTTGCAAATACTGCGTCATTAATGCAAAAATCCGTAAAGATAACATTATTGCATTCGTCAAAAACGCTGATTTCCAGCACAGGACGTGCTTCAGTATAATACTCCCCTGTCAGCAACTTACCAAGCAGTATCATTTCGTCATCTTCAAGACTCATAAGGTATGCAAGCTTGCCGGCATTGATACCGAGAACAGGTATATTATACGGTAAAGCAGATTTGGCAGCTCTTATCATCGTGCCGTCACCGCCAATTGCTATTATAATATCTGTTTCACTGTCAATCTTTTCATTACTCAGCAGGTCAACATCATATTCAGAAAATTTTCCGTAAAAATCATATTTGATTTCAAGCTTATCAAGTGCTGCACAAAGTCTTAATGTGATTTCATAGGCATTTTCTCTTGTAAGATTCGGCATTATAGTAACTTTCATAACGATTCTCCGTCAGGTCATTTATCCAGTTCGGCATGCGAAGCATCAACAACGCTGTCGATATCAACTTCGATACTGTCACCTGTACCTTTTTTCAGATAGATAAGATATTCAATATTTCCTTCCGGTCCTTTTATTGGTGAAAAATCAAGTCCGCATACAGAAAATCCCATATCAAGTGCAAAATCATATATTTTCTTTATTACTTCTGCATGCACGTTTTTATCTCTTACAACACCTTTTTTACCTACTTTATCACGACCAGCCTCAAACTGAGGCTTTATCAGACAAACACAAGAACCGCCATCAGCAAGCAAAGTATAAGCTGCAGGCAAAACAAGACAGAGCGAAATAAATGAAACATCTACTGAAAAAAAATCAATAATATCAGGAACTTGTTCATTTGTAACATATCTGATATTTGTTCTTTCGAGGTTGACGACTCTCGGATCGCTTCTGAGTTTCCAAGCAAGCTGACCGTATCCTACATCAATACTGTAAACTTTTTTTGCACCGTTCTGTAACATGCAATCAGTAAAACCGCCCGTAGATGCACCGATATCCATGCAGATCTTTTCCTCAAGGTCAATGGGAAATACAGACATTGCCTTCTTTAATTTATGACCGCCTCTGCTGACAAATTCACTGGTTCCTCTTACTTCAATTTTGTCTTCGGTGCCAACAGTCATTCCTGCTTTAACAGCTTTCATACCGTTAACATAGACTTGCCCCGCCATTATAAAAGCTTTTGCTTTTTCACGGCTTTCTGTAAGTCCCAGTTCAAAGATTCTTGCATCCAAGCGTATTTTTTCACTCATTTGCAATCACCCCCGAAATGAATTCTGCCATAGATTCCTCATCAAAGCCGTATTCTTTCAATAATAATTCAGTAGTTGCATGATGAACAAATTCATCGTTAACAGCTTTGATTATATATTTGCCTTTATAAGCGTTCTGTGTTAACAAAACATTAAAAACTTCAGCAACACCGCCGGTAAGTTCACCCTCTTCATAAAAGAACACAGTGTTACATAAGAGAGCAGATCTGACAGCATCATAACTGATGGGTTTAATTTTATTAAGCTTTATTACTTTGATATTTATTCCTTTTTCAGAAAGAATTTTCAAAGCTTTGGCTGCTGCTGAAAAAAGTCTGCCGTATGTCACTATGGCAACCCGTGCATTTTCGTCACCATAAATTTCATAATCACCGTAAGTCGGTGCATAATCATCAGGCATTGCATCCTCCGAGCCCTTAAACATTCGTACGGCAACAACTGACGGCTCATGATATAAAGCCTTTACAAAGGAATTATTCATTTCCGAATAGTATGTGGGAGAAAACACAGTAACACCGGGAATTGTATTAAGAAAAGGTACATCAAGAAGACCGTGATGCGTTTCACCGTCTCCTGTTACAAAACCGGCTCTGTCAATTGCAATAACAACTTTCAGTTTCTGCAAAGCAGCATCATGAACGAGCTGATCGTAGCTTCTCTGAAGAAATGCAGAATAAACAGCAAACACAGGCAACATGCCGCCTTTGGCAAGACCGGCACTGAATGTTACAGCATGTTCCTCAGCAATACCTACATCAAAAAATCTTTCAGGGAAACGAAATTCAAAATCATGCATACCGGTTCCGAGAGACATAGCAGCTGTTATTCCGCAAACACGCTTGTCCTTCTCGGCAAAGCCACACAGCAACTTGCCAAATTCATTGGAAAAACATGTTCCGGACGAATGAAATTCGCCTGTGTCAATATCAAATTTTGAGATTCCGTGGAATACACTCGGCTCGAGTTCAGCGAAGTCATACCCCTTGCCTTTTATCGTTTTCAGATGAAGCAATATCGGGTAGTTGGCTGATTTTGCTCCTTCAAGAGCATCTATGAGAACTTCAGTATTGTGACCGTCAATCGGTCCCATATATCTGAAGCCGAGATCCTCAAACATGGTACTGGATTTATAAAACAGCTTCTTGATTCCTGTTTTCAGTCTGAATATTGAATTTGAAAGCTTTTCTCCTATAAAGGGAATTTTATTGATACACTGTTCGGTTCTTGCTTTCATTCTGAAATATGATGGTCTCGCTTTAATAACGGCGAGATGTTTCGCAAAAGAACCGACATTTTTAGAAATTGACATGTCATTGTCATTAAGTATAACGATCAGTCTTGAACGTTCTCGGCCTGCATTATTAAGAGCTTCATAAACCATACCGCCGGTGAACGCACCGTCTCCGATAACAGCAATAGCATAATTTTTGTTGCCCTTTATTCTGTTAGCCTGAGCTATTCCGAAGGCTGCAGATACAGATGTACTGCTGTGGCCTGAAAAAAATGTGTCGTGCTCACTCTCATCAGGTGACGAAAATCCGGAAAGACCGCCATTCTGACGAAGTGTATTAAATTTATCAAATCTTCCCGTGAGAAGCTTATGCACATAAACCTGGTGTCCAACATCCCACACGATTTTATCGTATGGAGAATTGAATACCTTGTGAAGAGCAACGGTAAGCTCAACAACACCGAGGTTGGACGCAAGATGCCCTCCCGTTTCAGAAACCGTATGAATAAGCGTATCACGTATCTCACTGCACAGAAGATTCAATTCATCAATATTAAGTTTTTTAACATCTGAAGGACGTTTGATATCAGGTAATAATTTTTTATTATCCATAATTTTTCACCAAAAAATCTTTAAGACTTTCTGTTAAGAAGTTTTTCTGAATATTCTCTCACAGCAGAAGTATCACCATCTATTTCTTCAAGAGCAATAAGTGCTTTCTGCGTGTAATCTTCCGCTGTCTGTTTAGCTTTTTCAATCCCCAGCAATGAAACATAAGTCGATTTTCCCGAAATAATATCACTGTTATCTTCACCCTCAAGAAAATCAAGAACATCATCAATTATCTGAAATGCAAGTCCCAGATTCTCAGCAAAAATCTCAGCTTTTTCAACATTATCATACCTGTCTGCGGCTATGCAACCGAGAACACATGCAGCTTTAATAAGTGCAGCAGTCTTAAGCTTGTCCATAATAAACAGTTCATCTATACTCAGATCACTGTTTTCTCCCTGAAGATCAACGATCTGACCGCCAATCATGCCGTTTACTCCCGCAAATTCAGCAAGAACTCGGACTGCATCAGACATCTGACGAGCTGAAAGTGCAGATGATGTTATACAAGAAAATGCATGAGTGAGAAGTGCATCACCTGCAAGCAATGCATTAGCTTCACCAAATCTTATGTGAGAAGAAGGCTTCCCCCGACGCATTTCATCATTATCCATACACGGAAGATCATCATGAATCAGAGAATACGTATGAATAAACTCAACAGCGACAGCAAAAGGTAATGCTTTTTCAATATCTCCACCGCAAAGACGGCAGAATTCAAGAACAAGAACAGGTCTAACTCTCTTGCCGCCTGCTTCGAGTGAATACTTCATTGCATCTTCAATTATTTTATATGATGCACCTGTTGACGGGACGAACCCCATAACACTGTTTTCAAATAATACCCTATGAGTATCCATAATACCGTTCATTTGAATCACCCCTCTGATGCCGACAATTCAGTGATTTTTGCTTTTGCATTATTAAGAAGTGCATTGCAGTAGCCGGAAAGCTTTGTTGCTTCATCATAAAGTCTGATCGTTTCCTCAAGCGGAAGATCACCCTTTTCAAGTTTTAACACTGCTTCCTCAAGTTTTTTTACAGCTTGCTCATATGATAAATTTTCCATAACTCAATTCTCCGCTTTTATTATCTCATTTACATTACAAATCGCTTTTCCGTCCGCAAATTCCAGACGTAAAGTTGTGTCTACATTGAGTTCAGATACATTCTGAACCTTTCTTTTACCTGCAAAAACAGGAACAAATCCTTTTTTCAGAATCTCAAGAGGATTCAGCAATTTAAGTTTTGCCGAAAGAATATTAAGATACGAGTATTTATTATCAATATCCATTCTTACGGCAGTTGAAAATCTGTTTTTTAATAAATCTGTTTCAGATCTTCTTTTTTCAAGAACCTTTATCGGATCATGTATGCTCAATCTCAGATACAGATTTTCAGCTTCAGACTCGGCATTAACAATATATTTGTTGACTGCATTCTCAAGCCTGTAAATCAGTCCGTCACTAATCTGATAGAGCTCATTTATATCGGGAACTGCAAGTTCTGCAGCAGCCGAAGGAGTCGGAGCTCTCATATCAGCGGCAAAATCACAGAGTGTAAAATCTGTTTCATGACCGATACCGGTTATAACAGGAATTCCGGAAGATGCGACAGTTCTGACAAGAATCTCATCATTGTAGCCCCAAAGATCCTCTATTGAGCCGCCGCCACGACACAGTATTATAACGTCGGCTAAACATTGCTGATTAATATGACGAAGCATATTAATATTTTCATCTGCACAATTTACACCTTGAGCCGCAACCGGACACAAGACAATCTCTGCAAGCGGATATCTTCTTGATAAAACATTTATGACATCCTGCACTGCAGCACCGACAGGTGATGTTACAACTGCAATCTTTCGGGGAAATTCGGGCAGCGGTTGTTTTAATTCATCGTCAAATACACCATCGGAAGCAAGTTTTTCTTTCAACTGCTCAAATGCCAACATCAATGCACCCGCACCCTCAGGTTCCATCGAATCAACATATAACTGATAAACGCCGTCACGCTCAAAAACAGATACCCGACCCGTTACAAAAACACGCATACCGTTTTCAGGTCGGAATCGGAGATTCTGAGTGTTGCGTGCAAACATTACAGCCTTCACTGCACAATTACTGTCTTTCAAGGAAAAGTAGCAGTGTCCCGTTTTATAATGATTTGTAAAATTAGATATTTCACCAACTATAACAACTTTGTTTAATCTGACATCAGATTCAAACATCATTTTTACGTACATATTAAGCTGTGAAACTGTTAATGCGGAATCTGATATCATTTTACAGTCTCCTTAAGATATGCAAGATATGCAACACCGGCAGCATTATCAGACGAATAATAAGGCGTTGCAAAATGACCGCCAAAACGGTCTGTGATTCTATTATTAATATACGAGTTTGACATAACTCCGCCCGCATAAACAAGCGGAAGATCTCCGAATTTATCTAACACAGACTCAGTCATTTTTTCAATAGCAGAACAAACATACGCAATACAGAATTTAGCAACATCCTCAGGTTTTTCACCATTTTTCAGCATTTCACCGCATTTATTCTCAACACCCGAAAAACTGCATGAACCATCACGCATAAAAGGTTTGACCTTATATTCTCTGTCACTATTTAAAGAAAGCTTATCAAGCTCAGGACCTGCAGGAAACTTCATATTCAGCATAACACCAACACGGTCAATTGCCTGCCCTGCCTTCAGATCAAGAGAAGAAGCAACTGTTTCGATATTGAATATATTCTCTCTGTCGGGACATACATAAAGAACATCAGTAGTACCGCCGGAAACATGAAAAGCTATAAATTCTTTTTCGACAAGCTCTGTCATTCCGGCTGACCATAACGCCGCCGCAACATGACCTGCCTGATGACTGAAAGCATACTTATGAGCCTTGAATGAGGCTGAAAGCACATCAGCAAAGCCTGCTCCCACGGAAAAACACGGCATATATGAATTCCGGATGTCACGAGGTGCATAAGAATATCCGACCGCAGAAACATTATCACCGTAGCTACCGCAAAGCTTAGAAAGTAACGGCGGCAGATTCCTCACATGGTGAAACACTGCATCTGATTGGCGAAGTCCCAATTGCCCGTCTGATACAGGTAATAACTGCTTTTCAGAAAAAAACTCATTATTTGACGGATCATACACAGCACAGGATGAGGTGTAATTACTGGTATCTATACCAAGATACATTTTACTCATTATTTTTTAAGCTCTTGCTGACTGAAGAAAGCAGTCCGTTTACAAATGAAGCATCTTCTTCTGCCGCATATTTCTTTGAAAGCTCGACAGCTTCATTAATTGAAACAGAAACGGGAATATCATCAAACTCAAGCATTTCGCAGACTGCAAGTCTGAGTATTGCCAATGATACCTTGGAAATACGGTTTATTTTCCAGCCACCCTTAAGATTTTCTGCAATTTTTTCATCAAGAATACTAATGTTTTCAAGTGTTATTTCCGAAAGCTTTCGGGCAAAATCATCAGTTTCAAACAGATCCGCCTCTTTTGCGGCATCAATAATTTCACTGAGAGAATACTCACTGTTAAATTCCTTTTCAAAAACAAGTATAAATGCCTGTTCTCTTGCTTCACTTCTTGTCATAAAAAACCTCCGGGTATGTCAATCAGCCCCCGGAACACCGAAGGCATGATATAAATAACAAACAAAATATGTATAATTATTCCGTTTGTATGTTTATTATAACATAAAAATAAAAATAAACAACTACTTTGCACCAATTATTGAAATTTTTTCAGCAGAAATTTCTGAATTATTCATTACAATTTCTTTTATCTGAAGGACCGCACTTTCTGTCAAAGCTGATTCGCTGATAATAATTTCAGCAGAATCATCAGCAAGCACTGCAACGCACTCACTACCGGTTTTTGCTTTTATAAGATTTTCAATGTTTGTCTGTGCAATCTGCCGCTGTGTCATACTTGTTATGGCATCAGATGCTGTCTGAACCGATTGTTCATCAATATCGCTGCTTTCAATAATCTCTTTCAATGTTGCAACAGCTTCATCATAAGATTCGTTACGTGAAAGTTTTGCTGATGCAAAATATTCTCCGTCAATATCAGTTGAGTTTACATACACCGCATCTCCGAGCTTCTGACTGTCAACACTGCTCGTATCTTCATCAGATATCCCTGCTGTGCTGTTTATGTCAGCCGTCGGACCTGTAAAATACCAATTTGCAAGCACGGCAACACCGAGCAAAAGAATCAACGATGCAAGTACTGCATTCTTTTTTCTTGCTGTCAATTTCATAGAATTATCTCCTTGAATTATAAATTTATGATTTAGATCCGACATAAACTCTGTCAGAACCAATACCGAATAAACTTGTTACAAGATCTGTAATTTCCGATCTTACAACTGAACTTCCACCACCTTCGCACAATACAGCAACTCCCAGAACATCAGGCGATTTTATGCTGATAACAAGTCCTGTTTCAGTATCATTCTGCTCAAATATCACAATTTCCGTGTCAGATGATGATGAATCTGTATCTGAATCGTACTGTTTATTCTCAGCGTATACATATTCACCTGCAGAAGCAACTGTGACCATTACCTGCACATTTCCCGCACCTTTTACCGAAGAAATCATGTTTATCAGTTTTTCTTCCAAGCGTTGTTCAATTTCATCTGCCGTAAAAGTTTGTGTTGACGTTGCTGAAATGTTGTCCTCATTAGAATCTATGTTCGCTGTTGCAGAATAATTACTGATTACAAGAAAAATTATTCCGACAACGCCGATAATAATAATCAGCAAAGTCTTTTTATCCTTTTTGATTGACGAATAAAAATCTCCGATATTCATTTAATATTCACCTCCGGTACTATTCCTGTCAATGCACCGATCTTAGATTTTATAATGCTGATTTTTGAACTGTCCGACTTTGATATATCGATAATTACACTATCCATACAAACAGCGTTATCTGACACGTGCCAACAAGTCTCTATACTGAATTGCCCGTCGCAAATTGTAAATAATTCATTTTTTATCAGCTCTTCAGCAGTTTCTTTACTGTTTTTAATAAGATAATCATCAAATTCAAGCGAATACTTTTCTGTTTCGACAGAAAAATTAACATCAGCATCAAATTCACCTAATGAAAAATCAGAAAATATACTCATAAAAACAAGCAACATAAAAAGTGAAGTGACAATACATGCTGTTTTTTTTAATTTCCCCTCGGGAATAAGAAATACCATAATACCCGATGCAACCGACGCCGTACACAGCATAGTTGCCCATTCTCTTATTTGCTCCATTTATTTATTCCCCATAAGAATTATCATTCCTGTTGATACTATCAGTATGTATGTTGTAAAAAGCAATACAGACAAGAGCATCGATACCGTAAATCTAAAGGATGAAAGTAATGAAGATGCTTTGTTCTGGAGAAATATTTCACAGCAATATCCGGCAAAGGACAAAGAAAAATTCCACACAAGCAATTCGCAAACAACAGGCAATACAATGACGATTATTATTATTACTCCGATAATACCAACCGTACTTTTCATCAGGGACACCGATGCAATAATCGACGAAAGCCCCTCACTCAAAGCATTTCCGACTACAGGAACTGATGAACCGATCAAAAATTTTATTCCCTTTACAGACACTTTATCCGCACCGACTGCAAGAATATCTTTCATTGTAATTACACCGGTAAATATTGTACCTGCAAGACCTAACAGCATATTGATGCACTTTTTCAGCATATTGAGAACCGAATCTGATTTTATAACACTGTTCACAGATAAACAAACAGAAACACAGGAAAAAGTTATTAACAGCGGTGTCAGAAAATCACGGCATACAGCAGTAATAATTTCTGCAATATATACTGTCATCGCATTATAGCTGATCGCTAAGGTCGGAGATCCGCTGACAGATGCCAATACGGCAAGAACAGGAACAAGTAATTTCATAAGCACACCGAGAGATTCAACAGAAGTTACTGTTCTCGAAATACATGCTGTAACTTTTAAAAAAATAAGCAACGATATGAAAATTACCGATATCATTTCAAGATATTGGGTGATACCGTTATTTTTGTTTATACAGAGACTGCCTGCCGAACATATAAGCGATACTGAAACTACTGCAATTGCACACTCTAACGGTTCTTTCAGACATCCTTTAAAAATACTGAATATCAGATCTGCAATATCGGAAACACTGATACTATACAGTTCTTCATACGAATAATTACTTAAACCAAACTCTTCGAGAAGAGCTTTTGTATCATCATCAATACCTGATAAAACAGAATCAAGAGAATTTTCCAAAAAATCTTCCTGTGCGAGAACCGTTATGCTGAAAAAGAATATCATCAATGCGGAAATTATAATAATAAGTATTTTTTTCATTTTGAATTTATCATTCCCGTAGCAAATTCGAGCAACGACTTTACAACCGGCAAAGACATTGCAAGAATAATTGTTTTACCTGCAAACTCAATTTTATCTGCAAGTGCATTTTCACCCGAATCTGCACATACATCTGCAGCAAATTGGGTCAGTACTGCAACTCCCGTTATTCTGAGAATCAGACTGAAATAATCATTATCCATGTCAACAGATGAGAAAAAATCAATCACATCACAAATGTACGGATAAGAAAAAAGCAAAATAAGAACGATTGAGCTTATCTCAACCAACATGGCATATTCAGGAGAATATTTTTTTATAAGAACATACACAAGTGCTGATATCAAAGCGATTCCGACAACTGTAATCATAAGTCAAAAACTGATTCTATATATGTAAACAATTCTCTGAGATGAGGTATCAGTATCATCAGAACTATAATAAGTCCCGACAGAGTTATAAGCATGGTATATTCATCTCTGCCTGATCTTGTAAGAACCTGATTGAGAATTGATACTATTATTCCGATAGCTGCAATTTTGAACAAAACATCAACTTCCATTAATTTCCTCCGTCAAATAAAAATAAGCACAATGATCAGTCCTGTCGATAACGACAATGCAGTTGCTGTTTTTATTCGTTTTTCTTTTCCCTCATACAGTTGCATCCTGCAGGATTCAAGTGTGCTTATACATTTTTCCGAAAGTTCGGCTATTTGCTCTCTGCTGCAGGAACACAAGCCGCAACCAAATGCTATAACTTCTTTTTTCTCTTTTTTTGTTAACACGGCATCACTTTGTAAAACGGCAGTTTCCCATGCCTGCGGCGGCGGCACATCGGGAAGAAATAATAAAAATTTTCGAAAATAATCAAGCGAACAGTCCTGCATTTCACTTGAAAGAGTTTTAACAATATCCTGAAACGATACCGAATAATGCAATGCATTGTTTTTTATTAAAATCATAGTTTCTATGGTTTTATCCAGATCAACCGAATGTCTTGATTCGTTTTGTATTATTGTATGAACTATCATTAAAGAGCTTGAAAGAATCAACATGACTGCAATTATTTTCATTCAGCAACTCCTCCGTTTTTATGATTTCCTGTATGACACCCGGATGTGGTGAATCAGTGAGCATGACTGCACAGTCAAATCCTCCTGATTTTATAAGCTTTGAGGAAACACTTCTGTGCAGCAGTTCATAACGGTCGGAAGCATGAACACTGACAATAAAGGATACACCGGAATCAAGTCCTTTTATGACTTTTTCAGCCTCAGCATCAGAAGATATTTCATCGCAGATGATTATATGCGGTGATAATGTTCTGAGTGCATGAATAATTCCCGACTCTTTGTCATATCCGCAAATAACATCACAGTTTATACCGTCGGAGAAGCTCATTTCAAATCTTTCATCGACAATCACACATTTTCTGAATCCGTATTTATATTCGGACGAAAGAGTTTTTGAAAGATTTTTCAAAATCGTAGTCTTACCCGTGCACGGTGCACCTGCAATTAAAATACCGTGTGTTTTTATGCTTTCTGAAAAAACACCGAGTATTTTATCGGTATCCGAAACATGCTCCCTTGCAATTCTGATATTCACAGATGTAATATTACTTATTGAAGCAATTCTTTCGCCGGACATAACTGCTGTACCGCAGAATCCGACTCTGTTACCGGTTCCGTATGTTACAAATCCGTTTGCCATATCTGACTGATGGGAATATACTGAATATCCGCACACCGCAGAAACGATTGCATGAAGTTCTTTTTCGGAAACAGTTACACAATTGCGTGCGTCCATATGTGAAACAATTCCGTTGCGGTCAATAAAAGCTGCACCGTAAGCTCCAAAAAGTACAACAGGTTTATTTTTCCTTAATCTGATTTCGTATGTATCCGTTTTAGTATTTTCAGGTATGAGATAAAATGACATACGAATATCATTGGGAAAAACACTAATAGCTTCATTGAATTTATCTGACATCAATTATCACTTCCGTTTAATACTATGCAACCTTGTCCCGTAATATTCAATATTTGAAACATTTGATATTGACAACAGCAACCTCAGATATTAAAATTAGATTCAAGGGGTGGTTCATCATGAAAGACTATATAAACAACCATATAAGACCAAAAATACAAGGAGACGGCGGAGAAATTCTTTTTGATTCAATGACTGATGATATCGTTACTGTTGTTATGCAGGGTGAATGTTCCAAATGTCTTATTCTTGACAGATGTGTTCATTGGATAGAAGAGAGAATAGAATGCGATCTTAACAGGAAAGTTAAAATTAATGCTGTCAGAAAAAAACCATTTTTCTGGGATATATAAGAGGTGCTGAATATGGCTCATATAGAAGTTGTAAGACGCAGTATGCGTCCCGAAGAATATACCGATCTTCGTTTCGGCTGGCTGAAACGCCGCATTTTTGAGGACAAAACAGAAATAACATCATTTACAATCAGAGAAGCCCGACAGGTTTCTGAAATGAATTTTGAGTTTTATGATGAGATACCGAGACCCTTGAAAAAAGGTGATATGTATTTTACACCTGACGGAACAGCATTTATTGAGGCGGATACGGTGATTCCCGAAAAATACAAGGGTAAAGAAGTACGGTTCTCACTTAAAACTGCCGCCGAAATGATCGTTAAGGTTAACGGAAAATATGTAGGCGGTATTGACCCTAACCGTGACAATCTGATTCTGAGTCCGTATATTGATTCAGATAAACTTCATATCGAAATAGTTGCTTACAACAGATCAAAACCCGACGATGAAAGAAATCCTGAATCTCTCTCAGTAAGAGGATGCAGACAGATCTTCGAAGGCGGATATCTTTCTGTAATAAACGATGCCGTTCAGTCACTTGTGTATGACATTGAATTACTTCTTAATGTAGCAAAAAATGATTGCTTCAATGAAGATTTCAGACGTCACATAAACACAGAGCTTGATAAGGCACTAAATTACATAGATTTTGATGATTTAAGAAATGAAGACGTTCTTCTTGCATCGGAACATATTGATAAACACATATTTGCAGACAAGAGATACAAAGGTAACGGCAGCGTTGCTCTTGTTGCACATTCCCATCTTGACATAGCATATTATTGGAGAAGGATCCACGCAGTTCAGAAAAACCTCAGAACTGTACTTATTCAGATGCGTCTTATGGACAGGTATCCTGATTTCAGATATGCTCACACTCAGGCATACACATACGAAACTGTCGAGAAATATTATCCTGAAATGTTTGAAGAACTTAAAGAAAAGATCAGTTCGGGACAGTTTGAGCCTGTAGGAGCAATGTATGTTGAGCCGGATTGTAATGTTCCTTCAGCAGAAAGTCTGATAAGACAGTGTCTTTACGGTCAGACATATTACAAAGATAAATTCGGAATAACAGTGGATTCATGCTGGTTGCCCGACGTTTTCGGCAACAGCTGGATATTACCTCAGATACTGAAAAAATCGGGAGTTAAATATTTTGTATCAAACAAAATGTCCACATGGAACGACACAAACAGATTCCCGCATAATAATTTTATATGGAAAGGTCTTGACGGCACTGAAATATATGCATGTGTGCCTCCCACACATTTTATATCATGGAACATGCCTGATCAGATACAGAAAAACTGGGATGCCTTTCAGGATAAGGACACTGATACACAGACACTTCAGATGTTTGGTTACGGAGACGGCGGCAGCGGTGTAACAGAGGAAATGATCGAGCTTATGCACAGATTCGATAAGCTTTCTGTTATGCCCGAAACAAAGCATGTTACCGCACACGAATTTCTTACTGAAAATTTCAACGAGAGCAAAAAGCTGCCTGTATGGGACGGTGAGCTTTATCTCGAAATGCACAGAGGAACATTCACAACCAAATCAGACATAAAAAAATACAACCGCAGTCTCGAAAACAAATTCAGAACTGCAGAAATTTTGTCAGTACTCAGAATGTCAGATACTACAGAATATCCTGCCGATAAACTCCGTGAGCTTTACAAAAGATTTCTCATCAACCAGTTCCACGATATTCTTCCCGGAAGTCATATCACTCCCGTTTGTCGTGATGCGATTGCAGATTATGAGTATATAGACAAAGAGCTGGACAAGATAATCGGTGAAAAAGGAGATAAATATTTCAATTCACTCAATTTCAGAAGAACAGCTCTGACATTCATCGAAGATATAAACGGAGATACTGTCCGATTGGGAAAGAAAGGATATTTCGCAATTCCGGATATTGATTCACTTTCATCGGCGGAAATTAAAAATAATTCCTCCGAAAAAACAGACTGGATCAATATAGGAGAAACGATTGAAACCCCCTACTATAAGATCACATTCTCACCGGACGGAAATATAGATCGGCTTTACGATAAAAATCTGAAAAGAAACTGGATTAAAGGTAATTTCAACAAACTACATATATACTATGATTATCCCGGTACTTATGATGCATGGGACATTCTTCCGAATTACAGGGATAAGGAGGAAGAACTGAATATCAACTCTCCTCTTCATCTTCATCACTTAAACGGTGAATGTGCTGAATTCAGTGTCACATTATCAACCGAAAAAAGCAAATGGACAATGATAATCAGATTATTCAGAACTTCGGGAGAAATCGAAGTTGAGAATATTGTTGACTGGAATGAAAAGCACCGTCTTGCGAAAATAGAATTTTCACCTGATATTCTCACAAGAGAGCTTGTTTGTGACACATCTGCAGGATTTATCAAGAGAGAGATCAATAAAAATACCACATGGCAACAGGCAAGATTTGAATGTTGTCATCATAAATGGTTTGACATTTCAGAAACAGGTGCAGGTATTGCGGTAATAAACAACGGCAAGTACGGCGTGGGCATAGAACCCGACTCAATAACACTTTCACTTTTAAGATCTACGATCCGTCCTGATCCCACATCTGATATAGGACATCATGAATTTACATATCTGATCGTTCCTCACGAAAATGATTTTGTTTCAGCAAAAATCAATAACAGAGCATTTGAATACAATGTTCCTCTTGTCAAAGCTGATATGAATTGCGATCTTGATTTTGGTGAGCTTCACCTTGAAGCTGTCAAGCTCAGCGAAAACGGCGAAAAGATAATTATTCGTCTTTCAGAACAAAACGGAAAGAGAGGAATCCTTACATATCCGGGTGTTTTTGCCGTTACAGATATGTTGGAACAGGAAGAATATACAACTGATACCTACAACTACAAACCGTTTGAAATTATTACTATTGCATTGGACAGAAATATGTCTAAATCATGAATTAATATTTGACAAACTTAAAATAGTTTGATATAATTTAAACAATAATTATACGGGGGTATAATCATGGATGAATTAACACAACTAATTAAGAAGAATATCAAGCTTAAATACTCAAGCACAAGACGTTTTTCCGAAGAACTTGGTATTCCTCAAACAACGATCGTCAGTGCTATTAAAAACGGTGTAAGCGGCACAGCATTTACAACAGTATGCAAAATGTGTAAGGCTCTTGACATCAAGCTTGTAAACGGTATTTATCCCGTTGTTGTAACAGATACAACAACCAACCTCATTAAGAAAATATCAAAACTTGACGAAAAAGGCATTCATACCGTAACAACTGTTCTTGAAATGGAATATGTCCGTTGTCAGACAGAAGCAGAAGCCATCGCTTTAGCCGAAAAAAATGCAAAACTCGAAGCAGCTAAAAACAATCCGATCATTTCCGCAGAACAGGTACCATCTAAAAGTGAGGTTTCCGACCTGCTCAAAGCAATGATTGATGATTAACTTCCCCAATAAGTTTTTGCCCTCTGATTTCAGTCAGGGGGATTTTTTATTAAATTTAAATAATGAAATATGCAATTTTCCGACTTGAAAAAAATTTATAATATGTTATAATGATTAAAAATACATACAGGAGGTATATTTATGGATACTGTAGTCCCTTCAGCATTTGCAATATGGCTTGATACGGTTTTTGCAAACTTTGACTTCTCCGTGTTTGAGTTCTTTGGCAAAATACATGCAGATTGGCTTACACCTATCGTAAGTGCATTTACCCATTTAGGCGATTCGGAGTTTATAATTCCTATGGCTGTGCTCGGCGTTATTCTCTGTTGTTTCAAAAAAACAAGAAAAGTCGGTATGACTCTTTTCATGGCTGTTATCATTGGAACACTCATTACAAACGTTTGCATGAAGCCCTTCGTTTTAAGACCGAGACCCTTCCAGTCACTTGCAGAAAATCCCGAGTACTGGCAGTGGTACACTGAAGCCGGTGCTCATGAAGAATCTCTGTTCAGAAGCTTCCCCAGCGGACATACGACAGGTGCTTTTGAAATCGCAACAGCATTATTCCTTACAGTGAATAACAAGAAGATAAAATGGATATTCCCTGTATATGCTGTACTTATCGGTTGCTCGAGACTCTATCTTATGGTTCACTACTGCACAGACGTTATCGGCGGTATGTGTTGCGGAATCATCGCAGGTGTTATTGCCTTCTTTGCTGTTAAAGCTATACTTAAGGCACTTGAAAAGACTAAATTTAACGATTTTGATCTTGCAGAGACAATAAAAAAGAAAAAAGCATAAAAATTTACTGCGTCGTTCAACTCGACGCAGTTTTTTTCATCTTGGTATTAATAAATGAACATATATGACTAAATTAACTCAGAAAATCACAGATTACACAAAAATATATTAAAAATATAGCACAAAAATGTTCAGTAGTACTTGATTATCTTGAAGCATGGTGCTAAAATTGGAATATAAAACAACAAAGGAGAATTCAAATGAAATCTTTGGGCAAAATTTTAAGCATTCTCTTGGCTGTCACTGTTCTTTTCAGCAGCATTTGTATTATTTCACTTGCTGTTGACACAAACACATATTATTACATCGATTCAATAAACGGTGATGATTCGAACAGCGGACTGAGCGAAGATGAGGCAGTAAAAACAATCAACGGATTAAAGATCGCAGAAATCAAAGGCGGCGTACAATTCCTGTTTAAAAACGGCGGAACATACGAATGTGAGATCGTTTTAACAGATTGGTGCGGCACAGCGGACAATCCTATAGTTATTTCATCATACGGTGAAGGCGAAAAGGCTGTACTTTACACAAACAACGCAAATGAAGTCATGGAAATTGTAGACTGTTCATACCTGACGATTTCAGATGTTGCTATCACTGCACCTAACGGCGGCGGCATCTGGATAAACACAGTCAATAAAACATCAGTGGGTATAACTATTGATAACGTTTATTTTTACGACATGCCTAACGGAAAAGTTACCAGTCGTGATGATTTCAGTCATGGTGCTGCAGGGGCAAGAGCTGCCGTTATGGTAAAATCACTTCCCGGAACATCAAGATATCCCGTCAACGATCTTACAATCAGCAATTGTGAAGTTTATAATATTGCAAACGGTTTTATTATCTGGGGTTCATGGAATGAAGCAGAAACACCTTGGTGTGAAACAGAAGATGAAATTGATCCCGTATTCAATACAGGTCTTCTTATAAAGGATTGCTACCTTCATGACATGGATGCAGAAGCAATCGTTATCGGAATGTGCGATGGTGCTCTTGTTACTAACTGCAGAATGATCGATTGCTGTCAGGGTGAAGGTGTAGACGAAAACGGCGAAATCTTGTACTTCACTGCTGCATGTTGGTTCTGGGGCAGTGTAAACAGTACAGTACAATACTGTGAGATTGCGGGTCAGAAGAATGTAGGCGACGGCATGGCTGTTGACTTTGACTCCTATTCACACAACTGTACTTATCAGTACATTTACTCTCACGACAATATGCGTTTTGTCTGTAATAACCCCAATTACAGCGGTCATCACGGTAACACAGTAAGATATTGTCTTTCAATCAATGATAATGGCGGCAGAAGCACTACAGCTGTAGGTTCAGCAGGTGAACACGAACTTAACTTCTATAACAACACCATTATCAATTCTGCTGAATTCCAACTTAAAAATATGTACAACGCAACAGTTGCAAACAATATTTTTGTTATGCAGGATGGTGCAACATTTGCATATGATCTCGATATGCTTTCCAGAGGCAATGTTATAACAAACAACTGCTATTACAATGTTATGTCACCTCTTATTGATCTTACATCAATGAATACGGTTCCCGGATTTGCCGGTGACAATACTGAGGATATATACAGCTATGTTCTCTCAAAAGACTCCCCTCTTATCGGTGCAGGTATCGAAATTGATGACGGTCTTACAACAGACTTCTTCGGTAACGAGATCACAAGTAACAATATCGGTTGCTACGGCGGAAGCGGTGTTGATGCTGAATATAAAGGTGAATCAAAAATCGAAAAGTTTATCAGAATGATAAAAAATATCTTCCAGACACTAATTCATGAAATATTAGTCATTTTTGATTAACAAAGTAAAAAAACGGTCAGAATCAACTGACCGTTTTATATTTTTCAGAAAACTGCGTTTCGGTAAATCAAAAATAATCGCTTTCTTGTGATTATATATTGATCTGTTTGTTTTTCCAAAGAACAACATTGTTTGACTTTAACGATGCATTCACGTCTATTATACGCTGATTTAAGGAGCCTTTGTATGCAAGACTGACATCTTTCATATCTTCAACAAATTCGCCGTCTACAAGCACATCAATGCATTTGAGCATTTCGTCGGTTACTTCGCATCTTGCACGGCTGTCACCCAACAATTCTTCATCAAAAAGATAGCCTGTATAACACCATACATCCTTATCGGGCAGCTCTTTTTTTATTCTTTTCAGAAGTGACAACAAAGCACGCTGATTCTGAGGTTCAAACGGTTCGCCGCCAAGAAGCGAAAAACCTTTTATGTACGAGCTTTTAAGAAGCTCAATAATGCACTCTTCTGTTTCCTTTGTGTAGGGTTTTCCGTAGGAAAAATCCCATGTCTGTGCATTGAAGCATCCTTTGCATCGGTGGGTACAGCCCGAAACAAAAAGTGAAACTCTGACTCCCTCACCGTTTGCAATATCACATTTTTTTATTTCACCGTAATTCATTACAGATGCAGCACTCTTTCCTGAATTTCCTGAGTTCTGCCCTGGTTCCAGTACTGAGTGCCGATGTAGCCGCAGGTGCGTCTTGCAACATTCATCTTAGACTGATCACGGTTTCCGCACTTTGGACATTCCCAGACAAGTTTTCCTTCATTATCCTTGACGATTTTAATCTCACCGTCAAATCCGCAGCACTGACAATAGTCACTCTTAGTATTAAGCTCTGCATACATGATATGATCATAGATAAACTGCATAACACCGAGAACTGCGGGAATATTATCCTGCATGTTCGGTACTTCAACATAAGAGATAGCACCGCCGGGTGAAAGTGTCTGGAACTGAGATTCAAAATCAAGCTTTTCAAAAGCGTCGATCTCTTCGGTTACATGAACATGATATGAATTTGTAATATAATTCTTGTCTGTTACACCCTCAATGATACCGAAACGCTTCTGAAGACATTTAGAGAACTTATATGTAGTGCTTTCAAGAGGAGTTCCGTACAGTGAATAGTCAATATTTTCTTCAGCCTTCCACTTTGCAGTATACTCGTTGAGTTTCTTCATGATCTCAAGACCTAATTCTTTTCCCTCAGGTTCAGTCATTTTCTTATTTGAAAGTGCATAGACTGTTTCCCAAAGACCTGCATAGCCAAGTGAAATTGTTGAATATCCGCCGTAAAGCAGTTTATCAATGATTTCACCTTTTTTCAGTCTTGCAAGTGCACCGTACTGCCAGAGGATAGGTGCAGCGTCGGAATATGTTCCCTTCAGTCTTTCATGACGGCACCGCAAAGCTCTGTGACAAAGCTCCATACGCTCGTCAAAAATCTTCCAGAATTCGTTGATATCCCTGTGTGCAGAAAGAGCGATATCAATAAGATTTACAGTAACAACACCCTGATTAAATCTGCCGTAATACTTAGGTTTTCCTTCATTATCAATATACGGAGTAAGGAATGAACGGCATCCCATACACGTATAACAATGACCGTCACCGTTTTTGTCAACTTTATTCTGAAGCATGATCTTTTCGGAAATATAATCGGGAACCATGCGTTTTGCAGTACACTTTGCAGCAAGCTCAGTAAGATACCAATACTTTGAATCTTCTCTGATATTATCTTCTTCAAGCACATAAATAAGCTTGGGGAATGCCGGTGTTATCCACTCGCCGGCTTCATTTTTAACACCCTCATATCGCTGTTTGAGTGTTTCCTCAATAATCATGGCAAGATCTGCTTTTTCCTGTTCATTTCTCGCTTCGCCGAGATACATAAAAACAGTAACAAAAGGAGCTTGTCCGTTAGTTGTAAGAAGAGTAACGACCTGATACTGAATCGTCTGAACACCCTTTGATATCTCTTCACGAAGTCGTTTTTCTATAATAGCAGCGAGCTTATCTTCAGAAACCTCACAACCTAAGTCGGAAATCTCACCGAGAACTGATTTTCTTATCTTTTCTCTTGAAGTCTGAACAAAGGGAGCCAGATGAGAAAGGCTGATGCTTTGACCGCCGTACTGATTACTTGCGACCTGAGCAATTATCTGAGTAGCTATGTTGCAAGCTGTTGAAAAGCTGTGAGGCTTTTCAATAAGTGTTCCGCTTATAACAGTACCGTTCTGAAGCATATCTTCAAGGTTTACAAGGTCACAATTGTGCATGTGCTGTGCAAAATAGTCAGCATCATGGAAATGAATGATACCCTGCTCATGAGCTTCTACAATATCAGGAGGAAGTAATATACGCTTTGTAAGATCCTTACTGACCTCACCTGCCATGTAGTCACGCTGAACGCTGTTTACAGTGGGATTTTTATTGGAATTCTCCTGTTTAACCTCTTCATTATTACACTCGATCAGAGTAAGTATCTGATTATCTGTTGTATTTGCTTTTCTTGCAAGAGAACGTGTATATCTGTATCTGACATAGTTTTTAGCAAGCTCAAAAGCACCTTTTGCCATGATCTGATCTTCAACCATATCTTGAATTTCCTCAACGGATACAGCTCTGCCCATTTTATTACATTTATACTCGACATAATCTGCAATGTCTGCAATCTCTTCCTGTGTAAGCTCACGTTTTTCTGATGCACAATCAGCTTTTGTAATAGCTGCAATTATCTTTTTTATATCAAATATTTCTTCTGATCCGTTACGTTTTATAATTCTCATGCGTCAACCTCCTTTTAAATTTTACATACTTTACACTATATTTGTCAGTGAATTATATTGTACACAAAATATTTCAAAATACATGTTGCATTTGCAACAGAAATAAAATATAATACAATATGTAGTAATCATTAAATTTCAAACATACATCATGGAGTGGTAAATATATGGGTAAATATTCACCGTTTATAAATATTTCTGCAGATGAAATCACGGGATTAAGGGATTGTCTGTGTTCAAAAGTGAAAATATACAAAAAAGGTGACATAATTATGCAGATTGCGGAAGCAGACGATTCTCTTGGGTTGGTAGAGCAAGGAACAGCTCATTTGGTAAGAATTGATGTGGACGGAAACAAAAGCATCATCGATTATTATGAAGCAGGTGATGTTTTCGGAAAAAAACTTGCACCTCAATCAGTAATGGATACATACTATATCAGAGCAAAGGACAACTGTAAAATAACGTTTGTAAATTTTAACAAGCTTCTTGCAAAATGTGAAAATAATTGTGACAAGCACACCGGATTGCTTAACAACATATTGATGCTGACATTAGAAAAATCACAAATGCACATTGATGTGCTCAGTCAGAGATCAACAAGACAAAAATTAATTACATATTTTGATTATCTGAGCATACGTAATGAATCAAACAACTTTATATTGCCGCTTTCATTGTCAGATCTTGCAGACTATCTGTCAGTTGACAGAAGTGCAATGATGCGGGAGATCAGAAGACTGAAAAATGAAGCAATCATAAGCCATGATGAAAAAAAACTGACATTAAACAAAAACAGGTACGGATATTAAAACCGTACCTGCAATTTTTATTTCATATTAGCTACAACCTTGGCAAAAACATCTGCAATGGTTTCCTGAGTCAGATAGCCGAGAGAATTTGTTTCATGATAATGGCTTCTGTCAAATCTGTCTCTGCCGTTGCTGAGATATGCCTGCGTGGGATGAAGAGTAAAGTCGTTGGGAGGCACAACATAACCTGTCATGTCATTTGTTACACCAAATACAAGAAGATTGTCATCACCGGCAATCTCAATAAGTGGTTTGGGGTTAACTTCGGGTCCCTTGCCGGTAGCCGAAGTTTCAGCAGAATCATAACCGCCATAGACAGTTTCGGGGAAAGATTCACCCGGAAGCAGAAGAATCTTCTGATCACCGAGACGAATGTACGTCATCTCTGTTTTAAGAGCAACACCAAGGTCACCTTTATCACAGGGATATCTTTTTGAACTCATCACTTTAAGTGATGCAAGAAATGCAAGAACCGCATTTTCAACAGGACAATAGTATGGCTGACGCAGAACAGCAACATCACATTCAAGCTTTCTGTCATTGTCAATATTAAGAGCCGCATTGCCGAGACATTCACCCTGAAGACGTGTTCTCTCCTGCTTATCTTCGCAGAAATCACCGGGATCAACAGCACCGATCGCACCAACGCCAAAAAGAACGTTTACATTCTTCTTTGCATATATCGTTTCTCTGAGATAATAGGGATAGTCAGCACTTACATGCCTGTTCGAGCCGCCGAGGGTGTTTGGATGAGCAGCAAAATTAAGAAGCCACGTTTCATCAGAACCGTTATCGGGAACGAATCTGATTCTTGTAAGAACATCATGCAAAACAAAGGGCGGACGTTTATCATTTTGAGCTTCAGATACATGAGCAGTCCCTATGTACAGATCACCGGGAGTTCTGTTTTCATAAGCTTCATTACAAACTTTACAAATTGAAGCAAACAGCTTATTCATATATCCTTCATTTTTTCCTGTCTTAGGAAGCTTACCCCAATATCCGACAGTATCAAATCCGGCATGATTATGTGTACAGCAGATATTTATACTCTTACAACCCTTTTTATAAAGCGGTGAAAGCATGTCACGGATTTTTGCAACCTCAACACGGGTAAGTCCGATACAATCAGCACTAACCATAAGTACAGCACCGTTATCGTCACAACCGATCCACATAGCACTGACAGTTATGGGATCATGTACACCTTCAATCTTTTTTGCCATAGCATGACCTGCGATCCAATAGGTTGCAGTATCAATATCATCGGGCATTACTTCACATTTCGAAAATCCAACATTATATTTATTACCGCTGAATGTTTTTGCTACATGATCCGATATGGGCGGAGCCACCATTTTACGTTTTAATTTACGACCGCTGCTTTTAGAAATTGCTTTTACTGCGGATGCAGCTAAATCTGCAATTGCCATTTTACATCCCTCCGAAATTCGAATACAAAGCAATTATAATATAAATTTACTAAATCTTCAATATGGTTTAAGCGAAAAAAATAAATTTTTTCTAAACTTTTCTTTAAACAGTTTCAAAAAATGAAAAATATGTTATTATAGTATCGGTGATAAATATGATTCTTAAAAACGGAAATATTTTTTATAATGAAGAATTCCGCAAAGGTTCGTTAATTATTGAAGATGGATTTATATCGGATATAAGATATGATGAGATAACTGAGCCGGGAATTGATTGCACGGATAAATACATTATACCCGGACTTGTAGATATCCACACTCACGGCTGTGTCGGCTTTGATTTTTCAACAGCAACCTCCGATGAAATACATAAGATGCGAAAATATTATTTTCAGAACGGTATAACCTCCGTTCTGGCGGCAACCGTAACTCTGTCTGATAACGACATTAAAAAAGCTGTAAATAATATAGCTGCAGCATCCGATAATGCTTACGGTGAGACTGATATTCTCGGAATCAATATTGAGGGTCCTTATCTGTCTGAAAAAAAATGCGGAGCTCATGATATATCCCTTCTTAAAGAGCCTGATCTGAATTTTATCAACTCATTGGGTGATATAATAAAAATAGTAAATATAGCCCCTGAATACAGCATGGCATTCGACTTTATTAAAAATTTTAACGGTAAAGTTTCTGTTGCCCATACTGATTGTGATTATGATACCGCCATGGAAGCAATTAAACTCGGAGCAGATCACATTACGCACATTTTCAATGCAATGAATGGTCTGCATCACAGAAAGCCGGGTGTCATAGGTGCTTTTTTTGATACAGATGCTTATGCAGAAATGATTTGCGACAGCATTCACATTCATGACAGTATTCTCCGAATGATGTTTACGGCAAAACCAAAGAATATAGCCATAATTTCAGATTCAATGGCGGCTACGGGACTTAAAGACGGAAAATACAAGTTAGGAAATCTTGATGTTACAGTCAGAAACTCAACAGCAACACTTGAAGACGGCACTCTTGCAGGTTCAGTTATGAATGTATATAAGATGATGCAGAATCTGATAAAAATTGGTATAAAGCCTGAAAAAGCAGTTGCTTCAGCCACAATGATTCCTGCTGATTCGATTAATATGGGCGATAAGATCGGTCATATTGAAATTGGCAGAAATGCCGATCTTGTAATAGCAAATAAAGATTTTTCATTAAACAAAGTTATACAGAAAGGTATTACTTCTTGACATGGCAAAAGAGTTCATGTTATACTATAAAAAAAACGGAGGCGGTAAATAATGTGGCTTCAGGTTATTGTTGAGTTAATAAATATACTAAATTCTATTTTTAAACTTATCGGCGGATAATCAATACGGTGTAAGGTCGTTATGCTTTACACCGCATTTTTTTGTAATTATATAATTTGAAATATTCAGCAAATATCTTAAAATAATTTTGTTTTATATTGAAATAAAAAATAATATGTGTTAAAATGTGTTATATATAACTTTATCCGATGTGAAAGGGTTCAGAAATGAAAAAGAATGATTCCGTACTACTGAAAAAGAAAAAGAAATCATTACCTCCCACAACAATGGGGCTTATTAAATTTTTTGTTGTATTTTTCCTGTGCAGTGTTTTCGTTTGCTCTGTAATGGCAGTGGCAAGCGGCGGTGATTCATGGAAAAAAATGCTTTTCCATAATGGAAATAGTACTGATCTTTTCATGGATTTCTTCAATTCACTGCGTGATGCGGGAGCAGAAGATGTTTATACAGCCAGAAACAATATTTATCCGCCATTATGTTTGTTAATATTCAAGATATTAGGTTTTTTGATTCCTGAAGAGCTGATCGATCTTCCTAACAAACAACGCACATTATTGCAATTAGATGAGAGTTGCATGATGTTATACTTTTTATTTGCCTGCATCTGCATATTGTCAATGACAACACTTATAAATTCATACGTAAACAAACTCAATTGGCAAAACAGCAAAGAAAAAAAATCATATCACACTGTTTTATCCTTTCTTTTAATAATTTCTTACCCAGTGATGTATTGCATCGAACGTGGAAATATCGTTATATTAAGTATGATTTTCACCATGTTTTTTGTATTTTTCAGAGATTCTGATAACAAAGTTCTCAGAGAGTTATCGTTTATATCTCTTGCAATAGCTGCCGGAATAAAATTATATCCTGCAATCTTTGGATTACTTTTATTATTTGATAAAAAATACAAAGAAGCCGGAAGACTTATCATTTACGGAATAATAGCTGTTATTTTTCCTTTCATATTTTTCATAAATATTGAAACTGAAACTCTTTCTGTTCCAATTTTGTCTGCAGCAATTAACAGTAACAGAACTTTAGTGATCTCAGCAGGCAGCTCCGATTCACCAATTGCAAACATCTTGGAAAATCTGATGTCTTTCGCAAAAAAAAGCAAAAGTAAACTTAACTTTAGCAGCGTAAGTATAGAGAATTTTGTATACATTTTTGATTCTGACAATACAACATTAGCAAAAATTTTATGTGTTGTAACAGAACTGATTGCATTTGTATCGTTGTTTTTTGTCAAAAAAAAGTGGCAACAAGTATTCTTAATTTCGTATTTAATGCTTAATATTCCATCTGCATCCAGCTCTTATGCTCTTACATTTTTGATTATACCCTTTATTATGTTTCTATATGATGATAAGGGTAATGGGTATGATTGTAATAAAAGACCTCATATCGATAAAATATACATTGTATGCTTCGCATTATTGCTAACACCACTTCCCATACTTTGGTATTTCCATCAGGATGCCGCTGCAACAGTGTTTAATTCCATTGGAATTTCTTACCAATCTAAAATCAATCAGGTTGTAGCCGGATTCGTATTCCAGTATCTTTTCTCGCAAATAGTTGTTGAAATTTTCAGTTTGAAACTTGATAAGTATCTTAAATCCAGAAAAAAAATAAAGCTTGAAAAAATCGAAACTCAGCAAGATACTTATAATACCGAGTTTAAAACAGTTATTTTATCAGACGATAAAATAACTGAAGACATTTCAACAAATGATGGATTCGACTGTGACAGCAGCAATAAATGTAGCGAGGAATAATATGTCTCCATTAGTATCAATAATCGTTCCGGTTTACAATGTAGAGAAATATATCGAAAAGTGCGTTAATTCTCTTACCGATCAAAGCTATGACAATATAGAGATCATTTTAGTTGATGATGGTTCACCTGACAAATCAGGTGTAATTTGTGACAAAATGTCATCCAAAAATACAAAAATTATTGTCATACACAAAGAAAATGGTGGTGTTTCATCTGCAAGAAACGCTGGTATTGAGCGAGCCAATGGAGAATATATATGTTTTGTCGATGGTGATGATTTTGTAACATCTGATTACATCAAGGATATGCTTGATATTGCACAAACTCAAAATGTAGATATTGTCACTTGCAATCAATATAAAATTTGGTCAAACGAAAAAAAGATAGAGCTGTTCGGTAACGATATACCTTTAGGGCAGTATATTATAAAAACTGGAATTAACACGTTATCTGACATGCTATACGGAAAGACATGTTATGCTACTTGCTGTTGCAAGCTCTACAAGAAAACGATTTTCTCAGAAATCCGATTTCCTGCATTATCTATGGGGGAAGATTCCTTCACAATGTATAACTGTTTTCTCAAAGCAACAAATGTAGCACATTTACATAAACCCAATTACTATTACTTGCAACATCAAGAAAGTGCAATGCATACTGATAATTTTGATAAATTTTACGATTACATACAGTTATCAGACGATTTTATTCAAACAGTTAACGACAAATATCCCGAATTATTTTTACCGGCAGTAAACAGACTTATTGAAAATAACTTTTGGGTATATATGAAAATGCGTAATTATCCTGAAAGATACAAAAATGAATTAATGCATATAACTAAAAATATAAAAAAATACAGATCTTACAGTTTACGTGACAAAAATGTATGTATCAGAACACGAATAGCTTGTCTTCTTTCTTATGGCGGTATGCGAATTCTTAATAATATATATGATCTGCAAAAATAAAAAAATGAACCGAGCTTTGCCCAAGTGTACTTAAGGACACTTGGGCAGTTTTATTCGCCAAAGGCGAGTGATATTGCTTCGCAGTTATATTCGGCTAAAAGCCGAGTGGTATTGCCTTCGGCAGTTTTTGGCGAATAAAATATCACTGAAACCGCAAGGTTTCAATATCACTTTCCGAAAGGAAAATATCACTCTGTGCGTTTAGCACAGAATATCACT
>CAZTFS010000008.1:0-34760 GCA_964613045.1 uncultured Eubacteriales bacterium
AATTCACCGCAGATATGCAACGAAGTGGGCGGCTTTCTGCTCTCAAAGTTTCATCACCTTAAGGTAGATGTCCGCAATCCCGATGTAAAGGTGACTGTTGAAATCCGTGACAGGCATGCATTTATCCACGGCAATCAGCTCAAGGGGGCAGGCGGTATGCCTACAGGCACAGGCGGTAATGCCTGCGTGCTTATTTCGGGTGGTATTGACAGTCCTGTTGCCGCCTGGATGATGGCAAAACGTGGTCTGAAGCTGACAGCAGTTCATTTCGCCTCCCCTCCCTACACTTCTCAGAGAGCCGAGATGAAGGTTCACGAGCTGCTTAAAAAGGTAGCTAAGTACAGCGGAAGGATCGATCTGTATACCGTTCGTTTCACAGATCTGCAGGAGCGTATAAGAGATAACGCTCCCGAGGATATGTTTACCATCACCATGCGAAGAATGATGATGAAGATAGCATCGGCAATTGCGGAAAAGAATGACTGCAACGCACTTATCACAGGCGAAAGTGTAGGACAGGTTGCATCCCAGACCATGTGGGCACTCAGATGCACCGACGATGCGGCGGAATTGCCTGTTTTCAGACCCTGTATCGGTATGGATAAAAACGAGATCATTGAAATTTCAAGAAAGATCGACACTTTTGATATTTCAATTGAGCCCTATGAGGACTGCTGTACGGTATTCACACCCAAGCATCCAAAGACAAAGCCTACCGTCGAAATGGCAAGAGAAGCCGAAGCCCTTGCATGGGATGACGAGCTGATAAAGACCGCAATTGAGACTGCACAGCATCTTGCTATCCATTAATTTTTACACATTTTAAAGGCATTGCATACTATCAGTAAAAATGCAATAACTGCAGTAATTTTTTTAAGACAGTTGAATATTTTTATCAGTGCACATGCCCTTGAAGCAATAAAAAAATTATTTATCAGACAATTATTTTTCTTAAGCATAAAATCAACCTCCGTATTTTCTGTACGGAGGTATTTTTTGATTCAAATCAACTTTTATTCACAAGCCACTATCAGATTTTTACATCAATTTTGCCGAGATGCGAAGAATTATTCTCGCATCCGATGCTGTGACAGTGCCGTCACCGTTTATGTCAGCCCTGGTTTTCTGAGAGTAGTCATACTTCTGAAGTCCTGCAGAGAAACGCAGTGCAAGACGTGCATCAGTAGCAGTTATCTTACCGTCATTGTTAACGTCTGCAAGAGATGAAGTTTTACTGAATGTAAAGGTTGCCGAAGCACTGCCGCTTCCGTAGGAATTTTTCACGGAAACTACAGTTCTGTAAGTTCCTTCCCCCGATATTTTGACCGTTTCAGTTCCGCTGATATAATATCCGTTGCCTCTGTTGGTCAGCTTATTTCCGTTCGTGCCTATATTGACACGCTCCCATCTGCCTAAAACAAGCTTTTCAAAATATATAGTAACTTCCATACTTGAGCTGTGCTGAGCCACGGCATGATAGGAAACAGTTGCAAGAGAATTTACTGATACAAAAAATGTAACGCTGATATGCCGGATATCGTCCCAGGCAGAACTTACCGTATCACTTATTGTCGGGCAGATTGTTGTCATTTCATCAGGATAAAGCCTTGTGGTTTCCTCGTCAGAAGGATATTCACAATCAGAAGAACACTCTTCTTCGGAAAAAATTTCAATATCAGAACAGTATTCCGCTGACAGTTCCTCTTCAAATTCCGATGCATCTTCTGCAAATGCAGTTGCACATACAGAAAAAACAAGAAGGAGGCTGAAAATCATACATAACATTTTTTTCATTTCTGTACCTCCTCTGTTTCTTCTTCTCGGCAGGAAAGAATCATTTCCATAAGCTCTTCAGGCTCAATATCGCAGTAACAGTCAATACTGAAGGTGTACTTATCCGTATTCCAGAGAAGAAGATAATATCCTTCCTCAGAATATATGTCAAAAGTTACACCGCTGACCGTTTTTCTGCTCTTTTCAAGCCTTTGTGCATCCACCGAACGGCTTGTAAGTCCGTCACCCTGTTGCAGAATAATAAACTGTTCACCCTTCTCCCAGACCGTAACGGATGAATGATCCGTTATCTGCTGTTCCTTGAGATAAAATCCTTTTTCTTCAAGATCAAGGGTGAGGACATCATCAATGACATCGTCGGCAAAAATATCCCCCGGCTCATCAAAGCCGTACTGCAGATCAATATGATCATTCATATTGCTGACGAAATAGTTAATAACCTTTTCCCTGACATCTGCCATTGAGAACAGCATTGTTGACGCAACAAGCAGCATGACCGCTGCAATGGGAAGGATACGCCTGACAACGATTCGTGTACGGCTTTTGTTCTTAACTACAGGCTCCGTCATTGAACAAAAACGCTCTGACGGCTCCCAATTTACGGATTCACAAGCTATTTCAAAATACTCCTCCTGTGCCGCTTCACGAAGGGCTTTTTTCAGTATTTCATTTACCATCGGCGATCATCACCTCCCCGGAAAGCTTCCGGATCAACATCTTTTTACCTCTGACCAGCTGCTGTTTGACTGTGGAGACCTTTCTGTCAAGAGAATCTGCGATCTGCTTGACTGACATATCCATGACATACCGCATATAAAGCACATCCCTGTAAGAATCATCCATATTCCTTATCACTGAAAGAACTTCAGAATACCCCGATGACGAAATCGCATCCTCGAAAGACTTTTCATCGGGCACATCATAAAGCTCTTCTATACTGATGTCATTGCTGCTGCGGCTGTTTTTGCGTACAATATTCAAAGCCGCATTTTTTGCAGCCTTGACGCAGTAACATTTACCATCATTCTCATCCGCCCTCAAAAGCACATCGATATGCCTTGAAATTGACAGAAATGCATTATGCACTGCATCCTCAGCATCCTGAGTATTCCCCAGCACCGAATATGCGGCATAAAACATATTTTTACGGTAAGTCACATAATAGTGTTCAAAGGTCTTCCTGCTCTCAGCATCGCTGACAGCAGACAGGTAGAGTAAAAACATATCTTTTCTTCACTGCCTTCATAATATACAACACCGAAGTACCATAAAAAGGTTACAAAAAAATTTTAACATTTAAAAAAAATTTTTTCAACTGTTGACTGCAAACTTCCGATCTGTTAATATTTACTGGTAGGAAGTGAAAAAATGAAATACAAATATGAATTACACTGTCACACAAAGGAAGTTAGCCAATGCGGAGCTGTTCCTGCAGCAGAGATCGTTAAAATGTATAAAGAAAAAGGCTACGACGGAATAGTCATAACCGACCATTACTCCCCCATGACATTTAATCCTGCAAATGTATGGCGACCGCAGACTGCTGTTGATTTCTACACAAAAGGTTATAAAGAAGCTCTTAAGGCTGCCGGCGAAGACTTTACCGTACTGCTTGGCATGGAGCTGAGATATTATGCAACGGCAAATGATTTCCTTGTATACGGTGTATCAGAGGATTTTTTAAGAAACAGCGGAAATCTGATGGCGATGTATCCCCGACGTTTCCATAATCTTGCAAAGAAAAACGGAATGATAGTCGTTCAGGCACACCCCTTCAGAGAATGGATGATAAGGATAAACCCGAAGCACCTTGACGGAGCCGAAGTTTTCAACGGAAAGTCAACAAAGGAGCAAAACAAGAAGAGTTTTGACTGGGCAGCTGAAAACAATATGAAAGTTCTTACCTGCGGAAGCGATTTTCACAGAGAAAGGAATCTTGCAAAAGGCGGTATCATCACAGAAACACCAATAAAGACAAATGATGATCTTATAAAGATACTTACAAGCGGTGCTTTTGAAAGAATAGAAAATTATGATTAAAGGGAGGCTGATCACCTCCCTTTTGTGTTAACCTCTTTTAAAGAGTGAATTTATTTTTCTGAAATAGTCCGTATCCATGTTCCGTACGGTTTCTTTTGTGGTTCGGAATCTCCAGTTTTTTTCGGGTACGCCGGGGATATTCATTCTTGCATCAGAACCGAAGCCGCACATATCCTGAAAAGCGATCATAGCCGTATCCGAAGCCGAACGCCACACCGTTTCAATAACTTTTCGGCAGCTCTTTGAATAATAACCGCCCTCACCCCAGTTATCGCCCTCAAAGCCCACATAATCAAGAGCAAAACGACGCTCTTTTTCACTCGCTTCCCAAAGCCAGCCGAGAATTGTATTATTATCGTGAGTACCCACATAATAAACGGAATTTTTCTGAGCATTATGAGGCATGTGCGAGGAATCGCCGTCGGGATCAAAACCGAATTGAACAACCTTCATTCCCGGGAACTTTGTATCTTCAAGAAGCTTTACCACATCCTCACCGAAAACGCCGAGATCCTCAGCAATGATCGGTGCCTCGGGGAACTTTCTGAAAACCTTTTTAAACAGCTTCATGCCCGGTCCCTGCTTCCACTCACCTGTTTTTGCGGTCTCTGCATCAGCAGGGACTTCCCAATAGCTTGCAAAAGCTCTGAAATGGTCTATTCTTACCACATCATAAACAGAAAGTGAATTACCTATTCTCTCGAGCCACCACTTATAACCGTCTTTTTCCATAGCCTCCCAGTTATAAATGGGATTGCCCCAGAGCTGCCCGTCTTCACTGAAATAGTCAGGCGGTACACCTGCAACCTTTTCGGGGCAGAGCTTTTCTTCATCAATAAGGAACATCGGAAGATTCGACCACACATCAACACTGTCCATTGCAACGTATATGGGCATATCACCGATGATCTTTATACCCTTTGAGTTTGCATAGTCCTTAACTTTCTGCCACTGAGTAAAGAAAATATACTGACAGAACTTCCAGAACGCAGAACGCTCTGCATAGTCATGTCTGTGACGTCTTTTGAACAGGTCAAAACGGGCAAAATCCTCGTCCCACTCCCACCATGCCTTGAAATCATTGGCTTCTTTTACAGCCATAAAATATGAAAAATTCGTAAGCCACTTATGCTCAGCCTCAAAATCCTTTATCTTCTGAGCAAGCTCGGTATCGATTCTCGAAAATGCCGTTTTTAAAAGAGCAAGTCTTGTTTTTCTCGCAAAATCAAAGTCAGCGGTATAAGGCGTACCGTCATAGATATTTGTTTTTGCTTCTTCGGGAGTACACAGTCCCATTTCAACAAGCCCCATGGGATCGATAAAAAGAATATTTCCCGCAAAGGCAGAAGCTGAACAATAGGGAGAATTTGCATGATCTACAGGATTGAAGGGAAGAACCTGCCAGTATGAAAAATGCATATCGGCAAGAGTATCCGCAAAATCAAAGCAGTTTTTATCAAACACACCGATACCGTAATCCGACGGCAGAGAACTGATATGCATGATAACACCTGCACCACGTTTATTTAACATAAAAATCACCTCAGAAAAACATTTATTCAGAGCAGAATTTATCGGGTTCAGTCTGATAAATTCTTCATATAATCGGTAATGAATAATATTGTAGCATAAGAATTCTTATGGTGCAAGACAATTAACAAACTTTTTATTGCATATAATTGTATCTTGTGATAAAATAATTACGATTATAATCAGGAGTTAATGCAAATGAAAAAATTAAATCAGATAACACCCATACCGAAAGCTCATGAGATAACATGGTGGGTATGCAGAGGATTGCTTGTCTTCTTTTCAGTTTACGGCATTCTCAACAATTCGGTTACAATGTATCTTATGGGGCTGTTTTCGATAGCTTTTTCCCACCTGTGGGATATGTTCCAGCTTTTCGGAGGAAAGTCATTTATAACAAGGGTGGATTATTTCGCCCAGACGATACTCAACATTTTTCTTGTGTATTCTGTGGGAGTATACATGCTCAACACAAGAACTAATATCCATTTCTTCGATATACTGTCCCATGCAGGCTCGGGATTTATTGCAACATGGTTTGCCTATGATTTTGCAGTGGTATTTCAGGGAAAAAAGAGACATCTGAGCCCTGCTCTTGCTTCATTTTTCTCATTCACCTTCTCGATGTTCATCGCAGTTGCTTGGGAATTGTACGAATTTACCATGGACAGAGTGTACGGTTACACTTTGCAGACTTCGACCGTACTTTCGGAGCAAGGGCTTGTTGACACAATGGAAGATTTTGTATGCTGTGTCGTAGGCTCACTTCTGGGAATGTTTGCTGTGGCATTTTACCGAAACGGCATCATCGGCGGCAAAAACAGAAAAAAATTAAGAGCCGAAGTCGTTGCAAGATCAAAACAGGACAGAAAAGAAGAATTGGAGTTTTTAGGAATAGAATAACCTGTTAAATTGTAAATTAGCATAAAAGGAAATATTACTATGAATGAAGCATCGAAACGCACCATCATCAGCTTCTGTCTTCCGCAGTTTGCGGTAGGACTTTTTGCAACGATGATAGTTCCCTCTCTTGTTGTTATCGGAGCCGCAACAGGCGAAAGCATCGGAAAGACGGGACTTCTTCTTACTGCTGTAGTCGGCGGTCTTTTCACACTTGTTGCCGTTTCGGGTGAATGGGAGCATGACGGTTTTTCGGGTGAGATATCGGACGGAAAGTCCGGGGACGTGGAACTGTTGACACTAAAACTCCTCTGTTTGCTGAGTTTTCCGCAATTGAAGAATTACCAATAATAATTTTTACAGGAAGGATCTGATACAATGTCCGACATGCCTATTTTTGCTATAATGTACGACTTTGACAGAACTTTGAGTCCGAGGGATATGCAGGAGTATCAGTTTATACCCAGTCTGGGCATGAAGCCCGTTGAATTCTGGAACGAAGCCAACGCTTTCGGCGACAAAAATGAAATGGACAAGATCCTTTCTTACATGTACACGATGATAAAAAAATCTGCCGAACAGGGCACTCCTCTGACACGGAAAAGAGTTGTTGACTGCGGAAAAAACATCGAATTTTTCAAGGGCGTCGAAGATTGGTTTGAAAGAATGAACCGATTCGGTATAGAAAACGGTGTTATCGTTGAGCATTACGTTCTGTCCTCAGGTCTTGTGGAAATTATCGAAGGCTCGGCAATCGGTAAGCATTTCAAAAAGATATACGCCAGTGAATTTCTTTATGACGAAAACGACATAGCCGTATTTCCCAAGTCAGCCGTTAACTATACATCCAAAACTCAGTTCGTATACAGAATCAACAAAGGCGTGCTTGACGTTTCAAACGACCGTGACCTCAACAAATCGACGCCTGATAATGACCGCAGAGTCAGATTCCAGAATATGCTCTATATCGGTGACGGACTTTCCGATGTCCCCTGCATGAAAATGGTTAAAGCTTACGGCGGCTCGTCAATTGCCGTTTACAAGGATGATTCCAACAGAGTACTTGTAGAGGATCTTCTCAATCACGGCAGAGTTGACTTCATGTTTGCGGCAGATTATTCGGAAAATACAAATTTCGATATGACAGTAAAAAATCTCATAAAAAAAGCTGCCATTGAAGACAGCCTTATTTCCGAGCATAACAGTCAGCTGGCGGATGCAACGGATAAGCAATGTTCGATTTTTTACTGATAATAGCAATTAAAATAAAGGATATGTATGATTTTAAAACAATTGAAAGCTGACAAAACGAAAACGAACGCCGAGATTGACGACGTTCGTTTTTGTTTTAACTTATCATTTCTGCAAATTCATCTTCACTGATGACTTTTATACCTAATTCATTTGCTTTACGCAGTTTACTGCCTGCGTCCTCACCTGCAAGGACACAGGTGGTTTTTTTTGATACGGAAGATGCCGTTTTTCCGCCGAATTCCTCAATAATTGCACTCGCTTCATTTCTTGTAAAACGTGAAAGTGTGCCTGTCAGAACGAATGTCATACCCTCAAAGCGTTTGTCCTTGACTTCTCTTAATGATTTCATGTTAAGGCCCAATGCCTTAAGACGGTCAATAATGTCGTGAGTTCCCTCTCTCTGCATAAATTCATAAACGCTTTCAGCCATTATTGTTCCGAAACCGTCAATAGAAGAAATTTCCTCTACGGATGCATTCATAATGGAATCCATATCGCCGAACTTATCGCAAAGAAGCTTTGCGGCTTTCTGACCGATATGACGGATACCCAATGCATAAACAAGCTTATAAAGATCGTTCTGCTTTGATTTTTCCGAAGCAGAAATAAGATTATCCGCCGATTTTTCACCCATACGGTCAATAAGGGCAATTTCATCTTTATTGAGTGTGAATATATCGGGAGTTGAGTTTATAAGTCCTTTTTCAACAAAGGTCTCAAGCACTGCTTCACCCATTCCCTCAATATCCATCGCATCACGGGAACAGAAATGTATAAGATTGCGGAGCAACTGAGCGGGACATTCGGGATTTATACATCGGACAGCAGCTTCTCCCTCTTCACGAACAGTCTTATTGCCGCAGGAGGGACAGATATCGGGGATTTTGTATACTTCATTTTCTTCATTATGGGAAACGACCCTGACGACCTCGGGAATAATATCGCCTGCTTTACTCAGCACACATATATCACCGATGCGAAGCTCTTTTTCACTGATAAAATCCTCATTATGAAGCGTGGCACGGCTGACCTGAGTTCCTGCAAGCATAACAGGTTCAAAAATTCCTGTCGGAGTCAGCACACCTGTTCTTCCCACATTTATTTCAACGTCAAGCAGTTTCGTTTCCTTTTCTTCGGGAGGATATTTGAATGCAACCGCCCATTTCGGGAACTTCGCCGTACTGCCTAAAAGCTGACGGTGAGAAAAATCGTCAACCTTGATAACTGCACCGTCAATATCAAAAGCCAATGTATCACGGACAGAACCGATGCGTTTTATCTCTTCGATCGCCTCTTCAGCAGTATCACATTTTGTATAAAAGGGAACCGTTCTGAAACCAAGCTCTTTCAGAAAATCGAGAGATTGCTTATGTGAGGTCATCTCCTCACCGTCAAGCCGCTGAATATTAAAGCAAAAGATATCAAGATGACGTTGCGAAGTGATTTTCGGATCTTTCTGACGAAGAGAGCCTGCCGCCGCATTTCTGGGATTTTTAAAGGGTTTTTCTCCGTTGGCATCCTGTTTTTCAACAAGTGAGGCAAAAACCTCACGGGGCATGTAAACCTCGCCTCTGACTTCAACAAGAGGAAGTTCTTTCTGCAGTTTAAGAGGGATCGAACGGACAGTGCGAAGATTTGCAGTCACATTTTCACCCACATCACCGTCACCACGGGTAGAACCTATCGTCAGAACGCCGTCACGGTACTCAAGAGATACGGAAAGTCCGTCAATTTTAGGCTCGACAACATATTTAGCATCAGGGCATACATCCTTGACACGGCGGTCAAAATCCATAATTTCTTCAAAAGAAAATGCGTCCTGCAGGCTTTCCATTCTGACTTCATGGCTGACACTTTCAAACTGTCCCTCGGCACTGCCGCCGACTCTGTGTGTCGGTGAATCGGGTGTCAGCAATTCCGGATAAAGCATCTCTACGGACTGCAATTCCCTCATCATCATGTCATATTCATAGTCAGAAATCTCATTTGTATTTTCAACATAATACTTATGAATGTGGTAATTTAGAGTGTCTCTGAGTTCTTTAGCTCTGTTTTTTGCACTTTCAAAATCCATTTTTTATGTCCTCCGTCTGAAGCTGAAATAATTATAGCACTAAAATTTAAATATTTCAACATTATTCCAAACCAATAAGGTTCTGCCACAGGTCATCACTGCCGTCCGAATAGATTTCGGGCACTTCACCCACGATTACCGTTTCTGCGGCAATGATACTGTTTTGGGTCTCAGTAGTAATATTACCGCTTTGCATGATGATATATATTTTTGTAGTAACATTAAGGATTATCTGATGTCTGGTCTGATTTATCCCTGCAGTTTCAAAATCGTTTACAACTTCGGTCTGAGCTGAACCTGAAAGTGTTATGCCTATCTCAACGGAAGGTCCCTTTCCTGCCAACAGATCAATGCCTGTCAGCGAACCTAACGGGATGGATATCGTACGCTCTGAAAGATCGGAAAAACAGTCCGTTATGCGGCTTCTGATTTCAGCACATACGGTATTTAGTTTAACACTGTCCACGACTACGGCGTTGACATTACCGTTCTGACTGTAAGTAAAGCTGACAAGACTGTCGTAACTTATATTTTCATCATTGAGTACCTGTCGTACAGAATCATTGACAACTTCCGTTGCTATATTTTTAGCCCTTGACTCGGCAATAGTTGCCAACACGGGGCGTATTTTCACTTCAAGCATAACAACTGAGGCTGCAAGCAGCGAAATAATCAGAAGAAAACACACTGCGGCACGTCGTTTTTGTTTACGTTTTCGGGAATTGAACATATTATCACCCATTACATAATATTGCAATACAAACAAGCCTGTTAACAAACTTTTTCCTTGACATTTTTTTCAAATGTATTTACTATATTACTGAGGTGTTTGTTTTGAAAACATTTTTTGAAAAAATCAGAATTCCGCTTATCGTTCTGCTTTCAGCATTACTGACAATCGGTATTGCAGCGGCAATATGTGCAATAGTTGAAGGAGATACGGACAAACGTTATAATATAACTGAAAATGTTTCGGAAATTACCGATAATGATGAAGCCATTGATGTTTTTCTGAGCTTTGAAAACACTCAGACGTATCTGCCCGAGAACTACAATGCAGAGATATTGTCTGTAACAGAACGCAAAGGAAAGGCTTACACGGAAAAGGAGCTTAAAACCGCAACAGGAAGCATAACAGTCAAAAATTACAACTATGCACATCTTATTGAAGATGATGTCATTAGAATTCCCGACAGTGCAGAAAATTTCAGATGGGAAAATACAGATGTTTTTATCTTTGAAAATTCAGACGGTACATGTACGGCAATTTACTACAAAGATCTTTCAAGATACATAATAAACGATGATTGCACCATTACGGAAATGGCAGAGCGTTTTAATTTTGTGAGTAATGAGTAATGACGGGAGAATTTTTATGCTTATGAAAAAAGAATACATATTTGAGACCGATAAATATTTCAACGCATGTCATGCATCCACCGTTCTGTGTCTGCCGGACGGTGATATTCTCGCAGCATGGTTCGCAGGAACAAGAGAAGGCAATGATGATGTGCGTATATGGTATTCAAAAATGCATAATAAAAAATGGAGCGAACCGCAATGTCTTTTAACAGATATGGCACTGCCTCATTGGAATCCCGTCCTGTTTCTCAGAAATGACGGAACTGTAAGGCTGTTTTTCAAAACAGGTAAAAAGATTTCGCACTGGATAACTTATTTTTGTGATTCTGATGACAACGGTGAAAACTGGACAGAAGCAAAAATTCTTGTTGAGGGTGACACGTCCGGCGGCAGAGGACCTGTTAAAAACAAATGTCTCAGAACAAGCTCGGGGATGCTCCTTGCACCTGCCTCCACTGAGCAAAAGGGCTGGAAATGTTTTATTGATATCTCCGAAGACGACGGAAATACATGGACAAAAGCACCGCATATCGTAAGACCGAACAAGAAGCCGGCGGGACTTGTAAACATGATACAGCCGACTCTCTGGGAAAGTAATGACGGTCTGTTCCATGCACTTATGCGTTCAAATAAAGGCTTCGTTTATTACTCCCAATCAGCAGACGGTGTAAAATGGAGCAAAGCAAAAAAAACTGATATTCCGAATAACAACAGCGGTCTTGACTGTGTAAAAGCCGACGACGGAAATATATATCTTGTATGCAATCCTGTCGGAGAAAACTGGGGTGACCGCTCACCGCTTGTGCTGATGCGTTCAGAAGATAACGGAAAAACATTTTCTGTTGCGGAAGTGCTTGAAGAACGAAAGGGCGGAGAATTTTCATATCCTGCAATAATTACCGAAAAAAACATGCTGCATATAACCTACACCTATGACCGAAAAAATATCGTTTATTGTTCTGTCAGACTGTAATTTCAATATTAATTCAATTATGTATCTGTAATATATTAAAAAAGGAGGTTTTTAACATGCGTATACTTATAGTCGAAGATGAAATATCCCTTGCAGATGCAATAACTGCAATACTTAAAAAAGAACAGTATTTTGTGGATGCGGTCTATGACGGCAGGGACGGACTTGATTACGCTCTGAGCGGAATTTATGACCTTATTCTTCTTGATATAATGCTTCCTAAAATGAACGGTCTTGATGTACTGAAGACAATAAGAGAAAACAATATTTCAACTCCCGTTATGCTTCTGACTGCAAGGACGGAAGTTAATGATAAGATCAAAGGACTGGACTGCGGTGCTGACGATTATCTTACAAAACCTTTCAACAAAGGTGAATTACTTGCCCGTGTCCGTGCACTTACAAGAAGAAAGGGTGAGATACCCTCTAACGAATTAACATTCGGAGATATAACTCTGAATCAGAGCACCTATGAGCTGTCCTGCGGTACGCTGGCTGTTAAGCTTGGTGCAAAAGAATTCAAAATAATGCAGATGCTCATGTTTTCACAGAAAAGCATTATTTCAAAAGATGAATTCATCGAAAAAATATGGGGCTACGACAGTGAAGCCGAATACAACAGTATTGAAGTTTATATATCATTCCTGAGAAAAAAATTGGGTGCGATAAAATCAGTAACTCAGATCAAGGCATCACGAGGTATAGGCTACTATCTTGAGGAAAACAAAGAATGAATATGATTAAAAACACGAGACAGAAATTCATGGTAATAACTGTTGCCGCAATTTCGCTCGTTCTTATACTTGTCCTCAGTTTACTGAATATCGGAGTCTTCGGCGGAATATATTTCACCGCTAAAGAAAACATCGAGCTTATTAGGGAAAGAAGAGGCTTTGTTTTCAGCAGCGAAAGATTCGAAGATGCTTTTTCCGATAACACATCAAATAAACTGAGTGATGTCATAATTGATTCTGAAAAAGTTTCATACATGTATGTCCGTATCAGCAATAACGGTACGGGGTCGCCGTTTATAACAACAAACATGAGTGACACGTACTCCGCTGACACTATTTTTTATATTGCAAAAAGCCTTGCAAACAGTGGCGATTCCGGCGGTCTTATCGGAAACATGATGTTTGAAATAACAAAAGATGATCTGAACACTACCGTTATTATAATAGACATCTCAAGAGACATGAAGCTTATGAACAACCTGTTGCTCATTTCAATCATTATTATAATTCTCAGTATTATTTTTGTGCTGATCTTCACTTATTTTCTGTCAAAATGGGCTATACGGCCCGTACAGACCGCATTTGAAAACCAGCAGAGATTTATTTCAGATGCAAGCCACGAGCTGAAAACTCCCCTGACCGTTATCTCCGCAAACGCAGATGTTCTCGAATCAGAGATAGGAGAAAACAAATGGCTGACTAATATCAAATCCCAATCGGTCGTAATGAATGAGCTTGTTCATGATCTTCTTGATCTTGCAAAACTGGACGAAACAAGCGAAGATATGATACTTAATGAATTTGATCTCAGCAATATCGTACTGTCAAAGTCCCTTGAGTTTGAATGCACTGCTTTTGAACAGGGAAAAACCTTCGAGCAGAACATTACTGACGGGCTGATGTACAAAGGTAACGAGGAGTCAATCAAACATCTGGTAACAATTCTTACAGATAATGCAATAAAGCATTCTGATAAGAACGGAATCATACGTGTTACACTGACATCAAACGGCAACCGCCGTATCTTCCAGGTCTACAATACCGGCAACGGTATCAAAGACAGCGAAAAGGATAAAATTTTTAACAGATTTTACCGAAGTGACGAATCCCGTTCAAAAGCCACAGGCGGCTACGGACTGGGACTGGCAATAGCTAAATCCATTGTTGATGCACATAACGGAACGATAGCCGTTGACGGAGAAGAAAACAAATGGATAAGCTTCACTGTGATACTGTAAAAAACCACCCGTCAATCGGGTGGTTTATTCATTTTGTATGCAAGCCCTTGATTCATTCTTTTTTACAATAACTTTAGAAAAATAATTCAAGCTTTTATTATGGACAAACAGATAAAAATATGATAAAATGACAAAAAAATCATATCGGGTGATGTTATGACCAGAGGTTTTGTTACATTGGCGACAGGACATATAAAATATTACAAAATGGCACTTAATATGCTCAGATCTTTCCGTTTGCACAATCCTGATGCCAAGTTTGCAATTATTTGTGACAAGGAAAATGAAATAACAAAGCAGTTTGATACCACGGTAATTCTCGAAAAAGCAAACGGTGATTACAGGGATAAGTTTTCGCTTCTCATCAATTCCCCCTATGATGAAACAATTTTTATTGAACCGGATTGTCTTATCTACCGTAACCTTGACTCATTCTGGGATATTCTTGCAGGCAAATCCGATTTTTCATGTTTCGGTTGGAATAACGGCGGTATTGATTGTTGGTTTAAAACAGATGAAACAAAAAAACGTTTATTGGAAATTACCCCTGAATTAAACGAACACTCTGATGCACCGCTCTTTAATCCCGGTTATTTTTTCATCAGGAAGGGTGAAAAATGCAACAAGATGTATAATGATTGTTTGGCTATTGCGAACAAAATATGGGAAGACGAAATGCTTAATAAATATCCGCCCATTTTGTGCAACGGCAAACTCAGAGATGATCCTATTCTGAATATTGCGATGTCGATAAACGGATTTATATGCAGTGCAACGCCAAGTGCGGGAAAATGCATATCTTTACCGTCAAAATATAAAATTAACAGAATTAATATAAAAAAAGGACAGCTTGACGTAACAGACAAAACAGGAAAACAATTCAAAGATTGCAATCTTCTGCATTTTTCAACAAGAAGAGCCAATGAAGAAGGACTTTATCTGTGGCAAAGCCATATTGTTACACTCTTATACAAAAACAAAAACTCTGTTCTTGCTAAATTAATAAATAATCGCTTAGCAGAACGGATATATTCTGCTTTCAGATACATAAAAACAAGAATTAAGAGAATATTTTCTTAAACAATCCGAAAACGGCTTTCACCGGAGTACGGCTAAATCAGTTTTTTGCAAGAAATTCCCCGCTGTGAACAATTCAAGCACAATAAGAAGCAGCTTGCCGCATGATATCAGAGAGTTATGTACAAAAAGCTTCATTGTGCCATCAAAATTATAACAAATGATTAATTAAAAAATTTAACGCTCTGTCTTCACTATGGACTTTTTTGGAAAAGTATTGTATAATATAGGCAAAACAAAAATACACGGAGGTATTTAAAATGAAAAAACAATTCCGATCACTTCTGGCTATTTTACTGGTAATTGTGTCTGCATTCTCTATCCTGTCCGTTTCAGTTTATGCTGAAAACGATGTCGATGTTGTCAGCATTACCGATGAAGATGCCCTTCATGCCGAAGGTGAAAAGCTCGTCAATGCAAAAGGTGATGAGATTCTTCTCAAAGGCGTTAATCTCGGCGGCTGGCTTATTCAGGAAGACTGGTTTACTCCTGTTGACAATGAAGACAAAGGCGATCTTCATACTTACCGCACTCTTGAAGAAAGATTCGGTCTTGAAGCAACCTACGAGCTTGTCAATATTTATCAGGACAACTGGATAACTGAAGAAGATTTCAAAAATATCAGAGATATGGGCTTCAACTGTGTAAGAATCCCCTTCTGGTACAGAAATTTCCAGTCAGATGAAAACGGCACATGGATTCTTGATGAGAACGGTCAGATCGACCTTTCAAGACTTGAATGGGCAGTTGATATGTGTCGCAAATACGGTATTTATGCAATTCTTGATTTCCACGCAGCAAACGGTGTTCAGGGTTACGCCGACCACGCAGGTCTTTCAGGCACATATCATTTCTTTGACCGTGACGAAAAGGGTCAGTGGTATCGTGAACAGGCTGCAGAGATCTGGGCTGTGATTGCAGAAAGATTTGCAGGCGATCCCGCAATTGCAATGTTTGACCTTCTTAACGAGCCTATGTGTGATGTTCCCATCACAAACAGAATTTACTCATATATATGGGAATACTATGATATGGCTTACGATGCAATCAGAGCTAAAGATCCGGACAGAACCATATGTATGATCGGTACATGGAGCGTTGACAAGCTTCCCGATCCCGATGACTACGGCTGGAAAAATGTTGTTTATCAGTATCATCAGTATGACAACTCAGAATCAGATTACACAACAAGAATTTCCAACGGTTGGGCTTGCAACTATGATGTCCCCCTGTACGCAGGTGAATTCCATCCCACAGGTGACAACAGCAATGTTACTCTTGACTACATTCTTACAATTTACGAGACTAACAACATGAGCTGGACTGTATGGACATATAAGGGATACAACAGCTGGGCAGCATGGACAGACTGGTTCATATACGGCAGCAAATCAGCAAAGCTCAAGGTTGATATCTACAATGACAGCTATGACGAGATTGCAGAAAAATGGGGAACTGCCATACAGACAAACAGCGGTACATTCTATGAAGCAGGACTCTTCAGCGTAGCTAAGAATCATCTTACAACGGATCTGGAAGCAGCACCTTTCAACACTGCTGAGGATTGTGCAAACTTTAAAGCATCCTCCCCCATTATCTACGAATACGAAGACAAGGTTACATGCTTCATGTGCAATTTCTTCAAGAGCTTTGAAAACACAGCTATTGTGGGAACAATTATGAATTTCTTCCATTCACTGATTCATGCAATGATTCTTGCATTTAATATGGGCTGAGCCCTTGGCAAAAATATTAAGAAGTAATTCATAAAATATACAGAAGATCGGCATAGCCCTTATGAGGCTCATATGCCGATTTTTTATTATACTGAAAACTACGGTTGCACCATATCAAAGCAATGCTTTTCAGAAAAATGTAAATGTGTTTTTACGGACACACGCAAAATGATAAGGAAAAACAATATAATTGCCTGTGGGCATACAATCTTTCTTCACTTTTATACAGTGTCCTGTAAAGCAAAAAGACGGCAACCGAAGCTGCCGTCAATTGATATTATATTGACCGATCAGGCATTCAATTCTGCCTTATCAGTGTTTGTTGCCTGTGCAAATTCTTTTTCCTGCTCATGAGAGATATTATAAACAAATGTCATGCTCAGGAATGCGATAAGTGAGCCTGCAAACAGGATTATGAAATAAAGATTCTTAAGATCGGTACCGAAGCCTTCGGGCTGAACTGCACCTGTACCCTCAACGAAACCGATAGCTGCCAGTCCGAGTGATGAAACAGCCTGTCCGATGCCCTGTGCAAGTTTACGGAAGAATGAATACAATGCATAAAGTGAGCCTTCCTCACACTTCTTTGTCTTTCTGTAGCTGATCTCGATACAGTCTGCAACGATAGCCCATACGGAGATCTGGAAAAGACCGTTACCTAAATTAAGGAACATCAGAAGAACTATGTATATGATAATTCCTGTTGTATTTGTCTGAAGCGGAATAAGAAGCGATGCAACACCTGCAATACAGCTGACGAGCATACCCACAGAAGCAACCTTTTTCTTTCCGAATTTACCTGTAAGCTTGCCGATCAATGCCATCGCAAGTATCATCGGAGCATAGCTGCCAACCATGGCAAGTGTCATTTTGCTTGTATCCTCAAAGAAATACTGGAATACCATATTGTTAAGCGATATTGTTGAATTGAAAAACGCAACAGATGCCAATGTAGCGATAGTTGCACCAACCATGGGACGGTTTGTGAAGAATGATTTAAATGCGGAGAAAAATGCTTTTGCACCGTTGGCGGAAGCACCTTCATTTGCGTGTTTAACACGCTCAGTTACAAGCTTTGTTGTGCCCCACAGAGTAACGAGTGCAAGAATCGACATAATAACTGCCGCTATGAGAAGAGCAGTACCGTTGAGCACGTCTTCTTCCTTGCCGGCAGCAGTTACTTCCGTTGAATAAACAACATTAGGAAGAACGATCATAACGATAAGACCGGGAAGAGAAGCACCGATTGAACGGAATGTGGAAAGAGATGTTCTCTGTTTGGGATCGTCGGTAATAACGGAAAGGAGTGAGCCGTAAGGAACATTTACCATCGTATATGCCACGGACCACAGACAGTAAGCAAGAAGACACCATACAACTTTACCGCCATAGCTGAAATTTCCTACGGGAGCAAAGATCATGATAGTCAGACCGACAAGTCCGATCGCACCCATAAGTATCCAGGGCATAAATTTGCTCTTTTTGCTGATACGCTTTGTATCAACAAGGTTGCCGATAAGAACATCATTTATGGCATCCCATAATTTTGAAATAAAAATTATTATCGCATAGTGTCCAGCTTTTACACCGATAAGCTGACAGTAAAACAGCTGCATATAAGTTGATACAAGCTGAAAAGAGAAGTTACAACCCATATCACCCAATGCATAACCTAATTTGTCTCTTGCGCCGAAAGGACGCACATTTTTGTTTGTCATGTTATTTGCTCCTTAAATTTTTTTCATAACAATGATATCACTTTTATACATAAAAGTCAAATAAAATATGAATATTTTGTAATATTTTTTTGTCGAAATTATGATATCGGATAATATCATACAATTTGACAACGAATATATTGCTGTTATTCAAAATCCTCAGCAATTTCTTTGAGCAAACCGATAATTCCGATATGCTGAGGACACACGTTTTCACACTGACCGCATTCAACGCAATCGCTTGCTTTTCCGCCGGACTTTGTTATTTCATCATATCTGCTTTTTGTTGCATCAATATTACCGTAAACAGCACGGCGGTTGTTAACCTTAAACAGTTCGGGAATGTTGACAGCTGAAGGACAGCCCTCGGTACAGTATTTACATGAAGTGCAGGGAATCGTAGGAGTGTTTCTGAGTATATCTGCAACTTTTTTTATGGTTTCTCTCTCTGTTTCGCTGAGAACAACGGGCTCGGCAGTTGTGTTCAGATTGTCACGCATCTGTTCGGTGTCCGACATTCCGCTGAGAACGGTAATAACCCCGTCAAGCGATGCCGCAAAGCGTATTGCCCACGAAGCAATTGACATATCGGGCTGTACGGATCTGAATATATTCTGAATTTCAGGTGTAAGAACAGCAAGAGAGCCGCCACGTACAGGCTCCATAATAATTACGGGTTTACCGTGCTTTCTTGCAACCTCGTAACACTTTCCGGACTGAACACTTTCGCTTTCCCAGTCGTTATAATTGATCTGAAGCTGAACAAATTCCTGCTCGGGGTGTTTTGACAGAATCTCGTCAAGAACCTCGGCAGTATCATGGAATGAAAAGCCCATGTGCTTTACCAGACCTTTTTCTTTAAGCTCTGCAACAAAATCCCATGCTCCGAAATCGTCTAATTTCTGCAATTTATCTTTACTCAATGAATGTTGCAGATAAAAATCAAAATATCCTGCACCGGTACGTTCAAGAGATGCGTCAAAAACTTTCTGCATATCTTCTTTTGTATCACAGCACCAGATAGGGAGTTTTGATGCAAGCTGAAACGCCTCTCTCGGATATCTGTCAACAACTGCTTCTTTTGCCGCCTTTTCACTGGCTCCGTCTTCACCGTAAACATAAGCAGTATCAAAGTATGTGAAGCCTTTTGACATAAATTCATCGACCATTGATTTTGTCTGCTCAAGGTCGATCTTATCACCACTCATCGGAAGTCTCATAAGACCGAAACCGAGTTTTTTTATGTTCTTTCCCAAATAATCCATTTTATCATCACCTTATTGTCAATTATATTAGATTTACCGCAAAAAGGCAATATTAATTTGTGTGCATTGACATTATTTTTTTTGTATGATATAATTCTTTACTATAATAAAGATGAAAGGATCGTATTTTTATGAAAACAACTTCTGAAAAAGTATTATCTGTTATTCTTGCTCTTGTCATGCTTATGACCATGGCTGTACCTTCTTTCGCAATGAGCGAAACTGAATGGGATCTTGTATGGTCAGGCGACGACACTGACGCAGGAGTTATCATGTTTGTAGGCAGCAACGAAAGCGAACGTAATTTTTCATGGTATTCCGATTCGGAAAGCGAGCCTTATGTTACGATCGCAACTGATATGATCATGACTGATGCAAAAACATTCAAAGGTGAATGTGTTGCAGCTCCCGACGGAGATTTCGCTAACAAGGTTACGGTTACGGGTCTGAGCGAGGATACAACATACTTCTATCAGTGTGTGAGCGAAGGCTTCAAGTCTGCCGTATACAGCTTCAAGACTGAGGGCGGCAATGATTTTTCTGCTCTTTATGTAACTGATATTCATATCACTCAGAATGACGACAGCAACGAAAACAGCCTTAAGGACACATCCTATAAATTCAGTGGGATGTATGAGGATGCCCTCGAAAAGAACAGTGATATTTCTGTTATCCTTTCTACAGGTGACCAGGCTACAGAAGGTCTTGAAAGCGAATACAAGGCTCTTACGGCATCACCCTTATTCAAAACAGTTTCTTTTGCAACGACTATAGGTAACCACGACCGTAAGGGTATAGCATACAAAACATTCACAAATGTTCCTAACGAAGATACAGAGTCATCTGTCACATCATATGTAGGAAAAGATTATTGGTTTGTAAAGGGTGACGCACTCTTCCTTGTAATGGATTCAAACAGCGGTAACGGTGACGCTCATGCAGATTTCATCGAGGCTGCAATCCAAGCCAATCCAGATGTCAAATGGAAGATCATGATGTGCCATCATGACCTTTACAGCGGACGAATCCCCCACAGAGAAAGCGAAAACAAGCTTCTCAGACTTATCTGGGGTCCTATCGCAGATGAATACGGTATTGACCTTGTTCTTCTCGGACACAGCCATTACTATACAGTAACAAATGTTTTGTATGCAAACAAGTCTGTTGCTGATTTTGAAGCTGAAATTGCAGATCCCGCAGGTACTCTTTATATGGTATCGTGTTCCATCACAAGACCGAGAGATGATGATGAAATCGGACTCAATGAAGAATGGATAGGTGCAGAACATCTTACAGAGAATGCAACTTACAATATTCTTGATTTTACACAGGATTCAATAACTGTAAATTCATACGAAGTCGGCAGTGATGAAGCATTCAACAGCTTTACGATCACAAAAACAACAAATGAGGGCGGTCATCAGGAAACGGGCTTCTTCACTTCGATCTGGAACGGTTTTGTAAGAAAAGTCGGTGCGATCTATACGTTATTCAACAACATCGGCGTTTACTCGGACCTTAAGGATAAGGGTTACGATGTAAACTTCTTTGATTGTCTGTTCGGAAAATAATAAACATCTTATATTATAACCCCTGCTCACGTTAATGAGAGCAGGGGTATTTTGTCGGCATATATAATAAAACTTAATTTTCAGTCCGGAACAGCTTGCTTATCTTCTCTGACATTACCGTTTCAATTTCCGTTCCTTCATTTACAAAACGAGTCTGTTCGTACGCAGTAACAAGTCCGGACAATGTAAGTGCAATAAACAAGGTCCATATTATCACAAGTGTCATTCTTCTTATAATTTTTCTGTCTTCTCTCATTTTCAGCATTCCTTTGCATATTCATTTATAAAATCAGACAAAACATCTCCCAGTAACCGTCCCGAATACGCCGCCTCCTGAAGAGTATTTACATCTGTACCGACTTCTATAAGAAGCGAATACGGAGTGATATCCATATTGTATCTTCTCATACAAAAAAATACAGGCTTCATCAGATTTTCATATTTATCGTTAGCCGTTTTCTGAAGTTTGAGTGCAAAATTCAGATTCATTTCCCAATCAGGAAAATCCGTCACATTACCGTCCTGACAGCCTGCAATTATCATAAGCTGAGCCGCTTTCATACCGTTTATCTCAACAACAGGCTTGACTCGTGTAAGATCGTCGGAATATATGGCATCTCTGTGGATATCGATAGTTATAATTATTGACGGATTTTCTTTAAGGATCGATTCTATTCCCGATCTCGATTTTGAATACGCACCTGTATAAACAGTGTCATATATCGTTCTGTCATGTATAACACCGATTCCCTTTGCTTCGAGAATTTTTGTTATCTCATCTCCGACACGGATCATATTAAGGCTCGTATCATCGTTTCTTGTTGGTCGTGACGATGAGAATCTTCCGTTATCGCTGAGTATGTACGTTTCGGTGGAATGTGTATGATAAATAAGCACCGTGGGTTCGGAAACATCACTGACCGGCAAGGCAAAGTCTGCAGAAAGCACTGCTTCCACATCAACTGTCTTGGTATCTGTAACATTTCTTACGTACACATTCTCAAACGAATCGGTAGCCTGATAGTCAGTAAAAGTTTTTTCTGTTATCTTTCCGTCTTCCTCATACTCTTCATTTCTGTAATTCTCCATGCTTTCAAGAATATCATCCGGAGTTACTGTCAGATCGGAATAATCGTCAGAATCATTCATTGTCCCCGATTTCTGAAAAAAAAGAATATTATCATCCCCGATAAAATATTCTGTCAGCTCGTTCTTCAAATTCTCAGCCTTATAAACGGCACTTTCGGGCATCGTAAGCAGTGCACCCAGATATGCGATCTTACACATTACAGGACCGTTCAGACTGATGTTAAAGGACAACAGCACTGTACAGACAGCAATAAGCAATACTGCCCGTACAGGCAATTTAAAGGAAGGCTTACGTCTGAATAACTTCTTTTTTATCACAACCACCCCGACAAAATTATATGCGGCAGTTCTGAATTTAATTACATAAGCATCATAAGATCTGCAGGGTCTGTCTCAGGCTGAAGTGCACAATTGAGAGCGAGCGATATCAGCTTTGAAGCACGTTCGGTTATAATATCGGCTTCACGGGAAGCTACAATATATTCTCTGAACTTTTCGCCCTTTGAAATATCCGCTTCAACTCCGATCTCATCAAGTATATTGCATGCAAGCGTATAAGCACTGATAACAGTAGGCACCCCCACAGAAATAACAGGTACGCCTAAGGTTTTCCGGCTTATCTCATTGCGTTTATTGCCGATTCCCGAACCGGGTGATATGCCGGTGTCGGACATCTGCACCGTCGAGCCCAGCCGTTCAATATCCATTGCGGCAAGTGCATCTATGGCAACAACACAATCGATCCCGTTTTTTTCAACAATTCCCGAAATAATCTCAAAGGATTCCATTCCCGTTGAGCCCAGCACACCGGGAGCAACGGAGGCAACACTGCGAAGTGACTTAAAGCCGAGAGATGACGCCAGCTCCCTGCCGATATGCCTTGTAACAAATATCTTATCAGCACAGGCAGGCCCCAATGCATCTGCTGTCATGCTTCTGTTACCGAGTCCGACAACGAGCACATTGCCGTTTTCGGGTATAATGGCTCTGAGCTCGCTTATAAGCCCGTCAAGTCTGCCGTCAAGCATTTCACAGTCCGACGAAAAAGAAGGAACATCAGCCGTAATATATTTGCCTTTGGGCTTACCGATGAGTTTCTCACCCTGTTCATTGAGGACACGTACACACGTGACAGTGGTACTGCCGTAATTTTTCACGGTCTTCTCAATACCCTGTCTGTCTCCGACACCCGTTATTTCAATTCTTTCCACTGCAAGATCGGTTCTGAAATCCAAAAAACATCACCCGATTGAAGTTTTTATCAAAAAGTCGTGTTTTATACAAATTTTGTTTTATAATTTTTTTAAAATTTTGTTTTATATTTTTTTTAAAATATCTTGCATTTTTTTACAAAGCATGATATTATAATAACCTGTATGGACAAAAGGAGGTGTCACGATGCCTAACATTAAATCTGCAAAGAAGCGTGTTATCGTAACCGCTACAAAAACTCAGAGAAATAAGTCGGCAAACACTGCTCTCAAGACTGCTATCAAAAAGGCTAATGTTGCTATTGATACAAACGCAGCTGACAAGGCTGCAGCAGTTAAGGCTGCCGAAAAGAAGATAGATCAGGCTGTTGCTAAGGGTCTTCTCCACAAGAACAACGCAGCTCGTAAAAAGTCTGCTCTTGCAGTAAAGCTCAACAAGTCAAACGCTTGATTCTGAGCACATTTTGATTTTATCAACGAAAGGACGGTTCTCCATGAAGAAATTTTTAAAAGTTCTGGCTATTGTAGCTGCTATCGCAGGTGCTGCAGCAACGGTTTATGTTGCGGTAACAAAATTTATGGAAAAGAAACAGAAGATCGGCAATACTGAGGAGAATTACGTATCCTGCTCATGCTTCGATGATGAATTTGTATCTGAAGAGGTTGTTGCCTGATTCGGTTATTATCGTTTGATAAAAACAAGGACTCCTTCGCCGACTACCCGAAAGTAAGTATTTCTTTAAAATATTAACTTTTGGCACAATAATGCGATAAAAATTCCCGATGTGCGTCAGCATTATCGGGAATTTTTTCCTTTTCTTGTATCCGGAATTTATATTTTAAAGTGCTTCGCAGTTTCGTAAGAACAGAAAATTTCCTGTATTGAAGCCAAAAATGCAACAAGGCTGTCGCCTTGTGAGGCTTTTGGTGAAAATACAGGGAATTTTGTTCGAGAAACAAATACTGCCTTACGGGCAGTCGGCGTTCGGGAGTCTTTATTTCTTTGCAAAAAAAGAGAAGGTTCAACACGTTAGCTGTTCCTTCTCTTGTTTTATATATCAGCTGTTTTTTACATTCCTGTAAAAAGATTAAGAATGGATGATGTTTTTGTAAGACCTGTGAGTGATACGGGAGTAAGCACCTGAGGAATAAATGCCGAAACGACAAAATTCATCTGTCTGAGACCGTCTGTATCAAAAACGTCGATCGTTTTAAGCTCGCCATCCTGAGTATATATACGGATCTGCCCGTAGTCTGTCGTATATTCGGATACAAGATATTCCTGTCCGTTTGTTGTGATATTATACTCCGAATATTCACCGTCTTTAATATACTGAGAATAATCCATTGTAGTATCGAAATCCTGCATCATGCTCTTCATTTCAGATATTTCACTGCTGCTGAAGTTGACACCGTACATAGACATACTGCTGAGCATCTGATCCATACTGTCAATGGCTGTTTCATCAAGCACCGCATAGTAGTTAGTTGATGAATTTACAAGATAAGCAACTCCGTCAAGATAGATCATACTCATCTTCATCTGGGCAGATGTGATGTCGATCCTTGTATTGTCCCCCTCACAGGTTGCTTTTGCGTCCATGGATTCTCCGCCTGTAAGATTGATAGTGCCTGCCATATAGAATTTCTTTGACTCAAGAGTGTCAACAATATCCTTTATAGAAGAGCCGTCAGGCTTTGTAGTTGTTTCGGGTGCTTCAGTTGTGGTTTCTGCGGTAGTAGTTTCTGCAGTAGTAGTTTCTGCAACAGTTTCAGTTTCACTCTCTTCCTGAACGGTCGTTGTTTCTGTTGTCTCTTCCTGATCGGTGTTACCGGAACAACCTGCAAATGCAAAGACAACCGCAAACGCAAGAAGAATACAAATAATTTTTTTCATTAGAACTTCACCTCTGACTAATATATATCATTGTTTTATAAACTGAAATTTAACAGATCATACAATACTTGAAATATTTTCATTTATCAGCTCAAAATCAGCATCGCCGTCCGAAGCATAAAGCTCAAACTTGCCTGTCTGAGAGCTGTAATTTTTCACGTAAAATGCAGAAGATAAACCGGTAATACATCCGTATACATTTTCGTCAACAAGCATTACGGCGTCATCATTCTCGGCTGAATAAAGTCTTCCGTCAGTCATAACAAACAGCAGTACATCTTCACTTGTCATATACATCTTTTCAACACCGCTTGCAAGCAACAACGGTGCATTTTTCTTTATGACATAAAGGTCTTGTGCCGGATCGGTGTAGTAAATATATTTACCGCTGCCGTCACACATCATATCCGAAGCACCCGATATCACAAGAGTTGCTTCACCCTTTTCATATCTGTATATTTTGCCGTCGGCGTCAATATACACAAGACTTTCCTTGCCTGTAAAATAATATTCCGTTACGTTTCCCGCCACGTCTGTACGTCCGGAACTGTTATCTATGAAAAACAGAGTCCGAGTGCCGTTTTCATCTACAGAATAATAGAATATGTCTGTAAGAGAGTCATATACCGAACTCAAAGAGCCGGAATCGCAGAAAACTTCAGCTGTGGCTGTCTGTAACGGAGCTGCCTTATGAGGAATCAGACGCACACGGCTTTTTCCTTCATGTGAGATATAGGTGTAGCTTCCGTCGCTGAATACGACATCTTTCATATCGCCCGAGAAAAAGAATTTGTCAGAGGACACCCCGGAGCAGATCTTTGATGTCACGTTACCGCTTTTGTCCAGCATATAAAGCGAATCGTCACTTTTAAGTACATAAATATATCCGAGATCATCAGAAACAGCCAACGGGATATATCCGTCTGCGATCTGTTGTGATTTACTGCCGCTGTAAATGTACAGATTCTCGACCGAATCGACAGTCTTTGTGTAAACTGCTGATGTTCCCGACGGAGACAAACAGAACTTATTAACCCGTGTATCCACTAATACACTTTTATTCTTCTTAACATCAAAAATGTACAGTCCGCCGGAAGAATCACAAAACATGACCTTACTGCCGTCAAGAGAAATCACATAGTCATTCGTGCAGGATTCGAGCTTGGAGTATTTTTTCCCGTCGGTGTGATACAATGTATAAGAAGCGGCATCAGACATAAGAACAGCCGCACATTCCTTATTTTCTGAATATCTGACAGAAGCAACACTTTTACCCGAAAGCACAAAATCAGCTTCTCTGTCACCAAGCACGACTACAGCTCCCGTCTCGGCTCCCGAATAGAACAGACTTATCGAATCAGCCGATGAGCCTGATAACGCCGCAAGAACAATTATAAAAATAACAATTACCGAAACTGCAGCAGCAATTATATACTTCTTTTTCAGCAAAAAGACTTTTTTTTCAACCTGTTTTTCATTCTCGTTCATCGTCACACCTCTTCTTCTATTTAGATTAACATTTACACCTGATGAATGTCAAGAAAACTGCCGAATTTTTTATAAAAGTTCTTGTAATCTTATTTACAAATCAGATCTGATGATGTATAATAAGTACAAATATATTTTCTGTTCAGGAGGAAATCACTATGAAAAAAGTTATTGCATTACTTCTCAGCGTACTTATGCTTCTCTCGATAGCTCCCGTTGCTTTTGCAGATGAGGCAATTGACGATGAAACAACAACAGTTGCCGAAGCTGCCGATAATGTTGAAGAGTCGGACAATTCACTTTCGGCAGCAGGTGATCTTTTCGGCGGATTTTTCGTAAAGATCGGCGAAATGCTCAGAATCGTTTTTGAGTTCCTTGCAAATCTTTTCAACGGCACAGGAAGCTCCAATATCGATAAGTTATAATCTGAACACAACAGAAGGAGCTGTGCAACACAGCTCCTTTTTACATCCCGTTTTCTTCTTTTACGGAGGAATTTATGAAAACTCTTTATATATCAGATCTTGACGGCACATTATTGAATGAAAATGCCGAGATATCGGACTTTACCGCAAAAACACTGAACAGTCTTATTGCAAAAGGTATGTATTTTTCAATAGCTACCGCAAGAACAAATGCAACTGTATTACAGATGCTCAAAGATGTTAACATCAATGCTCCCGTTGTGCTTATGAACGGCGTTGCAACTTTTGACATATCAACAGGAAAATATGTCAACATCGAAAGCATCAGCGAAAAAGGCAAAAAAACGCTTTTTGACGCAATAAAAACTCATATAAATTCAGGCTTCGTCTACAGCATAGACGATGAAGTTTTATCTGCATTTTACGAAAACACCGACTCCCCCAATGCGGTGGAATTTATCCGTGAACGGGAACAGAAATACAATAAAAAATTCACAAAGGTTGACTCGTTTTTTGACTGCACGGATAAAAATATAGTCTACTACTCAATTGACGATAAAAAGGAAAATCTCGAAGACGCATATAATGCCCTCAGGCAGTGCGAAGATCTGAGAATTGAGTTCTACAGGGATATTTACAACACAGATCACTGGTATCTGGAGGTATGCAGTGCAAATGCTTCAAAAAAGAACGCCGTGGCAGCGTTAAAGCGGAGTTTTTCCTTTGACAGAGTAATTTCATTCGGTGACAATCTGAACGATCTGCCCATGTTTGAACTAAGCGATGAAGCTTATGCAGTTATGAACGCAAAAGACGAAGTAAAGCAAAAAGCAACAGCAATTATCGGAAAGAATACCGATGACGGCGTTGCAAGATTTTTGCTTGAACATTCGGAACAAATTGCAAGCAGTTAAAAAAACGAAGATTTTTTAGTGACAGTGAAAAATTCCCGCCGTGTTGTACGACGGGAATCGTTTATTTTACAGCGAACAAAGATCTATACTGTATCACATATACTCTTCATATTCTAAAGAAACACCGAATGTGATCGAGCTTACTGTTTCTCCATCCGCAGACTCCATATATGCATAATAGTAACCGTCTTCACTTTCGTAATATGTATCATCATCTGTTGCTTCAAGACCGTACCAAGAAAGACAATCTATAGCTTCATAAAGATCTGTTCCGTATTTAATACCGAGAATATTATGCTCTGACTCGCCCGAAATTGCGACCTCACGGATACCGTCAAGCTCAGAAACTGCAAAATGCATATTATCCAGTGAATAGCATATTTCACCGTCAATTACTGCATGCTCGTCATCAACAGTAAGTCCATCCATATCACTCAGAAGAAAATCTTCTTCAAAGTAAATGTACGTACTCAGATCGGGATATGCACCACGAGTAAGAGATACAGACGTAACAACACCGTCAGAAAATGTAATCTCCAGGATCTCATTTATATTATCATCATACATGTCAACTACATAATAGTCCTCGGAAACAGTTTTGCACTCATAGTATTCTATCAATTCATCAACTTCAGCCTGTGACATACCTACAACAAGCGTGTAGATTCCGACCTGAGCCTGCTTGGTAACCTTCACCATATATGAATAGCCGTAAGGTGTAAAACGGACTTCAATAATATCATCTTTATACACACCGTCGGATGGCTCAAATCCCGGGAAGTAATATCCGAACCACTCAACATTCAAACCGATAATATAACCGAGATCAACGAAATAATAGTATACCTCAACATAATTGATCATACCGTCTTCATCAGCCATTGCAAATAAATTTATTCCTGATTCATTGTCGATAAAACCTATATAACCGTCATCATCTACTTCTGCTTCATGTCCTGCATCTGTCAGGATCTTAACGGCCTCATCTGAGGACATACCGACAGATACACCGAAGATAGTATAATCATTAGCCTTTTCAAGAGCAATGAGTTCCACATATTCTTCATCTGTCACGCCATCATAATCATTGTCATGACCGGAAACATACATTAAAAATTCGTCAGATTCCGTATAGCCTGTGTCTTCATTGAGCTTGAATTCAAGACCTGTCTGCTCTGCAATATAATCAGGACTTGTCAGGATATAATTTGAAAGCTCAAGTGTGTCAAAATCAGGCTCAACACTGATATAGTTGTTGATGCTGTCAAGAGATGCAGAAATTCTGAGAATAATTCTTGCATCGGCTGCTGTTACATTTCCGTTGCCGTCAATATCCGCAGCAGCTTTCTGCTCATCGGAAAGAACTTCAAGTGATGCGGAATTTCTCAGAACGATACGTGCATCGGCGGCGGTAATTTTGCCGCTACCGTCAACATCGCCGAGAGTATACTCATTTTCAGCTGCAAATGATGTTATTGATGCAACCGTAAGCATTGACAGTGCCATTACCAAAGCAACTGCCAAAGATAATAATTTCTTCAAATTTTTCATAGTTTCAATGCTCCTTTTATGAATTTTGACAGTTTTACTGTCAATTTCAGTATAAGGTATCCAAAGTAATTTGTCAATAAAAAAATAAAGCATACAACAAGAAAAAATTCCCCGACATTACATCGGGGAAAGTCGTTTATAAATTATTCCGGCTTACACTTATCCATAAGCTCATTGACAAGCTTCTTTACAGCCTCGACCGTCTCTTCAACGGGAACCTTTGCACTGTAGGTCTTATCTCTTGTTACGACCTCGCAGACATTCTCTTTAAGGTTTCTGGGACTGACGATAACTCTTACGGGAACACCGAGAAGGTCAGCGTCGGAAAACATAAAGCCTGCACTTACCTTACGGTCATCATAAATAACCTCAAGACCTGCATTCTGAAGATCGTCGTACATCTTATCGGCGGCTGCATGAGCTTCTTCATCAGCAGACTTCATGCAGCAAAGATGAACCTGCCAGGGAGCTATTGACATGGGCCAGATGGGTCCGTATTCGTCGTGATGAGCCTCACATACAGATGCGGCAAGTCTGCCCACGCCGATACCGTAACAACCCATGATCGGCGTCTTTGTTTCGCCCTTTTCATCAAGGTAAGTCATACCCATTGATGCCGTATACTTTGTGCCGAGCTGGAAAATGTTACCTACCTCAATACCTCTTGAAACTTCAATTGAATGCTTGCCGCAATTGGGGCAAATACCGCCTGTAATTATCTTTGCAAAATCATGATACTCAGCATCGGGGAATTCCCTTGACATATCAAGACCTGTGTAATGGTAGTCAACTTCATTTGCACCTGTTACAAGGTTATTACAGCCCTTGACCGATGCATCAAAAAGGATAAGGGGCTTGCAGGGGGCATCCATATTAACGGGACCGATGAAACCTGCATTGATACCTGATTCTTCCGTAATTACAGCCGGATGAATGTTTTCACCAAGGAAATTAGTGAGTTTTGTCTCGTTGACATCAAGATCACCTCTGATGAACACGATAACATAATCATCAGTCATATTTTTCTGATATACAACCGCTTTAAGGCTCTTTTTGGGATCAGCCTTAAGGAAATCACAAACTTCCTCAATAGTATGCATATCGGGAGTTGCAACCTTTGTAAGCTCTTCGGATTTTTCATCACGAAGACATTCAATGATGCTTTCTGCAGCTTCCATATTTGCACTGTAACCGCAGTCGGAGCATATAGCAATAGAATCCTCACCGATGGCAGTCAGAAGCATGTATTCATGGGAGATATTACCGCCCATCATACCTGAATCGGACTTAACAACAATTGTCTCGGGGATGCCTGCCCTTGCAAATATTCTTTCATATGCGTGATAGCACTTATCGTAATACTGCTCAAGATCCTCCTGAGATGTATGGAATGAGTATGCATCCTTCATCGTAAATTCACGGACACGGATAAGTCCGGCTCTGGGTCTTGCCTCGTCACGGAACTTTGTCTGGATCTGGTAAATCATGAAAGGATAACGTGTATATGTATTACCGTATTCACGAACAAGCTGAACGGCAGCTTCTTCATGAGTCATACCGAGAACCATGGGTGCACCGTTTCTGTCCTTAAAACGGCAGAGAGAATTATCAATAGCACTGTATCTGCCGGACTCCTCCCAAAGCGAAGCAGGCATTACAACAGGAAACTGCACTTCCTGACCGTCGATCTTGTCCATTTCATCACGTATGATATTTTCGATCTTCTTTGTGATACGGCGAAGAGGCATGTATGAAGAATAAATGCCGTTTGACACAAACTTCATGTAACCGCCTCTGACCATCAGTGCATGGCTGTCAACCACACAATCGGAGGGTTTTTCTTTAAATCTTTCGCCGACAAGTTTATCAAGTTTCATAATTAAACCTCTATGTCAATTTATATTTTTACGCCTTTTTTTCTGAGCTTTTCACGAAGCACACTTACATCTTCAAATGACGGCGAAAAAACAATGCCGTCCATTCCGCAGTTTTTACCTCCCTGAATGTTCTCCTCAACATCATCAATGAAGATACATTCTTCGGGTGCAAGTCCGAATTTGTCAAAAAGAGCCTCATATATCTCTTTTTCAGGTTTGAGCAGTTTGTAATCGCTTGAAATAAGTACACCGTCCATAAGACTCATGACAGGTATCTTGTCACGGTAATCATGAAAAGCGGGAGTTGCATTACTCAGAAGAAATACATTGTAACCGTTCTGTTTAAGCTCTGCCGCAAGGTCGTACATTTCAGGGAACGGAGGCATATAATTTGAAACAAAACAGTTATCAACATAAAGCTCTTTCAGCAGAGCGATAAGATGCACGGGCAGCTTGTCCTTTATAATATCAAGCATCTGTGCGTATGTCATTGTACCTCTGTCAACCTCACGGTATTCAGGGCTGCCGAAAAAATGAGTCATAACAGCATCAATTTCATCCTTATCGGAAAGTATACCGCTGAATATCTTTTCGGGGTAAAACAATATAAGCACATTACCCATATCAAAAACAATATTTTTAATCATAATATATTATATATTCTTAACCTAAATCAACCGGGCGAAGCTTTACACCCGCCCGGACATATCAATTTTCTTCGAGATAATTTACAACATCACTGACAGTTTCAAACTTCTCAAGAGTTTCCTCAGTGATCTCCGCATTGAATTCATCTTCTATGCTCATTGCAATGTCGACCATATCGATCTCATCTGCACCTAAGTCATAAAATGCTGAATCAAGTGTAACGTCATTTTCATCAAGTTCAAGCTGTTCACAGATGATTGCTCTTAATTTTTCAAATACCATAAATAACTCTCCTTTATACAAAAAAACTAAAGCAATATCATATATATTAAGATATTATTTAATTTTGACTGCTTTGTCAATAGTTTTATATAACTTTGTAAAACTTTTTGAAAAGAGGGTTATTTTTCGACAGAAAATAAAAATATGCGATATGAAAATTAAGAGCGATGCCGGATAAGACACCGCTCATAATCAACAAAAAATTATTTTCTGCTCTTGAACATATCAAAGATGTCGCTTAAATCGTCATCACTTGTACCGAACTGCTGTGCAGAAGCTTTTTCCTCTGCAGGAGCTGCTTCAGCTGTCTTATTCTCCTGAGCCTTTGCCTTTACGGGGTTGGGCTGATCGCCGAAACCTGTAGCAACAACAGTTACGATCATCTCATCATCAAGTGATGAATCGAGAGCAACACCAAAGATGATGTTTGCATCGGGATCTGCTGTCTCGGAAATAATTGAGCTTGCCGCATCAACTGCATCAAGAGTAATGTCGGGAGAAGCTGAAATATTAATGATGATACCCTTTGAGCCCTTGATAGATGTCTCAAGAAGAGGACTTGTGATAGCCATCTTTGCAGCTTCCTCCGCCTTATCCTTACCGCTTGCACGGCCTACACCCATGTGAGCGTGACCTGCATCCTTCATAACTGATGTAACATCAGCAAAGTCAAGGTTGATAAGACCGGGAACTGTAATAAGCTCTGCAATACTTCTGACACCCTGACGAAGAACATCATCAGCGATCTCGAATGCATTTGCAAATGTGATTTTTTCATCAGAAACGAGCTTGAGTCTCTCATTGGGGATTATAATAAGGCTGTCAACATGCTGTGAAAGCTCTGCGATGCCTTCCTCAGCCTGTGCCATTCTGCGTTTACCTTCAAAGTTAAAGGGCTTTGTAACGATACCTACTGTAAGTATACCCTTATCCTTAGCCATCTGAGCGATAACGGGAGCTGCACCTGTACCTGTGCCGCCGCCCATACCGGCTGTGATGAATACCATATCAGCACCGCCGAGTGAATCATTGATAGCATCCATGCTCTCCTCAGCTGCTTTCTGACCGACTTCAGGTCTTGCACCTGCACCCTTGCCGTCAGTTACCTTTTCGCCGATCTGGATCTTATTAGTTGCTTTGGAATACATAAGAACCTGCTTATCGGTATTTATTGAGATAAATTCAACGCCCTGAACTCCTGCATCTACCATTCTGTTGATTGCGTTGCCGCCGCCGCCACCGACGCCGATGACTTTTATTTTTGTGACTGCCTCATTTTCATTTGCTATTTCAAAAGACATTTGACTTCCTCCGTATATTAAAATTTTGCATTTTCTCTTTTTTTGCATATAAATACAACAATACTTATATATGATAACATGTAAAGGAATAAATTTCAATACCTAAACTATCATAAATATTGTTTTATTTTTTTAATTATTTTTACCAATATAGTACAACTTCACTACTGTCAGCCCACTGCAACGATCTCATCACTGTTATTATTATCGTTATTGTTACTTTCAGTAGTTTCCGCAGTGATGGACTCGATTTCCGCCTCAGTTGAATTTTCTTCTATCGGTGAATGGTCATCTCTGACATACGATCGGTCAGGATCGGTAATATCAATTATTATATGTGCATTTGTATTATTCTCTGTTTCTGCCTCAATAGTCTTGAGTCCGAGGCTCAGCTTGTCCGCAAGATCGGTTATTGTACCGAGAATAAGCGTAATTCTGAAATTTATGACGATCCTTACGTTTGCAATGTTTGAAAGGTCGTATTTTGTTATATTTTCAATCCCTGCGGCATCACATTCTGAGATAAGATTATTAAGTCTGTCTTCATTTGCTGTTTCCTCAAATACAGCCTTTTCCCCCACATTCATTTCCGAGAAATCAACACCTGCAAGCCTTGCACAGCCGTCGGGGATATAATCGGCAGTTTCCAAGACCTTGAAATCTCTGTTAAGAAGAGTATATATTCCGTTCTTTTCTACTGCAAAAAATGCATCTGAGTCCTCAACTATTATTTTAAGAGTAGAGGGATAACTTCTCTTGACCGTAGCCTTGCCGATATAAGGCAAAAGTGTTTCTATTGATTCTTCTATAT
>CAZTFS010000009.1:0-34289 GCA_964613045.1 uncultured Eubacteriales bacterium
ATAGCTGCAACTGCACAATTGTAAATTGTACATTGTACATTGTTAATTGGTTCGATAAATTATTGTTTATTATACCACACTCCAATTGCCATTGCAAACAATTATAATAGACAAATCTACAAATATTATCATTTTATTGTTTTTTCTTTGAACAAAATAACAGTTGTAATGATTTTTTTTATATGATATACTATCAACATCGTAAAAGCAGGAGGTATGTCACATGTATAATGACTTCATGAACACCGCATCATATATAGCTGACTTCGACAAGGAAATTGCTGATGCAATGAACCTTGAGTTAAAAAGACAAAGAGATAACATTGAGCTTATTGCATCGGAGAATATAGTTTCCCCCGCAGTTATGGCGGCTATGGGCAGCGTTCTTACAAACAAGTACGCTGAAGGCTACAGCTCAAAGAGATACTACGGCGGATGCGAATGCGTTGACATTGTTGAAAACATAGCAAATGAGAGAGCTATGGAGCTCTTCGGTGCTGAGTATTCAAACGTTCAGCCCCATTCGGGTACACAGGCAAACATTGCAACATATTTTGCACTTCTCAATCACGGTGACACTATACTCGGCATGAGCCTCGCCCACGGAGGACATCTTTCCCACGGTTCACCCGTAAACATGTCCGGTAAATATTTCAACTTCGTTTCATACGGCGTAAACGATGAGGGCTTTATTGATTACGACGAGCTTGAGAAGCTCGCTAAAGAAGCTCAGCCGAAAATGATCGTCGCCGGTGCATCGGCATACCCCAGAGTTATTGATTTTGAGCGTATCGGAGCTATCGCAAAATCAGTCGGTGCTATCTTCATGGTAGATATGGCTCACATTGCAGGTCTTATCGCCGCAGGTGTTCATCCTTCCCCCGTTCCTTATGCTGATATCGTAACCTCCACTACTCATAAAACTCTCAGAGGCCCCAGAGGCGGTCTCATACTTGCAAAAGATGAGTTCGGCAAGGCTCTTAACAAGGGTATTTTCCCCGGATGCCAGGGTGGACCTCTTATGCACATCATCGCCGCTAAGGCAGTATGCTTCGGCGAAGCTATGAAGGATGACTTTAAGGTTTATCAGCAGAATGTTGCAGCTAACGCAAAGGCACTTGCACAGGGGCTCGTATCAAGAGGAATCAACCTTGTTTCAGGCGGTACGGACAACCATCTTATGCTTTGCGACCTGCGTTCGGCAGGAATCACAGGCAAAGAGCTTGAACACAGACTTGACGAAGTACACATCACTGCTAACAAGAACGCTATCCCCAACGATCCCGAAAAGCCCTTTGTTACAAGCGGTGTAAGACTTGGTACTCCCGCAGTCACAACAAGAGGATTTACAACTGAGGATATGGACAAGATTGCTGAGTGTATTCACCTTACAGCAACAGATTTCGAGAACAAGAAAGATTATATTGCTTCCGAAGTTAACAAGCTTGTCAAGGCACATCCGCTTTACGAATAATATTGATAACAGCAGAAATTCAATATCAGATAATCGACCATTACTACAAAAAAAGTCAAAAGATACGACAATTATGTACTTGATCGAATCTGTGATGCATTGAATTGTCAGATCAGCGATATAATTGAATACAAGCAATAAACGCATTGAACTTTTTATCTGTTCATGCGTTTTTCTTTTTATTATATATGATATACAGAAAAATTCCGACATTAAAAGCCTTTTTCTTTGTCATTTCCGTTGACATTTACTTTCGGAAGGAATATAATTTTAATAATTTAGTTTCGAGGGGTAATTATTTTGCTTACGATTGATAAAATATACGACGCATCAAATGTACTCAAGGAAGTCGCAAGACATACTGACATGATTCAGGCTCCCAAGCTTTCGGACAAGTGTGACCTGTATCTGAAAACCGAAAATCTTCAGCTGACAGGTTCATTCAAGCTCAGAGGTGCGTATTACAAAATATCTCGTCTTTCCGAAGAGGAAAAGAGCCACGGCGTTATTGCATGCTCCGCAGGTAACCATGCCCAGGGTGTTGCTCTTGCCGCAACTCACAGCGGAATAAAATCTGTCATCTGTCTTCCCGAAGGTGCACCAATTTCAAAAGTCGAGGCTACAAAAAAATACGGTGCCGATGTTTGCATGGTAAAAGGCGTTTATGACGATGCCTACAACAGAGCAATTGAGCTTCGTGACGAAAAAAATTATACCTTTATTCATCCCTTTGACGACCCCGATGTTATCGCAGGTCAGGGCACTATCGGTCTCGAGATCATAGAACAGCTTCCCGATGTTGATGTCGTTATCGTTCCCATCGGCGGCGGCGGACTTATCGCAGGCGTATCCTATCTTATCAAGCATTTAAGACCCCAGTGTAAAGTATACGGCGTTCAGGCTGCCGGTGCTCCCTCAATGTTCAACAGTATACATGACGACAAAATCGAAACTCTTGACAGCGTTAACACTATAGCTGACGGCATCAAGGTAAAAACACCCGGTGATCTTACTTTTGAGCTTTGCAAAAAATATGTTGACGGTGTTGTTACCGTTACCGATGACGAAGTCGCTGCAGCTATTCTTACTCTTATGGAACAGCAGAAGATAGTTTCCGAGGGTGCAGGTGCAGTACCTTATGCCGCTGTCATGTACGATAAAATACCCGATATTGAAGGCAAAAAGGTTTGCTGTGTTGTTTCAGGCGGTAATATTGACGTTAATATTCTCAGCCGTGTTATTGAACGTGGTCTTAAAATGAGAGGCAGAACGGCAAACATCACGATCGCCCTTTCGGATAAGCCCGGTCAGCTCGCAACAGTTTCCGCACTTATTGCAAACGAAGGTGCAAACGTTGTCAGCGTAAATTACTCGAGCACAGATCTTGATATGAACATAACAGACTGTTATCTTAACCTTTCGATCGAAACCAGAGATTTTGAACATATCGAACAGATAAAACAAGCTCTTGCAAGAGAAGGATTTACGGTTATAATTTAAATTAGCGATCAGCAACTGACAATGAGCAATTTCGGAGAGTTTTTACCTCTTATCCCATTATAATGCAGATTCTGTATTTAAGTCGGTCTGACTTTAAAATCAAGCCTGTAATGCATCCTGAATTACTCATCAAAAAAAACTCAAATTAAGGCGGATTGCCTTCAAGCCGCCGTTAGCTTAGTACAAACTTGAGCAGCGGGATGAGGGCATCCCACCCTACGGTTGTCCTATATACATTCATTGTACATTGTAAATTGTAAATTGTTAATTGTTAATTCTACTATCAAAGAAAGAAGTGTCATTTATGAAAACAGTAGCAACAACAAACGCTCCCGGAGCAATCGGACCTTATTCACAGGCTATGATTACAGGCAATCTTGTCTTCACCTCCGGTCAGATAGCAATAAATCCCGCAACAGGCAATGTAGAGGCTGTTACCATTGAGGAGCAGACCAGACAGGTTTGCGAGAATCTCAAAGCCGTTCTTGAAGCAGCAGGCTCATCTCTTGAAAAAGCAGTCAAGACAACATGTTTCCTTGCAGACATGGGTGATTTTGCCGTTTTCAACGGTATTTACGGCGAATACTTTACAGGCAAGCCCGCACGTTCCTGTGTAGCAGTAAAAGATCTTCCCAAGGGCGTAAAATGTGAAGTTGAGGTAATTGCAGAGCTTTAATGCACAATTAAATTATTGTACATTGTAAGATAATTTGCGTTGTATCACAAAAGTGAACAGCAGCAAGGAGGAAAATTTAATATGTCAGCAGTAAGAAAAAACTCAAGCCACAAGAAGCTCGTCAACATGACAATAACTGCATTGCTTACGGCAATTATCGTTGTTATGGCGTTCACTCCCATCGGTTTTCTGAAGATCGGACCGCTTGAACTGACACTTATAATGATACCTGTTATCATCGGTGCAGTTACACAAGGTGCGGCAGCGGGAGCTTTTCTCGGAGCAGTTTTCGGAATCGTAAGCTTTATTCAATGCTTCACGGGAAGTATATTAGGTGCCATCCTCGTCAGCGAAAGCATTCCGAAGGCATTTATTGTCTGTTTTGTTCCCAGAATAATTGCAGGCTTTTTGTGCGGTCTTATTTATAAGGTGTGTGCAAAGCACGACAAAAAACAGCGTTGGTCTATGCTCGTTGCGGGAATGTCGGGTTCATTGCTGAATACAGCACTGTTTTTAGGTTTTTTAGCTCTGTTATTCATGAACATGACCTTTTCTCCCGAGCAGGCGGCTTCGCTCGGCGGTCTTGACACCGTACTGAATACGGTAATTGCCATCGCAGCGGGAATCAATGCTCCTGTCGAGCTTATTGTTTGTGCATTTATCGGAACGGCAATAGGAAAAGCGGTTCAGGCCGCAACAAAGAAAATAAAATGATTTTTCACCGATGTCTTATACAGGCATCGGTTTTTTGTATATATATTTACCGCAGAAGTAAAGTTGCACATATAAAAAATTAAGTCAGCACTTTTTTTCTACATTAAAATTTATTTTTTTCCTTGCATTTCCACTTAATTCGGGTATAATGTATACTGGGTTGAATTTGAAACAGTTTTTTAATCCAACAGGAGGTAAATATATGAAAGTCCAGTTTACAGAAACCATTCTGCGTGACGCTCAGCAATCTCTTATTGCAACGAGAATGCCCTTTGAGACTTTCAAGCCCGTGCTTGAAAAACTCAATAAAGCAGGCTACTACTCACTTGAGTGCTGGGGCGGCGCAACATTCGATTCATGTCTTCGTTATTTGAGCGAAGATCCTTGGGAGAGACTCAGAAAGATCAAAGAAGCTTGTCCCGACACAAAGCTTCAGATGCTCTTGAGAGGTCAGAACCTTCTCGGCTATAAGCATTATCCCGATGATGTTGTTCGTCTTTTCGTAAGAAAGAGTGTTGAAAACGGTATTGATGTTATCAGAATCTTTGACGCACTTAACGACCTTCGTAACATTCAGGTTGCAGTTGACGAAACTCTCAAAGCAGGTGCTGTCGCATCAGGTACTATCTGCTACACAACAAGCCCTGTACACACTCTTGAAAAATTCGCAAAAATGGCTAAAGACCTTGAAAATATGGGTGTTCAGACGATATGTATAAAGGATATGGCAGGCGTTATGAGTCCTAAAGAGGCTTATGATCTTGTCAAGGCTATCAAAGCTGAAGTTAATATTCCCGTTGTCGTTCACACACATTCAACAACAGGTCTGGGCTTCATGACTCTCCTTAAAGCGGTTGAAGCCGGTGCAGACATCATCGACACTGCAATCTCCAGCATGTCAGGCGGCACAAGCCAGCCCGCAACAGAGACTATGGCTTATGTTCTCCGTCAGTACGGCTACGATGTATCTCTTGATGACAAGATCCTTATGGATGTCAACAAGCATTTCAAGAGCTACAGAGCAGAGTGTCTTGACTCAAAGCTTCTTAATCCCGTTGTTATGGCAACAGATACAGATGCACTCAATTATCAGATTCCCGGCGGCATGCTTTCAAACCTTGTTGCACAGCTCACAGCTATGAACAAGCTTGACAAGCTTGACGAAGTTCTTGCTGAAACTCCCAGAGTGCGAGCAGACCTTGGTTATCCTCCCCTTGTTACTCCCCTTAGCCAGATGGTCGGCGTTCAGGCAACCAAGAATGTGCTTGACGGCGAACGCTACAAGAATATCGCCAAGGAAATCCAGGGATACATCAAGGGTGAATACGGCAAAGCACCCGGAACGATCGATGAAGAACTCATGAAGAAGGTTCTCGGTGATGAACAGCCCGTAACATGCCGTTTCGCAGATACTCTTGAAGACGGACTTCCCGCTGCAAGAGAATATCTCGGAAACAGAGCAACCTGCGACGAAGATGTACTTTCTTACATCGCATTCCCCCAGCAGGCTGAAGCATTCTTCGACAAGAGAGAAGAAAAGAGAAGACGCACCTTCAGCTATTCGATCAAAAGTATTTAAAAGGAGTGTAAAAAATGACATTATCACTTCTTGAAATGCAGTTGAGTTGGGGTGACACACTCAAGACTTCGAGCGTTGGATTTGTTATCGTTCTCGTTGTTCTTGCATTTATCGCAGTGCTCATCATGATGATCTCAAAAGTATTCAATAAGGTTTCAGGTGCAGTAAAAAAGGAAAGCGAAGCTCAAGCTTCCCCTGCTGCAGAAAAGCCTGCCGCACCTGTTGCCGCTGTTGCACCTGCAGCAGTTCCCGCACCCGTTGCGGCAACTCCCGGATACCTCAGACTTGAGGGTGTTTCCGAAGCAAATGCAGCCGTAATCATGGCTCTTGTAAGTCATCAGACGGGCATTCCTCTCAACAGACTTGCGTTCAGCTCAATAAAGTGCTTACAGGATTCTGTTGAACTTATTGATGTGGACGAACCCACAGCTGCAGTTATTATGGCAATCGTCAGCGACGCAAGCGGAATTCCGCTTGAAAGACTTGATTTTTCATCAATCAGACTTATAAAGGAGAACTAAAAATGAAATATGTAGTTACATTAAACGGCAAAAATTACGAAGTTGAAGTTACAGAATCAGAAGCAGTTATCACAAATATTACAGAAGCTCCCGCAGCTGCAGCAGCTCCCGTTGCAGCGGCTCCTGCACCTGTTGCAGCAGCTCCCGTTGCAGCACCCGCACCCGTGGCTGAAGCTCCCGTCGAAGCTCCTGCCGCTCCCGTAGTTGCAGGCGACGGCGAGAAGGTTCTTGCCCCCATGCCCGGCAACATCCTTGCAGTTAACGTTTCTGCAGGCCAGTCTGTTAAGCGTGGTGACGTTCTTTTCATCCTTGAAGCTATGAAAATGGAAAACGAGATCGTTGCTCCCGAAGACGGTGTAGTTAAGCAGATCCTCGTTCAGAAGGGTACAACTGTTGATACTGACGAAGTTCTTGCAGTCATCTGAGAAAGGGCTTTTAATAAATGAGTATAATTGATACATTGACGGGACTTTTTGAGACCTCCGGTATCGGTGCATTTTTCAACGGTACGGCAAGCATCAAAAATATTATTATGATCCTTGTGGCACTTGTCTTTCTGTACCTTGCAATTGCAAAGAAATTCGAGCCTCTTCTTCTTGTTCCCATTTCATTCGGTATTCTTCTTGCCAATCTTCCCGGCTCTGAGATCATGCTTGATTCGATCGGTCTTTCAGACCCTGCAACTATGCAGGCCATTGAAGAAGGCACTATAGAAGCGGGACATTGGTATGATTCCGGTGTACTGCGACTGCTGTATATAGGCGTTAAGAGCAGTATTTTCCCCTGTCTTATCTTTATGGGTGTCGGAGCGATGACAGACTTCGGTCCTCTTCTTTCAAACCCCATCAGCCTTCTTTTAGGTGCTGCGGCTCAGCTTGGTATTTACGTTGCATTCATTGTTGCAATTGCACTCGGCTTCACACCTCAGGAAGCGGCTTCTATTGCTATCATCGGCGGTGCAGACGGCCCCACGGCAATCTTCCTTACAAGTAAGTTAGCTTCACACCTTCTTGCTCCCATCGCTGTTGCGGCATATTCATACATGGCACTTATCCCCATTATTCAGCCACCCATCATGAACGCACTCACAACAAAGAAAGAGCGTTCTATCAAGATGACACAGCTTCGCAAGGTCACAAAGACTGAGAAGATCATCTTCCCCATAGTTGTTCTTATCATTACAGCACTTCTTCTTCCCAGCGTAATACCCCTTCTCGGTATGTTCATGCTCGGAAATCTCTTCAAAGAGTGTGCTGTTACCGACAGACTTTCCGACACTGCACAGAACGCACTTATGAACATCGTTACGATCCTTCTGGGCGTATGCGTCGGTGCAACAGCCAACGGCGAAACTTTCCTTACGACACAGACACTTAAAATAGTTGCTCTCGGTCTGTTTGCCTTCGTTTTCTCAACAGTCGGCGGTGTACTTTTCGGCAAGCTTCTCTGCGTACTGACAAAGGGTAAGATCAATCCTCTTATCGGTGCCGCAGGTGTTTCCGCAGTTCCCATGGCTGCCCGTGTTGCTCAGAATGTAGGTGCAAAGACAGATCCTACAAACTTCCTTCTTATGCACGCAATGGGTCCCAACGTTGCAGGTGTTATCGGTTCTGCCGTAGCAGCAGGTTACCTTCTTTCAATGTTCGGATAATATGTATAAATATATATTTTTCGATCTTGACGGTACACTGACAAATTCAGGCGAAGGCATAATCAGAAGCCTTGAATATGCATTTGACGAATTAGGGCTTCAGAGACCTGACAGCGATACAATATTGAAATTCATAGGCCCTCCCCTGACTGTCTCATTTCACGAATACATGCATTATGATGACGAAACGACAGAAAAAGCCATCGCTAAATACCGTGAAAGATACAATATCAAGGGTATTTTCGAGAACTACCCTTACGAGGGAATTCCCGAACTGCTTGATGAATTAAAAAACAAGGGGTTCCGTCTTGCAGTTGCAACGACAAAGCCCGAATACATGGCAAAACGAGTGACCGACCGTTATGATCTTACCAAGTATTTTGAAACTGTTTCCGGTGCGATCGGCGAGAACGACACGAAGGAAGCCGTTATCAGAAGAGCTTGCGAAAGAATGAATATTCATGAAAGTGAATTTTCTTCAATATTAATGATCGGTGACAGAAAATTCGACATTATCGGTGCACACGCATGTGACATAAAATGTTGCGGTGTGGAGTACGGTTTTGCCCCTGAGGGTGAATTTCAGCAGTACGGTGCGGATCATGTCGTCGGAGAAGTTGAAGATCTTAAAAACTTCCTTCTCTCCCTGTAAAGAATTTTTCAAAACTTTTTGCTCATAACAAAGAGATCCTGTACTTCATTTCAGTGCAGGGTCTTCTTTTTTTCCACAATATTTATTACACTATAATTATACAAAAGTATTGAATTTAAAAAAAATTATGCTACAATTTAGAGGGTGATTCAAATGAAAACTATAGGTTTTATCGGATGCGGAAATATGGCACAGCCAATAATTAAAAACTGTGCAGAAAAAAATGTTTTTGATAAAAATAATATTTACGTTTATGATATAGACAGGGTGAAGCTCCACGATTTTTGTAAAAAAATTGAAATAAATCCTGCTGAAAGTGAAAATTTTATAGCAAGGAATTGCGATATTGCAGTTCTTTGCACAAAGCCGCAGGTCTTCCCCGCACTTTTACCCGAAATAAGCGATTCCCTTAAAGCTAACTGCCCTCTTATCGTATCCATTGCCGCAGGAAAAACAACAGACAGCATAAGGGAAATTTTAGGCTTTGATGCAAAGATTGCAAGAATATTCCCAAATCTGAACGCTACTGTCGGCGAAGCAGTATCGGCATATACGGGAAATAAAAATGTATCAGCTGACGAGCTTGAAAAAGTACGCCAAATATGCAGTTCATACGGCGAAGCAAAACAGCTTGATGAAAGTCTGTTCTCCGTTTTCGGTGTTCTGGGTGGCTGTGTTCCCGCTTATGCATTCATGTTTATAGGAGCTCTTGCCAAAGCAGGTGTGGCAGACGGACTTGACGAAGAAACAGCAAGAGATGTGGCAGTACAGGCAGTCCTTGGCAGTGCAAAGCTGTTGAAAGAGTGCGGCGGAGATACCGATGAATGGGTAAGCAAAGTCTGTTCACCGGGAGGAACTACCATTGAGGGGGTAAATTCACTCAAAGAAAGCAATCTTGACGAAATTATAAAAAAAGCTTTTCATAAATCTTATACTAAAGATTTATTTCTTGCAGGCAAATGACCCCTGTTTTTGTACAAAAAGCATATTGACAAACTCTTGTTTTTGTAATAAAATGTCTGTAAATTGTCAAACATGCCGAATATTATTTTTCGTTTTATTCGTTTTTAGTGAAAGTTTTTTTGAATTTTGCTTGACATATCACAAGTCATAGTATATAATATCAATGTGTTACCAAGGTTGCACTTTGTCTTATTTTGGTATATTGAGTCTCAAGGCTCTTTATATAAGAAATTATTAAAAGGAAGGTTCTACAAATGAAACTTGCAAAGAAAATGCTCGCATGTGCTATCGCACTTGCAATGGTAGCAGCTCTTGCTCTTACAGCTTTCGCTGCTGCTCCCACAATCAAAATGTCAGCTACTAAGGCTACAGTTGGCGAAACAGTAACAGTTACAGTTGCTGCTACAGACATGGCTGGTCTTGAGAGTGCAGTTCTCTACTTCGGCTATGATCCTGCTGTTCTTGAGTTCGTTTCTGCTGCTGCTCCTGCAGGTGCAGCTTTCCAGCTTGCCGGCGGTATCCCCGTTGACAAGGCTCAGGACGGTTCTGACGGTGTTGTATCCGCAGCTCTTATGTATATGGAAGCTGCTGATTCTGACACAGACCTCGCTGTTCTTACTTTCAACGTTCTCGTTGCAGGCACAACAGAGGTTACTCTTACAGTTGATTCTTGGGATGGTACAGATGCTCCCGCTGATGCAGCTTTAACAATCGTTGCTGAAGATCCCACAACAGCTCCTGATGATACAACTACAACAACTGCACCCGCTGTTACAACAACAGAAGCTCCCGCAGAAGATACATCTGCAGTTGAAACAACAAAGGGCACAGAGATCCCCAAGACAGGTGAAGCTGGCGTAGCTGCTATCGCTGGTGTTATGGCTCTCGCAGCTGTTGCATTCGTAGCAACAAGAAAAAAGGACGAAGAATAATCTGAGTCTTTATTAATCAGCATTTAATTGCAAATTAAGTTTTTTGGGATTAGCACCTCGGTGTTAATCCCTTGAACTTTTTATGGCATCAAGTCGGCACTGAGTCGGCTTTTATTTTTTTATCCTCCGTTCAGCTTATGACATTTTTCTTATGTATGACCGTATATAATTAAAAACAAGGCGGTGAGGGTGTGAAACAAATTATTTATATTGATGTGCTGTTCTTCCTGAATACGATAATTACATTTCTGCTTCTGCTTGCTTCGTCAAAGCTGATGAAGCTCACGCCGACAGCATGCCGTTTTATTGCAGGTTCTCTGATAGGCGGTGTATCATCACTTATTATCTTTGCTCCTGACATGGGATTTTTTCTTTCGATCTTTACAAAACTTCTCTTCTCATTGATCATTACATCTGTCACTTACAATCCAAGATCAATAAAATCCATTCTGAGACAAACAGGATATTTCTTTACTGTCAGTTTTATTTTCGCCGGGATAATGCTTTTTGCATCGTCTCTTCCCGGAATTTCAGTGGTAACATACAACAACGGAGCAATATACATAGACTTTTCATTTTTTTCATTGATCGCTGCATCGGTGATATGCTATCTGACAACATTGATTCTGAACAAAATCACAAGGCACAGGCACAGCAATGACGTCTTATTCAATATCAAGATACAAAAGGACCGGAAATCTATCTCCTCCGATGCGATTCTGGATACGGGAAACGGACTGCTTGATCCGTTTACAGGTGAAAGCATCATAATCGGGGATAAATATAAGCTCAAAAGCATCATGCCTGAAAACATACATCTCTACATAAACGAAAACTGCGATAAGTGTGATTCCATACGATTGATCCCCTGCTCAACGGTTGTTTCAGATACCCTTTTACCGGTGTTCAGAGCCGATAATATAACGATCAGACTTGACAACCGCACTTACATCAGAAAGCACCCGTTAATCGCAGTATCCAAGAAAGAATTGCCGCATATTATTCTGCCACCCGATATCACCGAAAAAGAAGAAAGGAGTAAAACTGATGAAAAAGCTATCATTTGAATTGAGCAAAATCAAAAATATCCTGCTTAAGATCAGACTTAAATTTTCCGACGACATTTTTTATGTTAACGGACCGCAGACATTACCGCCTCCTATGAAAAAAAGTGAGGAGGAAGAATGTCTCCGACTGATCATTCAGGGTGACAACTCTGCACGGGAAAAGCTTATAACCCACAACCTCAGATTGGTGGTATACATAGCAAAAAAATTTGAAAATACAGGCATCGGCATTGAAGACCTTGTTTCCATAGGAACTATCGGACTTATAAAAGCAGTAAATACATTTTGCCCCGAAAAAAATATAAAGCTGGCAACCTACGCCAGCCGATGTATTGAAAATGAGATATTAATGTTTCTGCGAAAAACAGCAAACAGAAAAACAGAGATATCCATTGATGAACCGCTGAATATTGACCACGACGGCAATGAACTGCTGTTGTCCGATGTGCTTGCAGGTGATGCAGAAAGTATAAATTACGATATCGAATACGAAGACGAAAAAAATCTGCTTCATTCCGTTGTTGACAAACTGAACAAGCGTGAAAAACTGATTATAGACATGCGATTCGGCATAGACGGCTATGAAGAACACACTCAAAAAGAAGTTGCAGACATTCTGGGAATTTCACAAAGCTACATTTCACGGCTGGAAAAAAGAATTATTCAGCGGATCAAGAGGGATATGGAACAAAAGTCGGGATAATTCATAATGCACAATAAACTTCCGATTTTTAATTTCTGCCCGACAAATTCTGATTTACATTTAATTAACATTTCAGCATTATAATAAAAAACTAAGGATGTGAGATAATGAAGAAAAGTACCAAGACGGCTATAGCTGCAGGCATTGCAGGCACCGCCGCAGTTATGGGAGCCGCAGAGCTTATGTATGAAAGCATTCTCAACATAAAATTTTCCGACAAAATGATGAAAATTCTCAGGATAGAAGATCAGAAAATGCTGGATATACTTTATCATGACCCGACTCTCGTAGACGGATACAAGTGGATGTATAAAATTCAGCCCGAAGAGAAAATAATTGTTGATACAAAGGGCAATGAAATACATGCATATATGATCAAAAATCCTGAAAACACGGGAAAATGGGCTGTATGCAGTCATGGTTACAGAGCGAATCCGAAAGCCGAAGCACCCTATGCAAAGCATCTTTATAAGCAGGGCTTCAGCATAATTTTTCCGCACATGTCTGCCCACGAAAACGATACAAGCAAATATTCTTCCATGGGTTATAAGGACAAAGATATAATTCTTGCATGCATAGATTATCTGACACTTACAGACCCCGATTGCAAAATACTGCTCCACGGTGTTTCGATGGGTGCATCAGCAACGCTTCTTGCCACGGGTGAGTATTTACCGCCAAATGTAAAATGTGCCGTTTCGGACTGTGCATTCTCTGATTGCCGAAGCATATTCAGCCATGTTATGCAGACAAATCTGCATCTCAAGCCATTCCCTCTGCTCAATGCCGCAAATATGATATCAAAAGCAAGAGGTAATTTTGATTTCAACAAATGCCGTCCCATAAGTGCAGTCACACGTTCGATCACGCCCACATTATTTATTCACGGCACAGCCGATAATTTTATACCCTATGAAATGATGAACGAGCTCTATGATGCCTGTACGGCAGAAAAGGACAGACTCGATGTACCCGATGCGATCCATGCAACTGCAATTGCTTTTGCACCGGAGGAATATCTGAAAAAACTCGATGAATTCAAGGACAAATACATATAAAACCATCAAAAAAAGTGGCTGATACAGCCACTTTTTTTTAATTTAATTATGCACCGAAAGACATGAGTGAATTGAAAATACTCATAAACCATTCCATGAGCTGACGTACAAGAATAATAAGTGAGGAGAAAAGATTTGACTGATTCTCTTCTACTGAAAGATAAGCCCTGATCTCAACATCAGAATCTATATCCGATACAGTGTAGATACCGTGAGCGTCAGGCTCAATAACAATCATATCAACTTCAACAATTACAAACTCATCTGAATAACCTTCGTCCACTTCAATATAGAACTTGAAGTCGTCACCGGGGAGAACATATTGATCATAGCCATTTGCAGGAACAATAGTAAGGTTCTCACCTTCAGTAAAATTCATATAATAGGTCTGATATTCACTTACAGCCGCAACCGATACTGCCAAAGCAGAAAATGCAAGAACAACTGCAAGAAGTACTGAAACAAGCTTCTTCATAAATTATTGCCTCCGATTTTTATTTATTTGCTTTTATTATACAATTATTAATCTTTAAAATCAATACCTTATTTTATTTATATCAAAATTTTAGGACAAATATTTTTTATCTTATTGACTTTTTACCGTCATTTGTAGTATAGTAATAGAGTAAAAAACTATGTAATACATAAAAACTTTAAGTTAGGAGAGGTTTTATGGCTACCAATAATGACAACAACACTCAAATTGTTGAGCCTGAAGTTGAGGTACAGGAAACTGAAGTTATCCCCGAAGCGGAAGTTCCTGCCGTAAAAACTAAGAAGGAGCTCAAAAAAGAACGCAAAGAAATCAAAAAGCACAAAAAAGAAGTAAAAAAAGAAGCTAAAAAGCATTCTGCAAAAGCTACAAAATTCCAGAAATTCTTAACTTCCTTTGTTTCAATCGTAGTTATAATTTCAATGCTTGTTTGCAGCTTTATGGCTATTAAAACAACATTAAACCTCGGCAATTCTTCAACTGATGCAACAGCTCAGAGCGGCGGTAATGATTCATCCGCTTCATCATCCGATTCTTCGGCTGCATCTTCAAATAACGCATCATCTTCAAACAATTCAACAGCAAACACAGATACAAGTGCAGATTCATCTGCATCTGCTGACAGCAGTGCCGAAGGTGACAATTCCGCAGAAGCTACAACTCCTCTCGGAACAAAGGCTGATGTTGTTGAATACTACAAAACCGCTCATGCAAAGGTTCTTTCCGAAGCGAAGTCGGTTACAAGAACTTACGACAACACAATAAACTATCAGGACTATCTTGAGGTTGGCGGCAACAGCACACTTGCAAGCGTTGCAAAACAGCTTATGGGTATGTTCATGAAAGAGAATACAGAAGCTCAAACTCATACAGGTGCTGATATTGCAACAAACTTCCCTCCCGAAAACAACAGCTGTACAGGTCTTACTGCTGACATGATCGGTGACTATTCAGTTACTGAAGACGGTGATAATTACGTGATCACTCTCACTATCAACAGCACAGAAGATAATCCCGATCTCGGTGAATACTCCGCAAACCTTGTAAGAATCGTTCAGTCTTCTCAGGTTGAAGAAGCTGCTGCAGGTTTCGTTAGCTTCACAGGTCTTGAGAACAGATATTTTGCTCCCACAGTTACAGCAACTATCAACAAGACTACAGGTCAGATGACTTCACTTGAGACGATCACTCCCTCCCACATGTGCTTTGCAAGTGCAACAGTTATGAAGATCATCACTGTTAACAATGTCGGTATCGGTCTTGAATACCAGCAGAAGTGGACAGTTGAGTGGTAATCTGATTTAAATATCAAACAGCTATTGCACGGCGATAGCTGTTTTTTTTATTTCAAGTGTTGCAATACGTTTTTGATAGTGCTAAAATAGAATATATTTTTACACACAGGTGATCACCATGAAATTATCTGAACTTTTTGAAAAAAGAATTCCTACCCTTTCTTTCGAAGTTTTTCCTCCGAAAACGAGCAGCAACTATGAAACAGTAAAAACTGCAACTTCTGAAATTGCAAAGCTTAAGCCTGACTTTATGTCCGTAACCTGTGGTGCAGGCGGAAAAACTGACATTTACACTGCCGATATTGCAGTTTCATTGATCCGTGACTACGGTGTGACATCTATTGCACACATGACATGCGTCGGCACGTCAAAAGAAAGTGCAGAAAATCGAATAAAAGAGCTTGAAAGTCTCGGCATTCAGAACATTCTTGCACTCAGAGGCGACATACCCGAGGGCTTCGACATAAACAGCTGTGATTTCAGACACGCCTCCGAGCTGACCGAATTTGTCAAAAGTATTTCAGATATCTGCGTTGGCGGTGCATGTTATCCCGAAGGTCACCCCGAATCTGCGAATATCTCCGAAGATATATCCCATATTAAAGAGAAAGTTGATGCAGGCTGTGATTTTCTTACAACACAAATGTTTTTTGACAACAACATATTTTATAAATATCTTTGTAAGCTCCGTGATGCAGGCATTAACGTGCCTGTAGTTGCAGGTATTATGCCCGTTACAAACAAAGCTCAGATAGACAGGATCTGCAAATTATCCGGCACTTATCTACCCTCACGTTTTCTTGACATCGTTGACCGCTTCGGTTCGGATCCCGATGCAATGAAGCAGGCAGGCATTATATATACAACCGAGCAGATTATTGACCTTCTGGCAAACGGAGTAAATGCAATACACGTTTACTCAATGAACAAGCCTGATGTTGCACAAAAAATTCAGGAAAATCTGTCATGCATAATCCCCTCAGCAAGGAAATGATAAAATGAACATTCTCGAAAAGATCAGAAACGGTTTTACTTACTTTGACGGCGGCACGGGAACGGTGCTTCAGAAAAAGGGACTTCAGCCCGGTGAGCTCCCCGAAGAGTGGAATATCACCCGAAGTGAGGATATTATTGAACTGCATCTTTCATATATCAATGCAGGTGCAAACATTATAAACACAAACACTTTCGGTGCAAATATTCTTAAATTCGACGAAAAACATCTTGAAGAGATCATTACTGCTGCCGTAAACAATGCTCTTGAAGCCAAAAGAAGAAGCGGAAAAGATGATGTGTATATTGCACTCGACATGGGACCTACGGGAAAGCTTTTAAAGCCCTACGGAACACTTGATTTTGAAGATGCTGTCGAAGTGTTTGCAAAGACTGTCAGAATCGGTGCAGACAAGGGTGTTGACCTTATCAACATCGAGACCATGACCGATTCTTATGAAACAAAAGCGGCTGTGCTTGCGGCAAAAGAAAACTGTTCACTGCCTGTTTTCGCCGCAAACGTTTACGATGTGAACGGAAAAATGATGACAGGTGCGAACGCACCTGCAATGGTTGCTCTGCTTGAAGGGCTTGGTGTTGATGCACTGGGTCTTAACTGCTCATTAGGTCCGAAGGAAATGAAAAGCATCGTAAAAACGCTGTGTGAATATGCTTCCGTTCCTGTCATTGTCAATCCCAATGCAGGCTTACCCCGAACAGAAAACGGCGAGATGATATACGATGTAACTGATGAGGATTTTGCATCCCAAATGGCTGAGATCGCCGGTTACGGTGCTGTTATCCTGGGCGGTTGCTGCGGAACTACCCCCGATTACATCAGATGCCTTATTGAAAAGACAAAAAATATCACTCCTGCAATAATCACCGACAAAAACAGAACACTTGTGTCCTCATACACCCACGCTGTTGAGATAGGTAAAAAACCTGTTATCATCGGTGAACGAATCAATCCGACGGGTAAAAAGCTGTTCAAGGAAGCCTTGAGAAACCATGATATTAATTATATTCTGAATGAGGGTTTTTCTCAGCAGGAGAAAAAATGCCATATTCTTGATGTTAATGTAGGACTTCCCGAAATTGACGAACCGAAAATGCTTACGGAAGTTGTTGAAGCTTTACAGGCGGTTATTGATCTGCCTTTACAGATTGACACCTCTGACATTGACGCCATGGAAAAAGCCATGCGTCGCTACAACGGCAAGCCAATGGTCAATTCCGTCAACGGAAAAGCCGAAATCATGGAGAAAATATTCCCTCTTGTAAAAAAATACGGCGGTGTTCTTGTGAGTCTGACTCTTGACGAGGACGGCATCCCCGAGACAGCAGACGGACGAATTGCAATTGCAGAAAAAATTTACAGGACTGCAGAAAAGTACGGCATCGGCAAAAAAGATATCGTTACAGATCCGTTGACTCTAACGGTAAGTACAGGCTCAGACAACGCAAAGATTACGCTTGAAGCGGTAAAAAAAATCACCGAAAACGGCGGTAATACCGTTCTCGGCGTTTCAAATATATCTTTCGGACTTCCCGAAAGACAAAATATAAACTCAATTTTTTACACTCTTGCACTTAATGCAGGTTTAAGTTCTGCAATTATCAATCCCAATTCTCAGGATATGATGAAAGCTTATTACAGCTTTTGTGCATTGACAGGTCAGGATGACAATTTCCTCGACTATATCAGCTTTGCATCCGAAACAAAGCAGGAATCATCTCCTGCAACAAAACAGGAAGAAAACATGTCCCTCAAGACTGCAATTGTGAAAGGATTGGGCGATAAAGCCGCAGAAGCTACGAAAATCCTTCTGCGGGAAAAAGAAGCAACTGAAATTATTGACAGCATACTCATTCCCGCACTGGATGAAGTGGGCAAGGGATTTGAAACCAATAAGATATTCCTGCCTCAGCTTCTTATGAGTGCCGATGCCGCAAGCCGTGCTTTTGAAATCATCAAAAATGCAATCAATTCAAAGGGTGGCGAAAGCGTAAAGAAAGGTACGGTTGTGCTCGCTACTGTCAAGGGCGATATACACGATATCGGAAAAAATATTGTAAAAGTCATTCTTGAAAACTACGGTTTTGAAGTTATTGATCTTGGCAAAGATGTACCGCCCGAAAAAGTGGTTGATACAATTCTCAAAAACGATCTCAGACTCTGCGGTCTTTCAGCACTTATGACATCCACTGTTCCGGCAATGGAAGAGACCATAAAGCTCCTTAATAAAAAAGCTCCCGACTGTAAAGTCGTTGTGGGCGGTGCGGTTCTGACACAGGAATACGCAGACATGATAGGTGCAGACAAATACGCAAAGGATGCAATGGAAACGGTCCGCTACGCTGAAGAAATATTGTTATAATATACAAACTGCCGATTTTTCACTTGAAGAATCGGCTTTATTTCGTCAATATGAGAGCATTCAGCTCTTGACATTCAGGTTGCATTGTGATAAAATCTATATGCCGCATGTGGCAGGCAAGGGTGTTTTGCACCCTTTTAAGTGATGTTTCCGCCCGTCGCAGCGAGTCTTATTAAGGAAGGTAAACCAATGTACGCAATTATCGAAACAGGCGGCAAGCAGTACAAAGTCGAGGAAGGCTCAATCGTTTTCATCGAGAAGCTTGACGTTGAGGCTGACAGCGAAGTAGTTTTTGATAAGGTTATTGCTGTAGGTGCAGATGACGGCATTAAAGTCGGTGCTCCCTATGTTGCAGGTGCTACAGTTGTTGCTAAGGCTGTTAAAAACGGCAAGGGCAAGAAGATTACTGTTTCAACCTACAAAGCAAAGAAAAACGAAAAGCGTAAGATGGGCCACAGACAGCCCTACACAAAGATTGAAGTTGCTTCAATCAACGCTTAATGATCAGAGCAGTTTTTAATATCCGCAATGGTAGCTTTACTATTGAAGGACATTCGGGCTCGGCTGAAAGCGGTCAGGATATTGTCTGTGCCGCAGTATCATCGGCAGCTTATATGGCGGTGAATACGATAACCGAAATACTCGGTCAGAAAGTCAGTGCAGATGTCAGTGACGGATACATGAAAATTTCTCTCAGCGGCAAAAATGATGCCGCATCGGATATTCTTAAAGGACTTCAGCTACACATAACTGAACTGTCAAAGGATTATCCCGACTTTATCAGAATTACTACGGAGGTGTAATTATGCTTAAGATAAACATTCAGCTCTTCGCACACAAAAAAGGTATGGGTTCAACCCGTAACGGCCGTGACTCTGAATCCAAGAGACTCGGCGTAAAGCGTGCAGACGGTCAGACTGTTAATGCAGGTACTATCCTCGTTCGTCAGAGAGGTACTCACATCCATCCCGGCGAGAATGTCGGCAAGGGTTCTGATGATACACTCTTTGCACTCGTTAACGGTACTGTTAAGTTTGAGCGTATGGGCAAAGACCGCAAAAAGGTCAGCGTTTACGAAAACTAATCCTTAAAGCCTGCACCCCACGGTGTGGGCTTTATAATTCCGAAACACCCATCTGGTTATATATTTTTTTCAAAAACTGAGCATTGACTCATTACCAGATTTCACATACAATTAAGGAGGAAATTATGAACAATATCTGGCATTCCATCAATCCGGACAGAATCAAACCCGATGACTTCATCGCTGTTGTTGAGATTCCCAAAGGCAGCAAGAATAAATATGAGCTTGACAAGGAAACAGGTCTTATTATTCTTGATCGAATTTTGCACACGTCTACTCACTACCCTGCCAACTACGGATTTATCCCCAGAACCTACGGTGACGACCTTGACCCCCTCGATGTTCTCGTTCTGTGTTCAGAACCTCTTGATCCGCTGACACTTGTAAGATGCTACCCCATAGGTGTCATTAAAATGCTTGACAGCGGCAAATCAGACGAAAAGATCATTGCTGTTCCCTACGGTGATCCCACCTACAACGGATACAGAAGTATTTTTAATCTTCCGAAGCATATTTATGATGAAATGACACATTTCTTCACCGTTTACAAGGCTCTTGAGCACAAAGAAACTGCTGTGGATGAAGTTAAAGATTACGATGCGGCTATCGAGATCATAAAAAATGCCCTCGAAGGCTACAAAGCAAAATTCGGCGATGAAACTGCGGATTAATGCAACACATCTGTGATTGTTCATATAAAGATATCTCACCGAGGTGTTTTTATTGAAAAATAAAAAAGTTTTGAAGCTCATCATTGCTGCTATGTTTGCGGCTCTGGTTTCGGGGCTTACATTATTCCCTAATATCCCGATACCCGGCGGCGGTTACATTCACGCAGGCGACACAATGATATATCTTGCTGCGTCATTTCTGCCTCTTCCCTATGCGATTGCGACGGCAGTGATAGGCGGATGTCTTGCCGATATTCTTTCAGGATATGTTGCATACGTTCCGTTCACCATCATTGCAAAAGCTCTTCTTACAGTTGCATTCACAAGCAAAAATGAGAAGATTCTTACAAAACGCAATTACTTTGCCCCCCTTGCAGGACTTATTATAACTCCCGCTATTTATTTGGGAGCTGATGCAATTCTGTACAGTGTTGCAGGTGCAGTTCCCGGTATCATATGGAATGTGTGCCAAGCAGCAGCAAGCCTTTTCATTTATTACATCATCGGTGCGGCTTTTGATAAAATGGGGCTTAAATCAAGGCTGATCGGCAAAATTCAATAAGAAAGAATACTCTCCATGGAAAATATTTTATATACCTACGGCAACAAAATATATCTGAATATCACAAATGCATGTCCCTGTGACTGCGAATTCTGTGTCCGTCACAACAAAAACGGACTCGGCGATATGGGCAGTCTGTGGCTTGACCATGAACCGTCTTTTGAGGAAATCACTCAGGCAATTGATGCTTTTGATTGGAACGGATACACTGATGCGGTATTCTGCGGTTTCGGAGAACCTACATGTGCATTGGAAAAACTTCTGAAAACTGCTGAGTATATCAGAAAAAATCAGAATGTAAAGATACGTCTTAACACAAACGGACTGTCCGACCTTATCAACAGGTGCAATAACAGTGCCGAAAGAATGTCGGGGCTTATAGATGCCGTTTCGGTAAGTCTTAACGCTTCCGATGCGGAGAAATACAACAAGGTTGTACATCCGAAATACGGACTGATATCCTTTGATGCAATGATAAAATTCACAAAAGACTGTCAGAAATATATTCCTAACGTAAAAATGACTGTTGTGGATACTATTGGCGAAGAAGAAATAGAAAAATGCAAGAAATTATGTTCGGACAACAATATTGATCTGAGGGTCAGAACATATATAAAATAACTGCAAAGCTGTATCCGTGATACAGCTTTTTTATGTTGCATTAAATGCAAAAGCAGAGTATAATAATATTATTATGTATCAATTCAAAGGAGCTGACAGTGTGAAAAACTGTGCTGTTATCCTTGCCGCAGGTGAGGGTACAAGAATGAGATCATCAAAACCCAAGGCAATGTGTGAGGTGCTTTTTAAACCCATGCTTGACTGGGTCATTTCTGCCGTCGAAAAAGCGGGTATTGAAGATATATGTGTCGTTACAGGTTTTGCAGCCGGATATATTGAAGAGCATCTGGGTGAAAAATACGCAACAGTCCGTCAGAATGAGCGTAAAGGTACAGGTCATGCGGTCATGCAGGCAATGGACTTTATTGAAAGCCGCCGTGATGCAAATGTTGTTATTCTCAACGGCGATGCACCGTTTGTTGACAAAGAAACTATCATAAAGGCTCTTGAATATCACAATTCAAAGAACAATGACGTGACTGTCATTTCTGCAAAAGTCAGCAATTCCACAGGCTACGGCAGAATCGTCCGTGACAATAACGGTGACATAAAAGCAATCGTTGAGGAAAATGATGCTGACGAGAAAATAAAACTCATTTCCGAAGTTAATTCGGGTGCATACTGTTTCAAAGCTCAGTCACTTGCCGATGTGCTTACAAAGATCACTCCCGACAATCCAAAGGGTGAGTATTATCTGACTGATGCAGTTTCCATCATTCTTGCTTCCGACGGTAAAGCAGGGGCATTCAATGCAGGCAACGAAAAGACCGTTCTCGGGGCAAATACACGCAGTCAGCTTAATAAACTCAATGAGCTTGCACGCATGGAAATACTCGAAAAACTTATGGATAACGGTGTTGACATTCCCTGCACCGACGGCATTATGATTGGCCCTGATTGCATTATCGGTCAGGATACAAGGGTACTCCCGAACACGATAATGTGCGGAAATGTGACTGTAGGTGAAAATTGCACTATAGGCCCTAATTCCTATGCTGAAGATGCTGAAATAGGCAACAATGTATCTTTCAATAACGGTCAGATAAGAAAAGCTAAAATTCTTGACAATGCAACCATCGGACCGTTCGTACAGATACGTCCCGATTCGGTTATCGGCAACGGAGTTCATCTGGGCAATTTTGTAGAAGTTAAAAATTCCACAATCGACAGCGAAACATGTGTATCTCATCTTACCTATGTGGGTGATTCCGATGTCGGTAAGAATGTAAACTTCGGCTGCGGTGTCGTTACGGTCAATTTCAACGGCAAAACAAAAAACAGAACTACAATAAAAGACCGTGCGTTTATCGGCTGTAACACAAACCTTGTAGCACCTGTTACGGTAGGTGAATGCTCCTACACGGCGGCAGGCTCCACCATAACGGAGGATGTCCCCGACAACACACTTGCTATCGCAAGAGAAAAACAGACAAACAAAGAAGGCTGGGTTAAAGAAAAACAGCCCTACAGAAAAAAAGTTTAAGGATATAATACAATGGCATTTTTTAAGAAGAAAACATTTTCATCATCAGCATCGAGCCCTGTGGAATTTATCATAGCAGGTCTCGGCAATCCGGGCAAAGAATATGAGCTGTCAAGACACAATGCAGGCTTTCTCTGCCTTGACATTCTCTCAAATAAAGAGGATTTCAAAACCGACAGAATGAAGTTTAAATCTCTTGTTGCAGATGTTGTCATAAACGGGCACAGATGCCTTGTAATGAGACCTCAGACTTACATGAACAACAGCGGAGAAGCAATCAGAGAAGCATCTTCCTTCTATAAGATACCACCGGAAAAATGCATCGTTATTTTCGACGACATTGACATTCCGATGGGTGCACTAAGAATAAGAAGAAAAGGGTCTGCGGGCTCTCACAACGGCGTTAAGAGTATTGTTTATCATCTTAACAGTGATAACTTTCCCCGCATTAAAGTCGGCGTAGGAGCAAAGCCACACCCCGATTATGACTTAAAGGATTACGTTCTGGGAACTTTTTCAAAACATGATCAGGAAGTTTTAAAAGAAACCATGTCGAAGGCTTGCGAGGCAATAAATTACATCCTTGACGGCGACATAGATAAGGCAATGCAGAATTGCCAGTTAGCAGGTGAAAAGAAATGAGCATGACAGATCTATATGAAACACTGAGAATCGGAACAGACAAGGCACTTCTTGCCGCAGACAAATGCATCTGCAAAGCAACAAAAGGTAAACTCGGCAAGCTCATGTTTTCTGAGCAGGTCAAAGTTACCAATATAGGCTCAACGGTCAAGATTCTCAATAAAGATGATGACTCCGTAACCATTGCAAAAGTTGATAAGAACGGAAATATCGCAAATGACGGCTTCAGGATACTTTCTTCAACGGATTTCCATTTCGGAGATGATACACAGCTCCGTTTTAAGTGCATGGATATGTTTATGAAGCATATCAAAGCAACAATGCCCGATCTTGTCGTACTCACAGGTGATATTATTCAGTCCAGATTTCAACATTTTGATGCGATTCAATTTGGTCAGTTCATGGAAAAAATCGGTGTGTACTGGGCTTTTGTTTTCGGAAATCACGAAGCAAGGGAAGAAAAAGGCAGATTCAAGCATCTGCTGATGTCTTGTAAGACAAGATTTCCTCACTGCCTTGCAATGCAGGGCAGACCTGAGCTTTTCGGCTACGGCAACTACTGTATAAACATAATGAAAAGCGAAAATGAAGTACTGAAAACATTATTTATGTTTGATTCAGGCAGAGATATCATTCCCGAACACGCTGTTTCTCACGGTCTTCCTGCCGAAACAGAGGGATATGACTTTATCAAAAACAGCCAGATCAACTGGTACAAAGAAAAAGTCACCGCACTCAGAGAACAGTACGGCGATGTAAACTCCTTTATGTACATGCACATACCCATCAAGGAATATGAAGAGGTCATCACGCAGAATGAAGACGGTAAATTTATATTTACAGGCAAATGCGAAGTGCTTTACGGCGGTACATATGAGTCTGTTGGCTGTGCACCCTATAACAGCGGTCTGTTTTCGGCAATAAAGGAGCTCGGCAGCACTGAAGCTGTTTTCAGCGGTCATGACCATGTGAACGATTTCTGTGCGATCTATGACGGCGTATATCTCGTTTACAACCAGTACAACGGCTATGAGACCTACACAATGGAAGAGAAAACTGGCTGGGGTGAAAAAGACTGGATACAGGGTGTAACGATTACGGATATTGCCCCCGACGGTACTTTTGATATAAGCCCGAGATACAACAGAATGTATCTTTAATAACATACCAAAAAAATCAGCCGATGCTAACGCCGGCTAAGTATATATTTCTCAAACAAAAATCCCTGTATTTTCACAAAAAGCCTTAAAAGGCGACAGCCTTGTTGCATTTTTGGCTTCAATACAAGAAATATTCTGTTCTTACGAAACTGCAAAGCACTTTAAAATATAAATTTCGGATACAAGAAAAGGCGAAAATTCCCGATAATGCTGACGCATATCGGGAATTTTTAACGCATTATTTTGCCAAAAGCTCATATTTTAAAGAAATACTTTCTTGCTCGTAGTCGGCAAAGCATCGGCTTTAATTATTTAGTTCCATATAATCGTCATTGTAAGACCTAAACGCTGATAGTTGACACCCTCAACAAAACCAAGATCAAGAATTGCTTCCTCAAGTGCATCTGCCATTTCAGCACTTTCCATAAAGAAAGATGCATGCATTGTCAGTTCATCGGGAGATACCATATCAAACAGCTTGAAGCCTGTCAGCCACCAGTGTCTTTCTGCACCACGTGTCATATAAAGCTCATCACCCCTATACAGTGCATAGGACATAACTATTGTTTTATCATCGGGAACACAGGCATAGGCATTTATATCTGTTCCTTTTGTCTTGTAATAAACACCCATTTCTGCACCTGTGGTTATTCCGTAGCGACCTTTCCAGAGCTGGAACATCCAATCATATTCACCGTAAGTAAACTTAAGGCGTATGGTATCATAGTACATTCCGACCAGTGCCGCACCGGCATCATACAAAGGCATAAAGCCAAAGTTACGTTGCCAGGACTCACTTTCAGAATAGAAAATACCCTGATTTTTATCATATCTGAAGCCTGCCGCAAGGATAACCTCGCCCACAGTCTTTGCAGTGCCTGTAAGACCTGAAAGCGAATCATCATCTGAAATTGTTGCACCGTTAGTAACAACATTAAAGAAGACCGTTTCACCCTCTTTTCTCGTTGTGGCTTCTACAGTTTTTGAATAAGTATCGGCCTCGGCAAGGAACTGCTCAATATAGCTTTCTTCCGCAGAAATTGTAGTTGTCTCAGTAGTTGATGCAGTAGTTGTCTCAGTAGTTGATGCAGTAGTTATAACATTGGTTGTAACTGTTTCATAAGTATCTTCATCAACAAGACCTGAAGATGCGACACTTTTATCATCTGACATTATCAGAAATATTGCAACAGCAACAGCCGCAATAAAAACAACCGCAGCAACGCCCCATAGTATCGTTTTTTTCTTACCCGAATCCATTTTTTTCACTTCCGTTTCAGCCGATACTGTACCATACAAATGTTACAAATTTATTAACGACCAATATTTTCTAAAAAGCTTTCTGTTTTTTTCATAAACGAAGATGTCACTTCCATGGGGAACTGCTCTCCCGTAAAGCCGAGAATATATGCAATTCTCAGAGGAATCTCATAGTTATTGAGAACTTCTCCGTTTTCAATAAGCTTGTCTGAACCGTAAACAAGTACGGGAACGTTTGTTGCAGAGTGGGAACCCTGTGTGAAGGAATACGTGCCGTCATCATTAAGAACGATGCCGCCTGTTTCATGATCTGCAGTGATAACAACGAGAGTCTCGCCGTCTGCCATAGCATACTCAAGCACAGCCGCAATAGTCTTGTCGAACTCTTCGAGAGCTTCGGTCATACCTGCATCATAATTGTTATGTGAATGCTTGTCGATGTGAGCACCCTCGATCATAAGGAAGAAGCCTTCATCAGTATCATCAAGAAGATCGATAGCCTTCATTGCCATCTGCTCAAGATTAGGAGTGTTTTCATCGGACTGTTCAACTGTCCAGAGGCTGTTTGTGAACTGAGCAAAACTGCGGCTTCCCTCTTCAAGAGCCATCATTTCATCGTAAGTTGTAATGTATGTAAAGCCGTTTTCCTCTGCTTCACTCTGTGTTGCAACGCCGTTTGCACCGCCCCAGATAAGATCAATACCTGAAACCATCTGATCTGCAGTGATTCCCTCTGTGTCATTTCTTGAATATGTATGAGCAGAGAAAGATGCAGGAGTTGCACCGGAGGTAAGGTCTGTCGTAATAACACCTGTCATCATACCTGCAGCCTGACAAATTTCAGTAAGATTTGTAGGATTTGTAAAAGCATTCAGCGGATCATAAAGATATACACCGATAGCACCGTTGTAAGTTCTTACACCTGTAGCAAGAGCTGTACCGCCTGCGGCTGAGTCAGTTACTGAATTTGTAAGAGAACGTGTCATTGAACGACCCTGATAAGGGAAGGTGTCCATTGTAAGAGTGACATCTCTCTCCTGCTTTGCTTTTTCAAGATGATACGGTCCCATGCCGTCACCGATAAGATAGATAACATTTTTGATATTGCTGTCAAGATAATCTGCAGGCTCAGTAGTCGTTGCGGGAGCAAACAGACCGAAAGTGTTACCGAATGTCATGATTACAGACATGATAACCGCAGCAACCTTTGCCCAAACAGAACTTAATACTGTTAACATTTAAAACACCTCTTAATTGTATTTAATAATATAATACTACTTTAACATGACAAAATCAAGGAAAAATGCAATTAATTTATTGATCTGCAACACTGCAGGGGAAGGAGTCTTCTTCAAGTCCCAATTCTGCTGTAATTCGGACTGAGATATCAGTGTTATCAATAACTTCATCATTGTCTATGAACGTATACGAGCCATAAACCATGATCGGCACATTTGTATCTGTATGATTGGACGTTGTAAAGACATAATTGCCGTTTTCATCAAGCGTTATACCGCCTGTTTCATGATCTGCGGTAACGATGATCAATGTATGTCCGTCTTTTTTCGCAAAGTCCAGAGCGACTTTAACTGCATTGTCAAAAGCCCATACAGCATCCGTTGTACCGTCACCGTCTTTATTAGCAGCTTTTTTGTCTATATGTGCCCCCTCTACCATAAGGAAAAATCCGTTTTCATTATCCGTATTGAGAAGATCTATGGCACTTGATGTCATCTGGGCAAGAGTGGGAGTATATTCTTTTGAATTTTCAACATGATACAAAGAAGATGTGAACAATCCGTAACTTTTTTCACCGACAGTAAGATTATTCATATCTTCAATAGTTGAAATGTAGGTATAGCCTGCCTCTTCAACCTGAGAAACAGTCAGATCTTTACCGTCTCTGCCCCAGATAAGATCTATTCCCGACATAAGCTGCTGATTAAGAATATCCTCGGTGTTGTTTCTGCTGTCCGTATGAACGGAAAAGCCCGAAGGCGTTGCACCGCTTGTATAATCGGTGGTTACGATTCCCGTCTTCATACCGTTTTCCATGCATAATTCGGTTATATTCTTCGGATGTGTACCTTCAGTCCAATCAGAATCTTCCTGAGCAAACCAATACCAACCCACCATGCCTTTTTTCGTCTTGATCCCGCAAGCTATTGCGGTTGCCGCCGCAGCACTGTCAGTAACAGGCTTATTTGCACAGTAAGTAGTTACATAACCTCTGATGGGAATGGTATCCATTACAAGGTCAATGCCCCGTTCCAGCTTTGTCTTTTCGAGATGATTTTCACCCATTCCGTCACCGATCATAATGATGACATTATTGATCTCTTTTTCGTTCTCTTTTTTTGCAATACCGAAAAACGAAGTAATGAAGAGAATACATGCGGTTATTGCAGCAATGATCCGACTGAAAAATTCAAACATAGTAATAACCTTCTTTACAATATAAGCTGATCGTATCGGCTTATGAATTTATCAAACTGCTCTACAATAAGTTCTGCACCGCCCACAGAATTACTTTCCGCATTGTACGGAAGTACAGGATCGTGAACACTCAGTCTCAGAAGCATCCAGCCGTCACCGTGGTCTTTATCAAGGGAGATTCTGATCCCCTCATAATTATCGGGAGCAACAGTCCAGCCGTCCTGAGTTTTCGCATACTCGAAAAGGTCGCTGATGACCTTTTCACCGTAGGTTCTGAAATCCTCACAAAGTATCTTATATCTGAGTTCTTTCTCTTCTGCAGGCTCTTTCAGATCGGCGATAAGATCGGACAGGGACTTGCCGTCCTTTCTGAGTCTTGCAAGAAGAATTATGATTTTAGTTATAAGATAAGCTCCGTCATCAAGGAAATAGTTTTCTCTAAGTGCCGCATGACCTGATGTTTCAATGGCAAGAGGACTTCTGATCCCTTCATTTTCGAGTCTGATTGCCTCATTGATCACATTTTTGTACCCACGCTTAAAGCGATGATGCTTACCGCCTAAATGATTTTCGATAAAATCATGCAAGCCGTCACTTGTAACGGAATCTGTAACAACAGTTGCACCCGGTTCATTTTCAAGAGCAATAACCGAAGCCAGTGCCACAAGTCTGTTACGGTTTATCTCCTCACCGGAAGAATCAACACAAGCAGCTCTGTCCACATCTGTATCAAAAATGACGCCCAGATCTGCACTGGAACTGATTACAGCATCGGAAATAAATTTCATTGCTGTTTTATTCTCAGGATTAGGTGCATGATTGGGAAACATTCCGTCGGGTTCAAGAAAAAGACTGCCCCGAATATCGGCACCGAGGGGCTTAAGCACCTTTTCCGCATAAAATCCGCCTGCACCGTTGCCCGCATCGGTAACGATATGAAAACCTTCAAGCGGCTTTTCATAATTTTCGGCATTTACGCCTTCACAGATCATTTTTCTTAAAATCTCTGCGTACTGACTCATAAAATCAACTTTTTCAGCACCGTCACAGCTTGTTGCACCCGAAACATCCGCATCTTCTGCCGTTTCCAGCACTTTTACAATATCACTGCCCTCAAATCCGCCGTCTTTTGTGAAAAATTTCAGTCCGTTTTTGTCGTAGGGGTGGTGGCTTGCCGTAATCTGTACGGAAGCGGTACAGCCAAGAACAACAGTGGTCATAAACATTGCAGGTGTTGATGAAAGTGAGCAGTCAAGCACTTTTACGCCTTTTGACAAAAGCACGGATATAACTGCTTTTTTGATTCTTTCAGCAGATATCCTTGAATCGTGACCTACAGCGACAGCCATTTCATCGGGAGATAATGAAGTTTTCTCACTGAGCACCGAAAGAAAACCTGCTGTTATCTTTTTAACGGCTTCATCTGTAAGATCGGTATTTTCGCCTACGGCAGTACCTCTGACATCGGTACCGCTTTTAAGCTTCATTAATGACATCCGTCAATCTCTCCTTTAAAACAGCTCGTTATCCGCTTCGGGTGTATCAGCACCCATATCCGGTTCGGGAGCCTGAGTTGTAGTTTCAGTAGTCGTCTGAGTGGTAGTTTCGGTTGTTGTTTCGGTTGTAGTCTCAGTAGTCGTTTCCGTAGTTGTTTCAGTGGTTGTTTCGGTTGTAGTCTCGGTTGTAGTCTCAGTGGTAGTCTCAGTGGTAGTTTCCGTAGTTGTTTCTTTTGTTGTGATCTCAAATGTAGTTGACTGAGTTGTATTGTCAAAGCTTGCAACGGAACCCTGTTCCTCTTTTGATTCATTGTGATTCTGCACTGCAAGTGTGACAGCTACAGTTCCGCCGATTATAATAAGCAGAGCAACTATCGCCATAATTACCTTGACTGCAGGAGAAATATCCTGTCCCGGTGTTTTTTTCGGCTGTGCGGGGACAGCGTAATTAGTCGTCTGATAATTACTGCTCTTTTGAGTGGGCACATTGACATAAGCTGTCTGCTGAGTAGCAGAAACAGAAGTATCCTCACGTTTTGCAGTCAGCATACAATTCACGCCGGTTCTTGCGGTAACGCCGGACGCTATATCACCGGGAATAACAATGCTGTCCGCCATAGTCGTAAGCACATCCGGAAGAAATGTAACTATACCTGCAACATCATAGCCGATCTCAACATACTTGTGTTCTTCTGTACCCATTCTGATTCTTGCTTTATAAAGTCTGTTTTTAAAAGCAGAATAAGAGATCTGTTCAACAGCTGCGATCTCGTCATCCTCAAATCCGCAGAAATAATGAAGAAGAACAACATTACGCATCTTATGCGGAAGCTCGGAAAGTATAGAGTCAACAGTCTGCATCATATCAACAGATATATCAATTCCGTCGGGATAGTTCATCATTTCATCTGCATCCTGTGCAAGAAGAACATCGACCTGTTCTCCGTCGGGCGAATCCGTATCGATATAATCACCGAAAACCTCGGGTCTGTTATCTATAAGAAAACGTCTGCACTTGCCGAAAACGGTATTGTAAAGCCATTTTTCAAATCCCGAAGCATTGTTGAAATTTGCAATCTGCAGATATGTATGATCAAAAATATCGATGGTCATTTTTTTAGCATCACTTTTGCTTTTCAATATCTTACAGCAAAGGAAATAGACTTTTTTTTCATACATGGAATATATACCCGAAAAAGATTCTCTCGAGCCGTTTTTCATATTGGAAAGAAGCATTGACAATTTTCTGAATTCGGCACTTGTCATATCAAATACCCTCCGTATCAATATCTTATCGTTATAATTATATATTATATTGTAAAAAATTTCAATATTACTGTACATATAAATGCGTTAATTATTCTTTAAAATAAGAAAAAAATCAAGTATTTATGCGTATACACTTGAAAATTATACGCAAATAAATTACAATGTATCTATATATACTTGGGAGGGAACAAAATGGCTGAAAATCAGGCTGTTAACACTGCTGATGTTGAAAAACAACTGGAACATCAGAAAAAGTTCTATCTGTCCCCGAAAGAAATGGCTTCTTATATTCTTTCCGGTGTTGGTGATAAAAACTGGGAGACCTTCAGCGGAAGCAACTCCGATTTCTATTACAGAACAATTATCGGTGCGGAAGCGGCAACATTAAGTACAGCAAGTGTTATCTGCACCTTTGCCGATACATTTGACAATGCAATTTCGGGTCCGATTCTTGACAGAACAAGAACCAGATGGGGACGAGTACGTCCGTATCTCATTCTGACACTGCCCTTATGGCTTATTGCAAACTTTACCCCCTGGCTGCTGCCCACAGGCTTGTCACAGTTCACATATCTGTTGATATTTGCAGTGCTCTATTACATCGGTTCAATTGCAAACTCATTCTATTCACCCGCATATTCGGCTCTTCTTTACAATCTGACGCCGAATGTTGACGAAAGAAACAGACTTATCGCCGCAGATACATATATCGATCTTCTCGGCGTATGGATTCCGTCATTATTCCCGTTTCTGATCGACTTTATGCCTGAATCAGTCTCACGAAGAGCTATTTACATAGGCGGTGTAATATTCTTTGTTGCACTTGTAGTTATTTTCAGAACATTCGGATTCTTCACCCTCAGAGAACGAGTTCCTCTTGCATCAAGACAGGAAATGAATCAGGTAAGCGTATGGAAATCCGTTAAAATGGTCGCAAAATGTCAGCCCATGTGGATACTCCTTGCAAAAGGCTTCTTTGAGATCGGCAGAGGTATCAGCAGCCGTGTACAGAACGACTTCTGGCTCAACTGCTACGGTAAAGTTTCCTACAGCACGATAACCAGCCTGTTTACGGGACTTCCCAGTTATTTCGTGCTTCCGCTTGCACCAAAGCTGACAAAGAAAATGGGACTTAAAAATCTGGCGTCCATGAGCTATGCAATATGCGGTATTTCATACATCGTTATGTGGTTTATAGGTTACAAGCCCTTCGGCGAAGATAAGCTCATACTCAATCTGATCTACATGACGATCGGTCTTACCTTTGCAGGCTCTTTCAACAGTGTTCAGAGATACTGCACAACAGCTCTTACAGGTGACATGTACGATTATGTTGAGTGGAAAACAGGTATCCGAAACGAAGGTATCATGAGTGCCGCAATGGGCTACATAAACCTGCTTGTTAATCAGGTATCCACTCTTCTGAGCGGCTTCCTTATCACTATTCTCGGCGTTAAATCAAAATACATGGGCGGTAAGCTTATCCGACAGACAGATCCCGTCATGCTCCAGAACATATGGACTTTGTTCGCTCTGCTTATCGGCATAGGCAGACTTATAGAAGCGATCATTCTGCTGTTCTTCAAAGTTCACGGAAAGACAAGAGAACAGATGATGCACGATCTGGCTGTATCGAGAGCGTCGAAGGTTCTTGATACGGGCGAAGAGGATAATAATACAGATAACGGCGATACGCAATGATTCAGTATTGACTTGACATTATTTTTCTGTTAAGATAATATCAACAGTTGATTACTTTATACCGGAGGTAAAATATATGAAAAAAATTATCAGCATACTCTTAAGTATAGTCATGGTTTTTTCAATGTTCAGCATCGTTGCTTTTGCTCAGGATTCCGACACAGCCGTTGAATTTGACGGCAAAACATACGACGTGTCAAATGAATATCCCTGGATATTTGTTCACGGCATGGGCGGTTGGGCAAACTATGACGGTGAAGCATACTGGGGCGGCTGGGCTGACTCAGAAGGCGATGTTATTGCCCTTTACAACAGCATTGGCGTAGAGGCTTATGCGGCAGTAGTCGGTCCTTTAAGCAGTGCATGGGACAGAGCCTGTGAGCTTTATGCTCAGCTCACAGGAACAGTTGTTGACTACGGTGCTGCTCATTCTGCGGCTCATAATCACGACCGTTACGGCTACGACTATACAGACAATTGCCTTATGGGCGAGCCTTGGGACTGTGAAAGTGCAATAAATCTTGTCGGTCACAGCTTCGGCGGTCCTACAGTAAGACTTTTTGCATCACTTCTTGCGTACGGCGATGCAGATGAGATCACAGCAACAGGCGATGAAACATCACCTCTTTTTACAGGCGGTCATGACAATGCCGTTCACGCAGTAATCACATTTTCAGGCGTACACAACGGTTCACCCATTGCAAACCTTATCCACGATTCAAGTCTTATGACTCTTATCATTGCAGGTCTTAACCTTGTCGGTGCTGTTTTCGGCAGTGAATTCATGATGTGGGATCTCCAGATGGGTCACTTGGGTCTTACCCCCAAGCAGAACGAAAAAAAAGCAACTTTCAGTTTATCAACAATACGTACTGTAGTTGCAGCTCAGGACAATTGCGGTTATGACATGACTCTGCGTGGTGCGGCTGAGCTTAATGAAAAGATCAAAACTGTTGACAGCGTATACTATTATTCTTACTCATGCAACTCATCCAAAAAGACTCTTGTGAACACTTATGTGCCCATCACATCGAACTTCATGATGTTTATCCCCACATCCATCTATATCGGAACTCTTGAAGGCAAAACGATCGACGGCATTTACATGGATGAAACATGGGCAAAGAACGACGGCATCGTTCCTCTCGCAAGTGCACTCTATCCCGCAACTGATGCGGATACTGCAAAGAGCTATGAAGAAGCCGTCAATGCAGGTGAAGCGATTGAAACGGGCGTATGGTATTACATGCCC
>CAZTFS010000010.1:0-33890 GCA_964613045.1 uncultured Eubacteriales bacterium
GACTTAGGTACAACAAACTCATGCGTTGCAGTTATTGAAGGCGGCGAGCCTGTTGTTATTGCTAACGCTGAAGGTGCAAGAACAACTCCCTCTGTTGTTGCATTCGGAAAAACAGGAGAGAGAATGGTAGGTCAGGTCGCAAAGAGACAGGCTATCACGAATCCCGATCATACTGTTGCTTCTATTAAGCGTCAGATGGGTTCGGATTATCATGTTAAAATAGATGATAAAAAATTTACTCCTCAGGAAATTTCAGCAATGATCCTTCAGAAGCTTAAATCTGATGCTGAAAGTTACCTCGGCGGTCAGGTTACTGAAGCTGTTATTACTGTTCCTGCATACTTTACTGACTCTCAGAGACAGGCAACAAAGGATGCAGGTAAGATCGCAGGTCTTGAAGTTAAGAGAATTATCAATGAACCTACTGCTGCTGCACTTGCATACGGTATTGACAAGGAAACAGATCAGAAGGTTATGGTTTACGACCTTGGCGGCGGTACTTTCGACGTTTCGATCATTGAAATGGGTGACGGTGTTCAGGAGGTTCTTGCTACAGCAGGTAACAACCATCTTGGCGGTGATGACTTTGACCAGAGAGTTATCGACTGGCTTGCAGACGGTTTTAAGGCAGAACAGGGTATTGACCTCAGAGGCGACAAGATGGCTATGCAGAGACTTAAGGAGGCAGCTGAAAAAGCAAAGATTGAACTCTCGGGTGTTACAACCTCTCAGATAAGCCTTCCTTTCATTACTGCTGATGCAACCGGTCCCAAGCATCTCGAGATGACTCTTACAAGAGCAAAGTTCAATGAGCTTACTGCAGACCTTGTTGAAGCTACAATGGGTCCCGTTCGCCAGGCAATTTCCGATTCCGGTCTTAAGATCGCTGAGATTGATAAGATTCTTATGGTCGGCGGTTCTTCAAGAATCCCTGCTGTTCAGGAAGCAATCAAGTCCTTCACAGGCAAAGAGCCTTTCAAGGGCATCAATCCCGATGAATGTGTTGCCATCGGTGCTGCAATTCAGGCAGGTGTTATGGGCGGCGAGGTTAAGGGACTTCTTCTTCTCGACGTTACTCCCCTTTCTCTCGGTATTGAAACTCTCGGCGGTGTATGTACAAAGATCATTGAAAGAAATACAACTATCCCCACAAAGAAGAGCCAGATATTCTCAACTGCTGCGGATAACCAGACATCTGTTGAAATTCATGTTCTTCAGGGTGAGAGAGAATTCGCAAGAGATAACAAGACTCTCGGCAATTTCCACCTTGACGGCATCATGCCTGCAAGAAGAGGTGTTCCTCAGATCGAAGTTACATTTGATATAGACGCTAACGGTATCGTTCATGTTTCAGCTAAAGACCTGGGTACAGGTAAAGAGCAGTCAATTTCTATCACATCCTCCACAAACATGTCTAAGGAAGATATTGACAAAGCCGTAAACGAAGCTGCTCAGTATGCAGAAGAAGACAAAAAGCGTAAGGAAGAGCTTGATACAAGAAATGCCGCAGATCAGATGGTTTATGAATCTGAAAAGATCATTTCAGAAAACGGTGATAAGTTCTCTGAGGAAGAGAAGACATCAATCAATGATAAGATAGATGCTCTCAAGGAAGCTCTTAAGGGTCAGGATATTAACCTTATCAAGCAGAGACAGGAAGAACTTCAGAAAGATTTCTATGCTCTTTCAGAAAAAATGTATAAGGCTGCACAGGAAGCTGCAGGTGCACAGGGTGGCTTTGATCCCAATCAGGCTGCAGGTTTCGGCGGTGCACAGGGCGGTCAGAATCCCGGTTCTGACGGATATTATGAAGCACCTTTCACTGATGTTGACGAATAATTAACTTATTGATGTTATCAGCGTACCCCGTCTTTAAGGCGGGGATATGACTGTATAAGGTGCAGAGAGGAATCCGTGTATGGCAGAAAAACGAGATTATTATGAAGTGCTCGGCGTGGATAAGAGTGCTTCTGCTGATGAAATAAAAAAAGCCTATCGTAAAATGGCTATGAAATATCATCCGGATGTAAATCCCGATGATAAGGAGGCTGAAGCAAAGTTCAAGGAAGCTAATGAAGCCTATGAAGTCCTTTCCGATGCTGATAAAAAAGCGAAGTATGACAGATTCGGTCATGCCGGTGTTGATCCGAATTACGGAGCAGGACAAGGCGGTTTTGGCGACGGTTTTGGCGGCGGAATGGATTTTGATTTAGGTGATATTTTTTCCTCATTCTTCGGCGGAGGCTTTGGCGGTCAGCAGCGTTCCAATCCCAATGCTCCTCAGAGAGGCAGTGATATCCAGGTTGGTATTACTATTTCTTTTGAAGAAGCGGCAAAGGGCTGTAAGCGAACGATCGACATTCAGCGAATAGAAGTTTGTGACGAATGCAGCGGTACAGGTGCTGCAAAGGGAACTACAACGCAGACATGTCCCGATTGTAACGGCAGAGGGCAGGTCAGCACACAGCAGAGAACTCCTTTTGGTGTGATCCAGTCAACAAAAGCTTGCCCCAGATGTTCGGGTAAGGGGACTATAATCCCGACACCGTGTAATAAGTGTAAAGGTCACGGCAGAATAAGAAGAACTGTCAAGCAGGAGGTTACTGTTCCTGCAGGTATAGATGACGGACAGGTTTTTTCCGTCAGAGGTCAGGGTAACAGAGGTGTAAACGGCGGTCCGTCCGGTGATCTTCGTGTCGGAGTGAATGTCCGTCCTCATCCGTTCTTTGAGCGTGACGGTTATAATGTATGGTGTGATGTCACCGTAAGCTTTGCACAGGCTGCTTTGGGTGACGAGCTGCTTGTGCCCACCCTTGACGGAAAAGTTAAATATACAATTCCTGCCGGTACTCAGCCCGGCACTGTATTCAAGCTTAAGGACAGAGGCATACCTAATGTCAACGGCAGAGGCAGGGGAGATCAGCTTGTCAGAATTATAGTTGAAGTTCCGAAAAAGCTTACTCAGAAACAGAAAGATCTTATTAAAGAACTTAATGATGAGTTAGGCGGAAAAGCACCGTTCTCGTCAAACGGCTCTGCAAATGACAGCGATGATAAAAAAAGCTTTTTCGGTAAGAAGAAAAAATAATAACATATAAGACCGTGGGTTGTTTCCTACGGTCTTTTCCTTTACCGGTTCTTAGATCTTTATTCACAGATTGTTCTTTGATCTGTACAAATTGTTTTTTATAATTAAGCTGACAGGGAGGAATTCTATTATGAAGAAACAATTTGATAAATATTTACCGCTTAGAATATTTTTGTTTGTATTTAAGATGATAATTTTCGGTGCTGTTGCTATTGTTTGTTCTGATATAGTTTTTGATTCAGAGCTGAGTTGGTGCTATAATATTTTTGAATATGCCGTTGCTCCGATAAAAATGCGGGAAGTACTGTTTGTTTGCTTGGTACCCGTAATTATTTTCACTGTGTCAGATATTCTCGTTGCAAGAAAAGCCCCGATGTCGTATCCAGAAAAGTATTTGCCGCTGATTATTGACCTTATTGTATCTGTAGTGGTATTGTTTGTATCAAAAACAGAGTGGTTAGGATTAACATATATGATCCTTTTAATTATTACTTTGCGTGTCTTTACTTTGTTGATTGAATTGATAATTACAAAAAAGTTCAGAGCGATCGCAGTAGTTTTGCTTTTGATTTTTGTTTGTGTACTGTCATATTCACTTTTATCCATGTATCAGGATGAATTAAGAGAGGAAATTGCCGGTGTGCCCGATGCAACAGGTTCATGGAGTTCTATAAATCAGGAAGTAGCAAGAAACAGTGATTGGCAACAGATTGTAAGTGATTCTTCATTTTCTGTGAAGTTCACAGATGAATATCAGGATGATTATGTTTGTTTGTGTTATTCAGACACTTATCCTGTTATAGACGGATCGACAGTATGTGTGCCGTTAGCAGTAGAATTTGCAAGACAACATCTTAATATGGATGATGAAACTGCGAACAGTTTTGTAAATTTTTCAACAACACATGAAGCATATCTTCACCTTATAAATAAGACTGCGGATCAATGGTTCCGGCGGAATGACCAATATTATAAGTTTGTTCCTTCAGGTGAAGGAACGGATATCTTTATCGGAACACAGCCTTCTTCTCAGGAAATTGACCTCGCAGCCGAAAACGGTGTTGAATTTGTTAAAAAAGCTGTATGTTATGATGCCTTTGTTTTTATAACCCATAAGGATAATCCCATAGATTCTCTTACTGTTGAACAGATTCAGCAGATATATTCGGGAGAAACGGTAAATTGGGAGGATGTAGGCGGTGCTAATAAAAGGATAAAAGCATATCAGCGTGAAGCTAATTCCGGAAGTCAGACCGCTATGGAACAACTTGTTATGCAGGGAATACCGATGAGTGATCCTATCGAAGTTCCTGTAATTGTTGGTATGGGACAGCTTATTGATACTGTTGCCGAATATGAAAATAATACAGCTTCTATAGGATATACATATAAATATTATATTGATACACTTTATAAAAATGAAAACATTAAGACGATCTCTGTAAACGGAATTGAACCGACAGATGAAAACATCCGCAGTGGCAAATATCCTTTTTCAACTTGCTATTACGGTGTTATAAGACGGGGCGATGAGGAAAAAACAGGCGGCAGATTTCTTGATTGGATAGTCAGTGAAGAAGGTCAGAAGTGTGTTGCCCAGGCAGGATATATCCCCATTTTTATGGTGGATTCATAATAATTAAGTGCATGATTTTTTTTAAATATAAGAAAAAATACACTGCTTTGTGCAGTGTATTTTTTATCGCATTTTAAGAATCTTCAAATGAGCTTTGAGATATCAGGCTTCCGTCTGCATCATATTTTGTACAGGATTTAGTATTTCCGCTTTCATGATATTCGTAAACGAAATAATTCTGAAGTGAGTCAGCTGCATCGAAGTATTTTTCTTTTACAAGCTGAGATGCATCGTTGTATTCAAAAGTGGTATATTTTTTTATCTGTCCGGATGCTGTATATGCTGAATACTTTGTTGTAAGTCCTGATTCGTTGTACTCATACTCAAAATATTCCTGAAGAATATTTTCACCGTCATATCTTTCGATCTTTGTAAGTCTGTTTGAATCGGTATAATGATAAATTGATACAGATGTTTGATTATCTTCGTTATCATAGGTGCATGTCTTTTTCATCATCCCGTTTTCAAATGTGCTGATCGTTGTCTGCTGAAGAACATCATCTGAATCATATTGATAAGAATAAACTATGTTCGTCTGACCGTCAGAAGATATCTCTTCTTTTTTTGTTATTTTATCGGTTGATGAATACGTCATGACAACATGCGAGACCTCTTTTTCATCGTTCCAAACATATTGTTCAACAAGATTATCTTTGTTATCAAAATATTTGATGTTGATATTGCCGTCTTCATCGGTGTCTGTCTTTGTGATCAGATTTCCGTCAGTTATGGGAGAGGATCTGTCTATCGCTTCAATGATCTCGTCATTAACATCTGTTGTTTCTTCATGTCCGCTGTCCAAATCACAGCTGCATAAAAGACAACTCAGTGTGATAGCTCCCAGTATTAAAATCGAAATAGCTTTCTGCATACAAACACCCCGTCGGTCTGTCAAAGTAATGATGCTGCGTCTTTATCTAAAAATACATGGATATTGCTGTGCTTCTGAAGTATTGAAGCAGGGCATGCAGGTGAGACATCGCCTTTGACCATGTCGTGGATAGCCTGAGCTTTATCGCTGCCTGTAGCAATAAGAATGATCTCTTTTGCATCAAGTATGGATTCTACACCCATTGTAATAGCTTCAGTCGGTACGTCTTCGATCTTTTCAAAGAATCTTTTATTTGCATCAATTGTGCTTTCAGTAAGTTTTACCTTATATGTACCCTTAGTAAATTCATCAGCAGGTTCATTGAAACCTATATGGCCGTTTCTTCCGATTCCGAGGATCTGAATGTCAATTCCGCCTGCTGCTTTAATGTCTGCATCGTAGGAGTTACAGAATTCATCAACATTTTTGGGATTACCTTCAGGTACTCTGACATTTTCCTCTTTGATATCAATGTTGTCAAAGAGATTTTCGTGCATGAATGTATAGTAGCTGTTAGGATCGGAAGCAGGAATGCCGCAATATTCATCAAGATTAAAGCTCTTAACGTGCTTGAACGAGATTTCTCCTGCCTTATATGCATCTGTAAGGCATTTATAAGTAGGAATAGGGGAAGAGCCTGTTGCAAGTCCGAGTATTGCAGCATCGTTCTCTTTTATCTTATCAATGATAATTTTTGCAGCAGCACTGCCGATTTCAGATGAATTTTCAAAAATTTTAATATCCATTGTTATCGCCTCTTAATAATTTTTTATTAAATAGTATCATAAGGCGACAAAATTTTCAATGATTAAACGCAAAATGTTTACAATTATTTTATATGCATTGATTATTTCATTTAAAGCTTAATGATAGCTTGAAGCTTGTTTATATGCATAAAAATTTCGGATGAAAAAAGAATTGTAAATTAATTACCAAAAATAGCTTGACATTTGTAAAATCTAATGGTAAAATATGGTAGGAATTGGGAATGATGTGATGAAAATATGGAAATTAAGTATTAAACATGCGGTAATATCCGCAGTAAAGAAAGGATAATAACTATGGCAAATCAACTCAAGGTATTGTTTGCACAGGATCAGAATGAGTTTTCACTCTCATGTCTGAAGGAAATGGAAAAATACGGACACGACGTTTACTGTGTTCCCAAGGATGGTACGGAAGTTTTAAGGTCTGTTGAACAGCGTGTACCTGATGCAGTGCTTATGGATGCATTTATGCCACGACTGGATGCTCTGGCAGTTTTGAAAAGACTTGAAAGCATGAATCTGTCGAAAAAACCGATAGTATGTGTGATTTCGGGCGTAGACAATCCGCATTTTGAACAGCAGATGCTTACATCGGGTGCGTCTTATTATTTTCTTAAACCCATTGATCCGTGCCTGATTGCAGAACGGTTGTCTCAGCTTGCTGTATGGAATCTGAAAAGTGAAAAAGCAAACTCTGCAGAGCGAGTTTTAAAAACAGGTTCGGATGATCTTGAAGTGACTGTATCCGAGATCATGCATCAGATCGGAGTTCCTGCTCATATCAAGGGATATCAGTATTTGAGAGAAGCTATAATTTTGTCGGTAAATAATACGGAAATGATGAACTCGGTTACAAAGCTTCTTTACCCGACTGTAGCTAAAACATTTGCGACCACACCTTCAAGAGTCGAGCGTGCGATCCGTCATGCGATTGAAGTTGCATGGGACAGGGGAGATGTTGATGTTCTGAGCTCATATTTCGGATATACGATTCAGAATTCACGTGGCAAGCCAACAAACAGCGAGTTTATTGCAATGATAAGTGATAAGCTCAGACTTAAAATGAAAGCATCATAATTGCTTTTATTATCTGTAAAACAAAAAGAAAAAAAGTTTTCGCCGACTATCCGCCAGGAAGTGCTTCGCAGTTTCGTAAGAACAGAAAAATTCCCGTATTGAAGCCAAAAATGCAACAAGGCTGTCGCCTTGTGAGGCTTTTTGGTGAAAATACAGGAAATTTTGTTTGAGAAACAAATACTGCCTTACGGGTAGTCGGCGTTAGCTCGCTGCTTATTCAGGGTAAGCTTTATCAACACTGTGCAGAGGTTGAAAATCAGGCAAGGGATATGTTTGATACTCTTATTGATCAGATGAAAAAGGCTGAAGGTGTTACCGAGGAACTTAAAGAGCACAATCAATGGGACCGGATTCAAAGAATGGGGAGTATTGAAGCATGAGCAAAAGAGATTGTCTGTGACAACCTAATATACACTTAAAATCCATTCAACAGTACTTCTAATAGGAGGGCTGTTATTTTTTTTTTGCAACTTCAAGTTCAAAAACTATATTTATTTAAGGAATATTGTATTCGGCAGAAAATAATGTTAAACTTTATGTAAGATGGAGCTGCAAAATCGGTTTATATAAGTGAGAGGAGGTTTTAAGATGGAAGATAAGCAAATAATAAAGCTTTTATTTATGAGAGCCGAAGAAGCTCTTCGGGTTTTGCGTGAGCGTTTCGGTAACACCTTATACAGAATCGCAATGAATATTCTCGAAAATCATCACGATGCAGAAGAAACAACAAATGATACATATCTTGCCGTTTGGAATGCAATACCGCCTAAAGAACCTGACCCTTTGGCTCCTTATGTATACCGTACAGGAAGAAACATGGCACTGAAACGGTTGGAATATCTTTCAGCAGAAAAACGAAATAACAGATATGATTTATCGTTAGACGAGCTTGGTGCTTGTTTGCCAGATAATGATGATAACACTGAGCAGGCTTTTATTGTTCAGGAAATTGCTGACTCAATAAATGAGTTTTTGGAAAAAGACAGTGCTTTGAACAGATATATTTTTATTCGCAGGTATTGGTATGGAGATGCTGTGGAGGCTATCGCAAAATCCGTCAACATGAAAAGCGGTTCCGTATCGGTACGATTAAACCGCATCAGAACAAAACTAAAAGAACATCTTATTAAGGAGGGTTATTACTATGAAGCGTAAGCATGTATTGGAAGTTTTGGATAAAATAGACGACAAATACATCAACGAAGCTGAAAAAGCACCGAAGAAAATGAAAAAAAGACCATATTGGATAGGTGTAGCTGCCGCTGTTTTAGCAGTTGTGATTTGCATCAGCTCTTTTCTAAATACACCTGTAATTACAGCAAATGCCATTGCTCTTCCCGGTGATGCACGAATTATGGAACGCCCTGACCTTGATGACTACGAAGACAGAGAAAGCTATATGGTTGATGTCGGAATATGGGAGGCGGAATTAAAAAACAGAAGTACAATCAGAGAAAATTCTGCTGTTTCATTGTCACGGTTTTTTACAGAAGCATCGGCTGAATTCCTTTCTTCACAGAACAATGAAAATTCCTTATGGTCACCTGTAAATGCCTATCTCGGTCTTTCTATGCTTGCGGAAATAACAGATGGTGACAGCCGTAAGGAAATTTTAGATTTGTTTGGTGTTGAAGATATTGAAGCTCTCAGAAGTCAAGCAAGTGCAGTTTGGGAATCCGTTTATGAGGATGACGGAAATGAAATATGCACATTGGCTAATTCTCTTTGGCTTGAAGATGGCTTGAATTACAATCAGGATACTATGAATAATCTTGCATATCACTATTATGCTTCTGTATATCAGTCTGACCTTGGCAGCAAGAGTGCAAACAAAGAAATAGGAAATTGGCTTAATAAAAACACAGGCGGATTATTAAAGGACTGCACAGATAAAATCGACTTATCTCCCGATACTGTTCTCGCATTATATTCAACATTGTTTTTCCAAGCTAAATGGAGTGATGAATTTGACAGTAAAAATAATACCAACAATATTTTTCACGGTATTAACGGTGATACAACTGTCACTTATATGAATAGAAAGCTCTGTCAGATGAATTATTATTGGCATGATGATTACAGTGCAGTAGCATTAAGCCTTAAAAACGGAAGCACAATGTGGTTTATTCTTCCCGATGAAGGAAAGACAACTGCCGATATTTTAAATGACGGCTCTTACGGAGAAATGATTTCTTCGGGCGACGGTGAAGAAGGTTGGCAAAACAAAAAGTATATGAAGGTCAATTTATCCGTTCCGAAATTTGATGTTTCTTCCACAGTGAACTTAAAAGACGGATTAAATAAAATGGGAGTAACAAAGGTCTTTGATATGGAAAGCTCAGATTTTACTGCGATCACCTCAGATACTCCCGTGTATGTTTCAGCTGTTAATCAGTCTGCGAGAGTTGAAATCGATGAAAAGGGCGTAAAGGCTGCAACATATATAGAAATTCTCGGTGCAGGTGCAGCTATGCCTCCTGAAGAAATAATAGATTTTGTGCTCGACAGACCTTTTGTTTTTGTGATTTCTAAAGGTAATTTACCTCTCTTTACAGGTGTAGTAAATAATATTTGATATTAATCAGCATTGTGTCGATACAGAAAATCAAATGGAGTGGGTATGCTGTATGCAAAGCATTGAGGCAAGAGCGAGAGAGATTATAATAACAGAACTAATTTATGCATAACACCGCTTTCAAAATATTGACTGTAGATTTGTTAATGATGTGAGACTGAAAAAATAAAAATATTCTTGCTTCTTTTTTTGTTACAAATTTTATTTATTTGTGCTGATATGAGATTATTTCCATGCAGTCTGAGGTGAATCCGATATAAATGCTCACTTTTGTACAAATAAATTACACTTTTGTACAAATAAATTACATAAATCTAATTGAAATGTGTGGAATAATGTGGTACAATACTTGTGATAATTAGTCTTGAGACTAAAACGGAGGTTTTGTTATGTTAAGAAAAGCAGGTAAATTTGTATCTTTGCTTCTGGTTGTTATGATGATTGCAGGTATTTTTGCATGCACATCATTCGCAGCAACAAGTGAAGAGGTTGACACTCATCTGCAGTTTGATGAAAACGGTGAGTTTAAAATTCTTCAGATTGCTGATATGCAGGACGGCTGGCCTATGAAGTCCATAACAAAGAAGCTTATCAGAGAAGCTGTTGAAACTCAGGATCCCGATCTTATTGTTCTTTCCGGTGATAATATAAATTCATCAGCCGGTGAGTCTGCAATAATGGCTCCCATGGCAATCAATGAATTTATGAGCATTTTTGAAGAATACGGCATTCCTGTTGCGGCGGTTTTCGGCAATCACGATGCTGAAGGCAATGTCTCCCGTGCAACTCAGATCACAATGTATGAAAAGTATGACTGTTTTATCGGCTGTGCAGGTGTTGATTTCGGCAACTATACAAGCGGTACATATTATATCCCTCTTTATTCTTCATCCGATGCTAACGACATGATATTTAATATCTGGATGATTGATTCGGGTGACTATAACAGAGAGAATGATCTTGGCGGTTATGCTGCAGTTACAAAGGTTCAGATCGATTGGTATAAACAGACTGAAACATCTCTTGCTCAGGCAAACGGTGATATTGTTCCTTCAATTGTTTTCCAGCATATCGTTGTTCCCGAAATTTTTGATGCACTTGATGTTGCTGATGCTGAAACCGGTACTGTTGTGAAGAACGGAATTTATTATGCTCTTCCCGAAGGTTCACTCGGTATCCTTCCCGAAACGCCTTGTCCTCCCGACTATAACAACGGAGAATTTGATGCTTTTATCGAAAGCGGTAATGTTTTAGGTATATTCTTCGGTCACGATCATCTTAATACTTATGAAGTTGAATATGAAGGTGTTAAGCTTTGTAATGCTCCCGGTGTAGGTTTTGCTTCATACAACGGAATCAATAACGGTGTGAGAACTATTACTCTTCATGAAGATGATCTTACAAGCTTTGATACTGAAGTTGTAACATATCTTGAGCTTTTCGAGGGCGATGATCAGGCTATGTATCTCTTTGAGCTTAATTCGGATACAACTGACGTGCTTACAAAGATATCTGCATTTTTCAAATATGCATTTTCTCTTGTAAAGTCCTATCTTCCCGTATAAAATTTGAGATTCTAAACAAAAGGAGTGGCTTTGTGTCACTCCTTTTTAGTTTTATTACATCTTGAATTATCGTTCTTCTGTTGATATAATCATTAATAACAAATCACAAGGAGAATTTTATGGCTGCAATATTTGACGTAAAGAAACTTGATATATATGATTTTGATAAAACTATGATACCTTTTGACAGCGGTTCAAGGTTTTGTATTTACTGTTTTTTACATTATCCGAAAACAGTTTTGTATATTCCCTGCATTGTAGGTGCTGTTATCGGATTTTTATTTAAACGTGATCTGACTGCCATGAAAAGTTCAATCTTTAAGTTTATCAAAGTTATTCCTGTGCGTGAAGCATCAAAGAAATTCTGGGATAAAAACGAAAAATATGTTTTTGACTGGGCAAAAAGAGAAAACAGAGAGCGTTATTCACTTATGATAAGTGCAAGTCCCGATTTTCTTATTGATGAAATAGCTAAACGTGTGGATATTGATGATTATATCTGTACGATTCATGATGAAAACGGTGCTATTGTCGGAAACAACTGTCATGATAAAGAAAAGGTCAGACTTTTTAAGGAAAAATATCCTCAGTCTGAGGTTGTAAATGTTTATTCCGACAGTCTTGAAAATGATAAGTATATTTTTTCGCTCGGTGAAAAATGTTTTCATGCAGTAAAAGGTAAAAGAATTCCGTTTGTGTATTCGGAAATGTATAAATAATTTCAGATCGGCATTTGTTCTTTCAAATGCTGATTTTTTTATTGAAATAATATTTTTATTGTGGTAAAATTTGAATCGGTGATGAATATGAATTATTTTATCGGTGCTGATGTCGGTACCTCGGGAACAAAATCCGTACTTTTTGATGAAAAAGGAAACATTGTTGCCGATTCATACAGAGAATATCCTTTATATCAGCCGCAGAACGGTTGGGCAGAGCAGAATGCCGAAGACTGGAAAAATGCTGTTTTTGAAACTCTCAGAGAGCTTTCTTCAGTTGTTGACCCGTCAGATATAAAGGGTGTTGGTGTATCGGGTCAGATGCACGGACTTGTGATGCTTGACGAAAATAATAAACCTCTTGATCGCAGTCTTATTTGGTGCGATCAGCGAACCGGTAAGCAGGTTGATGAAGTATGTACTCTGATAGGCAGAGAAAAGTATATTGATCTGACATATAACGCTCCGAATACGTCTTTTACGTTGTTTAAGCTTCTTTGGATAAAGGAAAATAAGCCGGAGGTTTATTCTAAGATAAAAAAGGTCTTGCTTCCTAAGGATTACATTAATTTCTGCCTTACAGGTAATTTTGTTACTGATGTTTCCGATGCCGGCGGTACAGGATACTTTTCAGTTAAAAACAGAAACTGGTGTGACGAGATTCTGGATAAATTCGGAATTGAAAAGTCATTCCTGCCTGAGATTCATGAGAGTTGTGATCATGTCGGTACTGTTACTGCAGAAACTTCTGAAAAAACAGGTCTGACCGTGAATACTGTTGTAGCTGCAGGTGCAGGCGATCAGGCAGCGGCGGCACTCGGTAACGGAATTCTTTGTCAGGGCGACATGAGTATATCCATGGGAACGAGCGGTGTTGTATTTTCTGCGGTCGATTCTCCTGTCTATGATAAACAGGGCAGAATACACACATTCTGTCATGCAGTACCGGGGATGTATCACGTAATGGGTGTAACACAGGGCTGCGGATTGTCTTTAAGTTGGTTCAGACATAATTTTACTGAAAACATGTCATATAAGGAGCTTGATGAAAAAGCTTGCGATATTTCAAGTGACGGAATTGTTTTTCTTCCGTATCTTATGGGTGAGCGAACTCCTCATCTTGATCCTGATTGCAGAGGTGTATTTGCAGGGCTGTCAGCGGGTCATTCGATCGTTAATCTGTATCGTGCTGTTCTTGAAGGTGTGTGCTTCAGCTTGAAAGACTGTTATGAGATCATTGTGTCACTTGGACTGAATGCTGAAAATATCAGTGTCTGCGGCGGCGGTGCTAACAGTAAACTGTGGCTTAAGATTCTTGCTGATGTTCTGGGTAAAGATATCAGAAAAAATGATAATTCGGAAAGCGGTGCAAGGGGAGTTGCTGTTCTTGCCGGCGTTGCAAGCTCAGTTTTTGATAATGTTAATGATGCATCTGCAAGCATGAACTCGTCAGTGCTGACTCCTGTATGCTTTGATTCCGATAATACCGTAAAGTATGATGTGATCTATAAAATATATAAGGCACTTTATTTCGGTATCAAAAATGCATATCTGTAATTAAAACGTGTGTTTAATGTTTTTATGATATTATTTCTCAGAATGTAATATACATAAGTTTAAATTTAACAGAATTATGATGTTTTTTTGAATTTTACAGTTGACAGAATGCAAATATATGATTATAATTTATGTATCACAATTAGGTTGGTGTGTTTTGTCAGCCTAAAATATTATGTGAGCACATATTAAAGATATGTGTACAATTTTATGGAGGTCTTTTCCTATGAAAATCAAAAAGATTCTCGCTGTTGTACTTGCACTTGCAATGGTATTTGCATTTGCTGCTTGCACAAACACAACCGGTAATGAAGAGTCATCTACCAATGATGCAGTTGCAAGCGAAGGTACATATGCAAATGAAGGCACAATTAAGATCGGCGGTATCGGTCCTCTTACAGGTGATGCTGCTCAGTACGGTATGGCTGTTAAGCTCGGTGCTCAGCTCGCAGTTAGTGAGATCAATGCTGCTGGCGGTATCAACGGCTACAAGGTTGAATTCCAGATGGAAGACGACGTAAATGATGCTGAAAAAGCTGTTACAGCTTACAACAACCTCAAGGACTGGGGTATGCAGATGCTTATGGGTACAGTTACATCAACACCCTGTGCTGCTGTTTCTGCAGAAACTGAAGAAGACAACATGCTTCTTATCACTCCTTCCGGTTCAGCTACTGACTGTATTAATCCCGATACAGCATTCAGAGTTTGTTTCTCTGATCCTGCTCAGGGTACAGTTGCTGCTGACTATATCAAGAATAACTCTCTTGCTACAAAGGTCGCAGTTATCTTCAACAGCTCTGACAGCTATTCATCAGGCATTAAGGATACATTCGTAGCTCAGGCAAAGGCTAACGGTATCGAAGTTGTTACTATTGAAGCTTTCACAAATGATACAGCTACTGATTTCAGTGCTCAGATCACAAACATCAAGGCTGCAGGTGCAGAGCTTGTATTCCTTCCCATCTACTATACTCCCGCTTCTCTTATCATGAAGCAGGCTAATGATGCAGGCTTCAACCCCATCTATCTTGGTTCTGACGGTATGGACGGTATTCTCGGTATGGAGAATATTGATACTACTCTTGTTGAAGGTCTTATGTATCTTACTCCTTTCATGGAGACAGCTACAGACGATGTAACTGTTAAGTTCGTTACAGGCTTCAAAACAGCATATCCCGATCAGGTTCAGTATCTCAATCAGTTTGCTGCTGATGCTTATGATGCAATCTATGCAATCAAGGCTGCTGCTGAAAAAGCAAACGTTACTGCTGATATGGAAGTTTCCGCTATCGGTGATGCAATGAAGACAGCAATGACACAGATCACTCTTGACGGTGTTACAGGTTCAGGCATCACATGGGATGCAGCAGGTGAACCCACAAAGACTCCCAAGGTCGTTAAGATCGTTGACGGTTCTGTTGCAGAAGCATAATTTGCTTTAAATTTAATTCGGGGTATGTCGCTGAAAAATGCGGCATACCCTTGACCCTTGTTTAGATTGTGTTTCAAGAGCTTTGAAACAAAGTATCTCAAGAAAAAGATGCCTTGTTTCAGAGCTTTTGACAGTATGTTGTTACCTCTGATAAAGGAGTGGAATTATATATGAAATTTCTATCTCAGCTGATTTCCGGAATCAGCCTTGGCAGTATATATTCTCTTATTGCCCTTGGTTATACTATGGTTTACGGTATTGCCAAAATGCTTAACTTTGCCCATGGCGATGTTATCATGATCGGTGCATTCGTGATTTATACATGTGTTGTTTCCGCAGGACTCAGCCCTGTCTTTGGTGTGCTTATCGCAATGGTTTTCTGTACTGTACTCGGTATGCTTATTGAACGTCTTGCGTACAAGCCTCTCAGACAGGCAACCTCTCTTGCAGTTCTTATTACTGCTATAGGTGTCAGCTACTTCCTGCAGAATATTGCTTTGCTTATATTCGGTTCAGATACAAAGCAGTTCTCTTCAGTAGTATCTCTTCCTGCAGTATCATTTGCAGGCGGTGAACTGATAATTTCAGGCGAAACCATAGTTACCATTATCGTTTCTGTTATTATAATGGTATCTCTCTATATATTTGTAAATAAAACAAAGCCCGGAAAGGCAATGCTTGCCGTTTCAGAGGATAAAGGTGCAGCTCAGCTTATGGGTATCAATGTAAATGCAACTATTGCCCTTACATTTGCTATCGGCTCGGCTCTTGCTGCTGTCGCAGGAGCACTCCTTTGCTCCTCCTATCCCGCACTCAGCCCCTATACGGGTGCAATGCCCGGTATCAAGGCCTTTGTTGCGGCTGTTTTCGGCGGAATCGGTTCAATTCCCGGTGCTATGATTGGCGGTATTCTTTTAGGTATCATTGAAAATCTGAGTAAGGGTTATATTTCTTCTCAGCTTTCTGATGCTATCGTTTTTGCAGTATTGATTATAGTTCTTCTTGTAAGACCCACAGGCATTATGGGCAAGAAGATAAATGAGAAGGTCTGAGGTGGCGTATTATGGGAACAAAAACACATTCAAGACTTGAAAAGAAGAAAACAGGTGTTATTAAGCCTCTTAAGGGTAAGAATTTTATAACATATCTGATCGTTGTAGTTTTCTTTGCTGTATTTCAGTCTCTTTCAGCAACAGGAAATCTTAAAAATGTTTATAAAGCTCTGTTGGTACCCATTTGTGTACAGATAATTCTTGCCGTATCACTGAATCTTGTTGTCGGTTTTCTTGGTGAATTGAGCCTTGGTCATGCGGGATTTATGTGTGTCGGTGCATATACAGGTGCATTCTTTTCTGTATTGATGAAGAGTGTCATAGAAGCAGATTGGCTCAGATTCCTTTTAGCTTTTGTTGTCGGTGCATTATGTGCCGCTGTGGCAGGACTTTTGATCGGTATACCTGTTCTTCGACTCAAAGGTGACTATCTGGCGATCGTTACACTGGCGTTTGGTGAAATTATAAAGACTGTTCTGAACGCTTTGTATATAGGCAAGGATGCTAACGGCTTCCATTTTGCTCTTGATTCAGCTAGTCTTAATATGACTGACGGTACGATCATTTTAAACGGTCCTCAGGGTATTTCAGGAACACCGAAAACATCTAATTTTATTGTAGGTTTTATTCTTGTAATGGTAACTCTTATTATTGTCAATAATCTTATGGATTCAAGATCCGGCCGTGCGATCATGTCAATCCGTGATAACCGCATTGCCGCTGAGTCAGTCGGTATTGATATAACAAAATATAAACTTATGGTGTTTACAATATCCGCTGCAATGGCAGGTATTGCAGGTGTTCTTTATTCACACAACCTGTCCAAGCTTACTGCAACAACCAATAACTTTGGTTATAATATGTCCATCACAATTCTTGTTTATGTTGTTCTTGGTGGCTTAGGCAGTGTCAGAGGCTCTGTAATTGCCGCTACTATCCTGTATGCACTTCCCGAGCTTCTCAGAGGTCTTCAGGATTACCGTATGCTTATTTACTCGATCATTCTTATCATTATGATGATAGTAAATAACGGTTCGTACTTTGTAAATCTTCGTGAAAAACTTTCATATAAGTTTAAGAATAAGAAAGTATCCGCAAAAGGGGAGGCGGCTTAAATGGCATTACTTGAAGTCAAAAATTTAGGTATTACATTCGGCGGTCTTCACGCTGTTGATAATTTTAATCTTACCCTTGAAAAGGGTGCTCTTTACGGACTCATAGGCCCTAACGGTGCAGGTAAAACGACAGTCTTTAATCTTCTCACGGGTGTTTATAAGCCCACAACCGGTACTTTTTACCTTGACGGTAAGGAACTCAAGGGTAAGAAGCCTGCCGAGATCAATAAAGCAGGTATTGCACGTACATTCCAGAATATAAGACTTTTTAAGAATCTTTCTGTTCTGGATAATGTTAAAGTCGGTCTTCATAATCAGATGAAGTATTCGACTGTTGCCGGTGTTTTCCGTCTTCCCGGTTACTTCAAAGTTGAGAAGCAAATGAATGAGAAGGCTATTGAGCTCCTCAAAGTTTTTGAACTTGATGAAAATGCTGATACATTGGCATCAAATCTTCCTTACGGTAAGCAAAGAAAACTTGAGATTGCCCGTGCAATTGCAACAAATCCGAAGCTTCTTCTTCTTGATGAACCTGCTGCAGGCATGAATCCGAATGAAACTAAAGAACTTATGGATACGATTCATTTTATACGAGATACTTTTGATCTGACTGTTCTTGTTATTGAACATGATATGAGCCTTGTATCTGGTATCTGTGAAGAGATCACCGTTCTTAATTTCGGTACTGAACTTGCAAAAGGTAAAACCGAGCTTGTTCTTCAGAATCCTGAAGTTATCAAGGCTTATCTTGGACAGTAAGGAGGGGTATTTATGGCAATGCTTGAAGTAAGAGATCTGAATGTATACTTTGGTGTTATTCAGGCAATTAAAAATATTTCTTTTGATGTTGATAAGGGTGAAGTTGTAGCACTCATCGGTGCAAACGGTGCAGGCAAGACAACAACTCTTCATACCATTTCCGGTCTGCTCACTCCCAAAAGCGGAACAATAACATTGGACGGTAAGGATCTTACTAAAGTTCCCGCTCATAAGATAGTTTCTATGGGAATGGCACATGTTCCCGAAGGAAGACGTGTTTTTGCTTCACTTTCTGTATATGATAATCTTAAAATGGGTGCTTATACACGAAAAGACAGCAAAGAGATAAACTCTACACTTGATATGGTATTTGAGTATTTCCCCAGACTGAAGGAACGCCGCAATCAGGTTGCAGGTACTCTTTCCGGCGGTGAACAGCAGATGCTTGCCATGGGCAGATCACTTATGTCAAACCCCAGAATTGTTCTTATGGATGAACCGTCGATGGGTCTTTCACCTTTGTATGTTGGTGAAATTTTTGAAATTATCAAGCAGATAAAAAAAGAAGGCACCACTGTTCTCCTTGTTGAACAGAATGCCAATATGGCTCTTTCAGTTGCCAACAGGGCTTATGTTCTTGAAACCGGCAGAATCACCATGGACGGCAATGCAAACGATCTTATGAATGATGAGAGAGTCCGTAAGGCTTATCTTGGTGCATAATTCCTTATAAAATTAAGCTCCCCGAAAAAAGGGAGCTTTTTTATATGATGTATTTAATTTATTCTTCCCAGACAACAAAGAGCGAGCTTTGCTTTTCTTCTTCTGTCCACATTTCAATCAGACCTTTTTCTATAAGCAGGAAAATTGTTTCATAAGTTATACCTGCTCTGTAATATTTTGAATGCAGTCTGTTTTCTTCTGAAAGATGATCCGGAATATGATTTTCCATCACTTCACCGTAACGAATGATATAATCTTTTACAAGATCTTCAATTCCGCTTTTTTTATAGAGTTTTATAACTTTAGGTATGTATTTGCGAACTTTTCTTTTCGTAATATAGGGTATGAGAAGTTTAGGTTTGTCATTTTCTATTGCAACAAGTCCGTCATTTACAAGACTGCTGATTATATATTTTTCATTTTCAGATATTTCATCTCCGTCTTCAATAATTTTGTTGACCTGTTGCAGCTTAATGAGCTGATATGCTTCGATATTACGAACATTATGCATATACGTATCGCAATGACGGCACTTGATTCTTACATTACCTGAAACAGCATTTTGGCTTGCAATACCCTTGCCGAAATGTACTTTTAAATAATCACAAGTTCTGTCGGGATAATGTGTCTGTGAATTTAAATATTCATTGTCTATAAGGTATGCAAATATCCAATGTTCAGAGCCGTCACGTCGTTTTGGAGGTGTATACCAATTTTTATTGATCTTATTTAAAGCGTTCTGCCATGAATATTCACAAGTGATCATGACTGCATCAGAAATTACTTTGTTTTTAGAGACTCCAAAGTTATAATCTTTGCATATTTCGTTGTATAAATCACTGCAAAAATCATATATTTTCTTAGCTATCGGTTCGATGTTATCGAGCATATACTGTAATTCATTTAAAACGCATTCGGTATTTTTTATATGAAAATTGGTTCTGTATTTGCCGTTTTGTTCTGACAGATAATCCATATAAACAAGTCTTTCAATTTTATCTTCGATGTAAACAGCCGCAACTGAAAGTTTTCTCGCAATTTCTTCGATAGATAACGGTTCATTGTAACAGACAATGCATATGTTTTGTAATAATGCATCTTTTTTTAACTGCATAAAGAGTGAGTCAAGAGTTATACTGCCTGTATAGTGGCATCTCAGTCTTTCAGGCCTGTAGATTTCATTTTGTTCCATATCAAGTCGCTCCTTTAATTTTTTTCGTGATTCTCCCAAATGCCAGCGTACAGTTGAAGGTGACAGCGAAAGCCTTTCTGCTATTTCACTGCTTGTTTTTCCTTCATAATAGTGAGATATCATAATTTCACGACGCATTTTACCGAGATATGTGATCTCCTTGCGAAGATTTTCAAGAAGCTGTGCATTTTCAAAATCTTCTGCTATATTTTTGCCGTCATTTATTAATAAAATTTTATCATCAAAAGGAACATTGCATTTTGTTTTTACATTTCTACGCAAATATTTTGACCATGTGTAACAACAGATCCGATAAATATATGAATCAGGATATTCAATTTCCTTTTTCTTTGACAACTCTCCGACAAGTACAGTCAGAATATCCTGAGACAGATCCTCTGCATCTGCAATATTTCTTGTTTTTGAGTATGCAAAGCCGTATATTTTCTTTGCATATTCACAAAGCATACTTTCGCTTATTTTCATACTGTGCCTCCTTTCGGGAATATTTTTTTGAAGCTTCATTAATATAGTACCGCCAAAATCAAAAGTGTTGGTCTGAAATCAGTATATTTTAAAATTAAAACTCCCGAAAAGGGAGTTTTGTTTATAATTTTGTCAGCGGAGCGACCTTTGCCATCAGCTTTTTTGTGCCTACAGTGTCAAATGCGATTTCCAAAAGCATATCATTGCCCATTTTTGATGCACTGAGTATCATTCCGTCGCCAAACTTTTTGTGGTTTACTCTGTCACCGGGCTTGTAGTCAAAGTTCGTTGTTGAAGCTTTTGGCTTGGTTGTGAAGCCGGTAGTATAATTTGATGGCTTGGGCTGATAACTGCTGCCGAATGCACTCTTTTGATTTTCATTCTGCTCGTAACTTCTGTAACTGCTTCCTGAATATGAATAGGAGCTGCCAAAAGTCGGTTTGTCCGGCTTTTTAACTTCAGAAAGCTCGGGTGGAATCTCGGAAAGGAAGCATGACGGCGGATTATATGAAGTCTGACCGTGAAGCATTCTTGTTTTTGCATTTGTCAGAATAAGTTTTTCCTTTGCTCTTGTGATACCTACATAAGCCAGTCGGCGTTCTTCTTCCATATCAGCTTCGGAATACAGTGACTGCATTCCGGGGAATATTCCGTTTTCCATACCGGGTATGTAAACTATGGGGAACTCAAGACCTTTTGCTGAGTGAAGTGTCATAAGAACTACAGAATCGCTGTCTTGATTGTAGTTGTCTATGTCTGACATAAGTGCCACATCTTCGAGGAATGAATCAAGTGTAGCTTCTTCGGGATTCTCGTCAACAAAACGCTGTATGTTTGACTCTAATTCGTTAATATTTGCGAGTCTGTCCGTAAATGTGTCTTTATCCTGACTTAAAAATTCAACATAACCGATTCGGCTTACAAGAGTTTCAAACAGTTCTGTAGGTGAAACGCATTCTCTTAATTCGTGTAATTCATCGATCATCATTGTAAACTGATTGAGCTTTGCTGCAGCCCGTGAAAGAACAGGATAGTCACCTGCATGGCTTATTACCTCGTAGAGGCTTATACCCAATGCATCGGCAATTTTTACTGCATTATTCATGGTGCTGTCACCGATGCCTCTTTTAGGTTCATTTATGATCCTTCTGAGCCTTACCGAATCGTTCGGATTACAGATGACCGAAAGATAAGCTACGATATCTTTAACTTCTTTACGTTCGTAGAATCTGTGACCGCCTATAATACGGTAGGGAATACCCGAACGTACAAGAGCTCGCTCGATAGTAGCTGACTGGGCGTTCATTCGGTAAAGAACGGCATGATCGCTCCAGTTTCTGCCGTCAGAAGAAGAATCCATAATGCTCGAAGCAATAAACATTCCTTCACTGATATCGTCGCTGAGGGTGTTTATGAGAATCTTATCTCCTGTGCCGTTGTTTGTCCAGAGAGTTTTTCCTTTACGTTCAGAGTTGTTTGAAATGACAGCATTAGCTGCATCAAGAATATTCTGTGTTGAACGGTAATTCTGCTCAAGTCTGATAGTTTTTGCATTGTCATACTGAAACTCAAATTTGAGAATGTTTTCTATTGTCGCACCACGGAACTTATAAATACTCTGATCGTCATCACCGACAACGCAAATGTTTTTGTATCCGCCTGCGAGCAGGGAAGTAAGCTTGTACTGAGCATGGTTAGTATCCTGATACTCATCAACCATAACGTATTTGAATTTATTCTGATAATATTCACGTACTTCCGAGTGTTGACTGAGTAGCTTTACAGTGTTTACGATAATATCGTCAAAATCCATTGCATCAGCATTTTTAAGAAGCTCCTGATACTTTTCATAAGCTCTGCCAATCATTGTTTTTCTCGGATCAGCAGTGTTATCTGCAAGATACTGAGCAGGCGATATAAGTGAATCTTTTGCTCTGCTTATTTCACTCATGATGGATTTTGCATTAATGAATTTATCGTCAAAATTAAGCAGACGCTGACACTCTTTTATCACTCTTTTTGAATCATCCGTGTCATAGATAGTAAAATGCGAAGTATAACCCAGTCTTTCTCCGTCACGCCTTAAAATACGTACGCAGCAGGAATGAAATGTGCTTGCCCAGATGCTGTTTCCGTCGGCTTCACCTAACATCTTTGTAAGTCTGTCTTTAAGCTCATTTGCAGCCTTATTTGTGAATGTTATCGCAAGAATTTCCCAAGGCTTAGGTGCATCTAAAGATAAAAGCTGTTTAGCCTGCATTTCAAGTGTGCTGTCACCGCCGTAATATCTGTTTAACAGCTCTATATCTTCAGAATTCAGCGGAAATCTGAATCGTTCGTTGTTGTATGCATTTCCGAAGTTGATAAGATATGCTATTCTGTTTACAAGAACAGTCGTTTTTCCGCTGCCTGCACCTGCAAGAATAAGAAGCGGACCGTTGACACTTGTGACCGCTTCAAATTGCATATCATTCATTCTTGAAAATTGTTTTTTTATTATTTTGTCTCTTAATAATTTTACGTCTGTTGTCATTTTAATTTCCTTTATGTATTTTTTAGATAAACACCTATCAGCTTCCTTGCAAGCATTTCACATTTTATGAAGCAATCGCTGAGTAGTTGTGTTGTTTGCTCGGATTCGTAGATTTTCTTTGTATATTTATATGTTTTATCGGATAATTTTAATATTTCAAACAGCAAACCGCAAATATCATTTTTTTGAATATTATTGAGCATTTTTATTGCTTCATTAATTTTTTCGATAGCTGAGAGCAGAAAATTTGAAAGAGTCACTATTTCCGATGGGTAAAATGAATTCAGTGAAGAAACAGAATTAAGTCTGAGTAATGATAAATATAAGTCAGAAAGGGAAGTCGCTATCATGAAAATATCTTCTCTTTCAATCGGAGTAAAGTATTCATTTTTTATGTGTTCGGTCAGATTTTGCAATTCGTCGATAAAGTGAAAAACTATTTCATTTTTTTTCTGATGATTTACGGTGTGATTGAAGTTTTCTGCTTCATACAAACAGTATGAACTGAAATTTTCCAATTCCTTAATGTAATCGGTTTTTGCTTTCTTCAAGTCATCACCATATTTTCAGAAACAAAATAGTCATCAGATATCCTAAAAAGCCGCACCCGGGAAAAGTTAAAAACCATGTCATAACCATATCCTTTACAATTTTCGGGTCTACTTCATGAATATTTTTTGCAGCTCCGACGCCCATCATTGCACATGCTTTAGTGTGCGTTGTGCTGACAGGCATACCTGTGACAGTGGCAAAAAGTAAAGAAAAAGCTCCTGCAAGATCTGCACTGAAGCCCTGATATTTTTTAAGCTTTACCATATCCATTCCCATGGATTTAATAATTCTCATGCCTCCGACTGAAGTTCCTAATGCCATTAATACAGAACAGTACAGTATAAGCCATATCGGGATTCCTGTGTCACGATCAATATTGTATCCGGAAGCTATAAGAAGGACGCCGATAAATTTCTGTCCATCCTGAGCACCATGCATGAAAGCCATGAATGCAGCCGAAACATTCTGAAGTATTCTGAATTTTGCATCTGTTTTTATTCTGTTGCTGTTTCTTATCAGTACTCCGACGGCTTTTACGATAATAAAACCTAATATAAATCCTGTTAGTGCTGAAATAAAAAGACCGGAAAGAACTTTCAGCCATTCATTTTTATCTATACCTGCGAAGCTTCTGTTTAGTGCCAATGCAGCACCTGTCAGACCTGCAATGAGTGCATGGCTCTCACTGGTCGGAATGCTGAAAAACCACGCCGTTACTGCCCAGATAACGATTGATGCCATTGCGGCACAAAGTGCAACTGATGCCTTTTGCTTGTCATCACCGAAATCAACTATATTCGTTATAGAATCAATTACCCGACCTGCGAGCCTTGACATTATGTAGACTCCGAGAAAATTCATTACTGCGGCTATTAATATCGCAGTATGTGGTTTTTGAGATCGTGTTGAAATGCAGGTTGCAACTGCAGTGGGGGCATCTGTCCAACCGTTTACAAGAATAACACCTGAAATAAGTATAAATGTAACGAAATTCATTTGATTTGAGAAAATAAATGAAATAAAATCAGACAGATGCAATAAACATCATTCTCCTAAAATGTCAGCCTGTATTTTACCTGATGCAGTTTCAAACGGGATTCTGAGTGTTCCCTTAAAACCGGTAAGCTCCCTGCAGATGTTTTCATTTTCACTTATCATATCCTGAAGAATGCTGTTAAGCTTATCAGAGAAAGTCTGAATGCCGGATGTGATATCAAGGACTCTTGCAAGCGTTTTTGCTGCGGCAGTGTCTGCATCATCGGACATTTTGTCGATTTTCTGACAGGTTTCCTGAATGAGCAGATCTGCATAACGTCTGACATCCATCATCGCACTGCCGACTTTTTCCTCTGCAGTTCGGTCTGCAAGGATACCGTTCTGCAGTTTTTCTTCATATTCCATTTTTATGCTTTCGAGCTCCTGATTATGACAAATGTTAAGTTCAGTGAGCTTTGCTTCATATTCTGCGGTAACTGTCTCGATCTTCGCCCTAAGCTCTTGATTTTCGATTCTGAGTTCTTCTGCATTTTTTTCAGCATCATTCTTAGCTTCAGTAAGATTTGATTCGCTGATCTTGAGATTGTTGATGTATGCCATAACATCATCTCTGTTAAAACCGCCGAAGGCAGCTTTTCTGAAAATAAAATCGGAAGACATAATTAATTCTCCTTTAAAACATTCTCGTATTATTATAGCATTTATGTTCTGTATGTGCAAGATGAAAATGTATTAAATAAATAATTGCATGTTATTGATTTTTTTAATATCATAAGTTATAATTAAATATATTTATAAGGGAGGATATTATAATGAGCAAAACGATGAAATCTGTGCTAAAGACAGCTGCCGTTGTTACTGCATCTTACCTTGTTGTCGGTGAAGCAGTCTACGAGGGAATTTTAAACAGAAGATTTACCAGATCAAAAAATATAAGACGAGTTGTTACTGATGATCTCCGTAAATATTACGGTTCTCCCGAAAATCAGGTCGATGCGGACTCATGGTTTGTTGCTGTGAATCCTGCCGATACTGTTGTTGTGAACTCATCCGGCAAGAAGATGCATTCTCATATCTTTAAGCAAAAAGAATACACTGATAAATGGGCAGTAGTTGTTCATGGTTACACAAGCTGTCCCAGAGCTCAGGCCGATCAGGCTTATCGTTTTTATAAAGAAGGATATAATGTGCTTATGCCGTATATGATAAGCTTCGGTCTTGACGAATCAAAGCATTGCACTATGGGTTATCATGATAAATTTTATGTAAAGGAATGGACTGAGTATATAGTTGAGCTTGATGCTGCCGCAAAGATAGTTGTTCTCGGAGTTTCCATGGGGAGTGCAACAACTATGATGCTTACAGGTGAGCCTGACCTTGTTCCGAATATCAAATGTGCTGTAGCTGATTGCGGATATACCACATGCTGGGATGTGTTTAAGAATGAAATGAAACGGACTTATCATGTGCCGTCATTCCCGTTTTTGTATGCTGCCAACACTGTTTCAAAGCTCAGAGGTAATTTTGATTTTAAAAAGTGTGCTCCTTTAAAGTCTGTCGCTCATTCAAAAACACCGACTTTGTTTATACACGGTGAGAAAGATACTTTTGTTCCGTATTGGATGCTTGACAAAGTATTTGATGCGTGTACCGCCGAAAAAGAAAAACTTTCTGTTCCCGATGCTATGCATGCTGAATCAAATGAGGTTCACCCCGAACTGTATTATCCTGCTGTGTTCGGATTTGTTGATAAATATTTTAATGCTTAGGAAGACGGAAATCAGTCTGCGAAAAACGGGTTTGTTTTATTAATGAAAAACGGAGTGATTTCGCCGACTTACCGCAAGGAAGTATTTCTTTAAATATGAACTTTTGACACAATATTACGTTAAAAATTCCCGATATGCATCAGCATTATCGGGAATTTTTGCCTTTTCTTGTATCCGAAATTTATTTTTTTAAGTACTTCTCAGCTTCGTAAGGACAGAAAAATTCTTGTATTGAAGCCAAAAATGCAACAAGTCTGTCACCTTGTGAGGCTTTTGGTGAAAATACAGAGAAATTTTGTTTGAGAAACAAATACTGCATTACGGGTAGTCGGCGTTTGTCGCACTGAATTTTTTTTAATCAAAAGGTGTACTGATATTTTTATATCTGAAGTTAACAATATCTCTTTCAAGAGTATGACGTCTGAGACTAAGTATTAATCCTATTGCAATATAGATGCACAAGTTTGATGAGCCTCCGGCACTAAGGAACGGAAGAGTGATACCGATAACCGGCATCATTTCAAGACACATTCCGATGTTGACCATTACCTGACCTGCTATCATAGATGCAACACCACTGCATATAAGTGTAACAGTTCCGTCTTTCGACTTTTTGCCGATTGAAATTATTCTTATTACGATAACTGCAAAAATAACAAGAGTCAATATACAACCTACAAGTCCGAATTCTTCTCCGATAACTGAGAAAATCATGTCATTTTCATTTTCGGGAACTGATGCGGTTGCGGATTGAGTATAGGTTCCGTTGAATGCACCCATTCCGAACATTCCGCCGTTTTTTATTGCTTTAAGTCCTTGCTCCTGCTGATATATGATGTCAGGATATTCTTCGGGATTGATAAGTGCCAGAATTCTGTCCTTCTGAATGCTTGTCATTACGTAATTCCACATCAGCGGAATCGCTGCAACAACAAGAATACCGCCAAAAATAAAATATTTGATCTTGACACCGGCTGAGAACAGCATAACTACGAATATTATAAGGAAAATGAGTGCACTGCCCATGTCACCCGTAACAATAACAAGAACAACGGGAACTGCACCGTGTATGCAGAGAAGGAGTATATTTTTGAGTAAATTTATGTTGTCACGTACAGTATCAATATGAACGGAAAATGTTATTATAAAGCCGACCTTAACAAGTTCTGAGGGCTGAAAGTAAAGCGTTGAAGATCCGAACTGAGCAATTTTTATCCATGTTTTTACATCCGGACGTGACGGAGGACCTACACCCACATTCGGAATAAACAGCAACAGCATCAGTATGAGGCATACTGCACCCACAAGCGGCCAAAGTTTGACAATAAAATTGTAGTCTATAACAGATATTATAAGTGCAATGATAATACCGGCAGATACAGCCAGAAGCATGACTTTTGCATCTCGTGAGAACAGAGCATCGCCGGAATGAGTTGCACTTGAAACAAGTAAAATTCCGAACGCTGAAAGTGCGATACACAAAAACAATAAAAATTTGTCTGTATCCTTGATAAAACTTTTAATTTGTGATATAATTTTGCTCATGTAAATTATCTTCCCGTATAAAAACAATTTATGATATAATTATAACTGTGTTACTGTTATTTTTCAAGTACAAATTTAAAGGCAGAATAGTATGAAAATTTTTGAATCGAAAAGTGAAAAAGAAACGCTGGAAATTGCAGAGAAATTTGCATTGATGCTTCATGGCGGCGACGTTGTTGCTTTCAGAGGCGGAATGGGAATGGGTAAGACTGTTTTTACCCGTGGTTGTGTGAAAGCACTCGGTAATGATTCTGATGTCAGCAGCCCCACATTTGCCATCGTTAATGATTACGGCGGGGAAATCAATCTTTATCATTTTGATATGTATCGTGTTGAAAGCTGGGATTCGCTTTATTCTACAGGTTTTTTTGATTATCTGAACGAGAATTCCATTCTTTTTATTGAGTGGAGTGAAAATATTGAAAATGTTCTTCCCGAGAATTCTATAATCGTAGATTTTTCGAGAGGCGAAGATGATACACACAGAATCATATCTGTCAGCGGAGGTGACGAAAGATGGTAATTCTTGCAATTGAAAGCTCAGCACCTTCTGCATCTGCGGCTGTTGTTAAGGACGGAAAGCTGCTTTCTGAAATGTTTCTGAATGTCGGTCTCACTCATTCTGTTACATTAATGCCGCTTATAAAAAGTGCGGTCGAATCAGCCTCGTTAACTGTTGATGATATTGATTCAGTTGCCGTTACTAACGGTCCGGGTTCATTTACCGGTGTGCGTATCGGCGTTGCAACGGCAAAAGGGATCGCACAGCCGACAAATAAGGATTGTGTACCTGTATCCACTCTTGAAGCAATTGCATATCCTTTTGTTGACTGTGACTGCATTATTGCCTCTGTTATGGATGCAAGATGCCAACAAGTATATGGTGCATTTTTTGATTGCAGCAATGGGCTGACACGACTGACTGATGATGATGCATTTTCTTTTGATGAACTGAGTGCAAGGATCCGAGCATTTGATAAAAGAGTAATTCTTGCAGGAGACGGTGCTGATGTTGCTTTTGAGTATATAAAAGATAAGAACGAGAACGTTTTTAAAGCAAATCCGTCTGTTAAGTATCAGCATGCTTCTTCTGTTGCGTTTCTCGCAGAAAAAAGACTTGCTGTAAAAGAAAATATATGCTCGCCGGACAGTCTTGTTCCTGCGTATCTCAGACTGCCTCAGGCGGAGCGTGAACTTAAAAAGAAAAAGGAGATAAAATAATGAAAATTGCTATCGGAGCTGACCATGCAGGTTTCCCCCTTAAGGAAGAAATCAGAAAATATCTTGATGAAAAAGGTATTGAATATGTTGACTGCGGTGTGTATGATTCATCATCTGCAGATTATCCGTTGCAAGCTAAAGCGACATGCGAAAAAATCGTGTCCGGAGAGTGCGTAAGAGGCATTCTTTGCTGTGGTACGGGAATAGGCATTTCAATGGCTGCAAACAAAGTTAAAGGCATCAGAGCTGCATGCTGTTCTGATTATTTCAGTGCCAAGTATACACGACTTCACAATGATGCCAATGTTCTTTGTATGGGTGCGAGAGTTATCGGTGCAGGAGCTGCAATCGAGCTTGTTGATGTTTTTCTTAACACTGAATTTGAAGGCGGCAGACACCAGAGACGAGTTGACCTTATCACAGAGATTGAAAATAATGCATAAAAATAAAACCACCGAAGAAATTCGGTGGCTTAATTTTTGCGATTCAATTTGAAAAATTAAACAGCTCTTGTAACCTTGCCTGATCTGAGGCAACGGCTGCACACATGAATTCTCTTGGGTGTGCCATTAACAACAGCCTTAACTTTCATTACATTGGGCTTCCAGGTTCTGTTAGATCTTCTGTGTGAGTGAGAGACCTTAATACCGAAAGCTACATCTTTTCCGCAGATATCACATTTTGCCATGCGGAATGCACCTCCTTTTACTGCTTTGATACGGTCTGCAGACAAACTGCAAAACACCGCATCCTGTAACAAATATAGATTTTACGCTGAATATCTTAACAGATTTAAAGAATAAATGCAAGTGTTTTTAAGAAAATTTTTTAATTTATTAAAAAAAATTTGTATTTTTTTGATGTGTAGTATTTAATTTGAAAAAAATCTGAAATATTTTAAAAAAATAGCTTGCAAATTAAGATTAAATAAGATATAATATTATCGAACATTTGTACAATATCTATTTCCGAAAGGATTGAATCAAAAATGGCAGATAAACAAAAAGCTCTTGAAACTGCTCTTTCTCAGATTGAGAAGAAATACGGTAAAGGTGCGGTTATGCGTCTTGGTGAATCCAATTCGATGAATGTTGAAGCAATCTCAACAGGATCCCTTACGTTAGATGCAGCTACGGGCATCGGAGGACTTCCGAGAGGTCGTATTGTCGAGATATACGGACCTGAATCTTCAGGTAAAACTACACTTGCACTTCAATGTGTTGCTGAAGCTCAGAAGCTTGGAGGTGAAGCAGCATTTGTTGATGCTGAACATGCACTTGATCCTGTGTATGCGGCAAATCTCGGCGTTGATGTCGATTCTCTTCTTGTCTCTCAGCCCGATAATGGCGAACAGGCTCTCGAAATCACTGAAGCTCTTGCACGTTCGGGTGCAATTGATATAATAATCGTTGACTCTGTTGCAGCTCTTGTACCCAAGGCTGAAATTGAGGGAGAGATGGGGGACTCTCATGTTGGTCTCCATGCCAGACTTATGTCACAGGCACTCCGCAAACTTGCAGGTGCTATTTCCAAGTCAAACACTCTTGTAATCTTTATAAATCAGCTTCGTGAAAAAGTCGGTGTTATTTACGGTAATCCTGAGGTTACAACAGGTGGTCGGGCACTTAAGTTCTATTCGACAATCCGTATAGAGGTCAGGAAGTCCGAACAGATCAAAGGTGCAGGCAGTGAGGTTATTGGTTCAAGAACAAAGTGTAAGGTTGTTAAGAATAAAGTTGCACCTCCTTTTAAAACAGCAGAATTTGATATCATGTACGGTACCGGTATATCAAAAACAGGTGAAATGGTCGATATCGGTGTTGAATACGGTGTTATTCAGAAGAGCGGTGCATGGTTCTCATACGGAGACTTGAGACTCGGACAGGGTCGTGAGAATGTCAAGGTTTATTTTGAGAACAATCCCGAATTTGCCGCTGAGATTGAAGCTAAGATCCGTGAGGCTCAGAAATCATCTTCCGAGAAGAAGGAAGTCAACAGACCCAAATCTGCGGCATCAGCAAAAGCAAGGCTTGATGTTACTGTCGATGATGATGACGAATGATACTTAATACAGAAGTCACAAAAGGTGGCAGAATTTCGGTATATGCTGACGGCGAATATATAATGAGTGTTGACCCCGATATATGGTACTCACTTGATTATACTGATGGCAGTGATATAGATGAAAATGAACTTGAAGAGATCAAAACACTTGTCAATTCACGTCTTGCTTATTCTCAGGCTTTAAGATTTTTAACCTTAAGAGCTCATTCATCAGATGAACTTTATAAAAAGCTGATAAAGAAGCACAGCTCCGGCTGTGCTCGCTTTGCAGTTGAGAAATGCCGTGATCTGGGGTTTATTGATGATGAGGATTTTGCTGTACGTTATGCAAATGAATTAGCACGGAAAAAAAGATTCGGTATATCAAGAATTCGACGGGAACTACAGCTTAAAGGTATAGAAAATGATGTGATTGACAACGTTATCCATGGGCTTGATACTGATTTTTCTTCGAGCATCATAGACGTTGTTGAAAAAAAATACAGCGATTGCCTTAATGATGAAAAAGGACGTCGCAGAATGATAGCCGGTCTGATTCGTTTAGGATATTCCTATAGCGATATAAAATCGGCACTTGATGATTATGAACTTCCGGAGGACGATCAGAATGAGTATTAATGTTGGTTTTATTTCTCTCGGTTGCCCGAAAAACCAGGTTGACGCTGAGCTTATGCTTTCTAAGCTTCAGAATGCAGGCTTCAACATAGTTGATGTCGCTTATGAGGCTGATGTTGTTATTATCAATACGTGCGGTTTTATTGAAGATGCCAAGAAAGAGGCTATTGATAATATTCTTGAAATGGCTGAACTGAAGAATGAGGGTGCTATTCAGAAGATTATCATTACAGGTTGTCTTGCTGAAAGATATCAGCATGAGATCAGTGTAGAATTTCCCGAGGTTGACGGCGTTATCGGTATCGGTGCAAATGCAGATATTGTTGCAGTGGTAAATGCTGTTATGAATGATGAAAAACCTGAATGTTTTCCTGATAAAGAAAATATGCCGTTAGACGGTGAAAGGCTTCTGACAACTCCTCAGCACTGGGCATATCTTAAAATTGCCGACGGTTGCTCAAACTGTTGCACTTACTGTGCAATTCCGTCAATCAGAGGTGCTTTCCGTTCAAGACCTATGGATGAAATCGTTGCAGAGGCTGAAAAGCTTGCTTCTGAAGGTACAAAAGAGATAATTCTGATTGCTCAGGACACAACAAGATACGGCCTTGATATCTATGGTGAGCTAAAGCTCTCTGACCTGCTAAAAAAGCTTGATAAGATCGAAGGTATTGAATGGATAAGACTGTTGTACTGCTATCCTGACAGAATAACAGATGAACTTATTGATACAATGGCATACAGCGAAAAGATTCTTCATTATATTGATCTTCCGTTGCAGCATGCTGACGGCAAAATACTCAAAGCCATGAACAGAACGGGGGACAGTGAATCTCTTGCTGAGCTGATAGACAAGCTTCGTGATAAGATGCCCGATATCATTCTGAGGACAACATTTATTACAGGTTTTCCCGGTGAAGATGAAAGTGCATTTAATACTCTTGCTGAATTTGTTGATGATATTCAGTTTGATCGTCTCGGATGCTTTGCATATTCTGCCGAAGAAGGCACTCCTGCAGCAGAGCTTGATTGTCAGGTTGATGATGAAACAAAAAAACATCGTGCAGATGTTATAATGGAACAGCAGTTTGATATTATGCAATATAAGCAGAAGCAACTTATCGGCTCTGTTGTTGATTGTATTGTTGAAGGCTATGATGGTTATACTGATAGCTTTTTCGGCAGAACCTGGATGGATGCCCCGGAAATTGATTCCGTGATCTATTTTACGGGTAAAGGTGATTATTCCGAGGGTGATATTGTTAAGGTTGAAATTTTTGATATCAACGATTATGATTTTTTAGGAGAAATTGTTTGATGAATTTGCCAAATAAGCTTACTGTTTTAAGAATAGTGCTTACTCCTGTTTTCCTGTTTCTGTTCTTATCTGATTTTATTCCGCATAACTATCTTTTTGCACTGATCGTCTTTATTGTTGCTTCAATTACTGATTTTGCTGACGGAAATATTGCAAGAAAACGTAATCTTATAACAAATTTCGGAAAAATTGCAGATCCGATAGCAGATAAAATTATTACAACCTCTGTTCTTTTATGTTTTTTAAAGATGGGGCTTTGTAACATCTGGATTATACTTATTATTCTTGCAAGGGAATTTACCGTTTCGGCAATCAGAATCACAGCTGCATCGCAAGGATCAGTTATTCCCGCAAATATTTACGGTAAAATAAAAACCATATCACAGATGAGTTTTTCGATTCTTATTATGATTTTTATTACACTTGATAAAGAAGGAATTTTTACTTTGCCTCATCTTGAGCTTGTATCAGGTATTTTTCTGTGGATAACTGCTGTGCTTACCGTTATTTCTGGAATCATTTATGCGAAAGACAGTTCAAAAATAATTGATTTTTCTATGTAAATATAAGCCCACCGTTGTTTCTCCGACTACCTGCAAGGATATATTTCTTTAAAATGTGAATATTGGCACAATAATGCGTTAAAAATTCCCGATATGC
>CAZTFS010000011.1:0-12926 GCA_964613045.1 uncultured Eubacteriales bacterium
CCGGAATATTGATTCTTCTCAAAAAATCCACAAAGGGTGCTCCAAGCTTTTTGCCCTTTCGGAACAGATTTACGCAAAGTGCTTCTGCTTCGCTTTGTTTGCTCCCCAAAACCGTAAACGCAACGTTCTGTGCATTTGCTCCTGTAGGGCAATAGCGTCCCGCTTCCAGTATTTTTTGCAGCTTTTCGTCCTCTACGGGCTGTGCCGTAAAATGACGGATCGACCGTCTGCTTTTCATAGCAGACAAAAGCGTATCGCTGTCAAACTCGGTCATCGGCGTAACGGGTTCGTCAGTGCAATCATAGCCATCAATTTTGACCGCATTCGTCGGACAGATGGCAAAGCAGTGACCGCACTCGATACAACCGCTTTCAGCCGCTTTTGCTTTTTTGTTTTCAAGATAAAGATGCACGTTTGGACAGTCGTTTACACACAGCCCACAGCCAATGCACTTATCGTGATCGATGTTTATCGGATTCATAACATTTCCCCCCGCTGAATATATTTACGGCAGTTTCTTGCCACAGTTATTGCAGAACTCGAAATCACCTGCGACTGGTGTTCCGCAATACGGGCGAACTTGTTATCTACATCATTCTTTTTCTGTGTGGCACCTTGCGGATTGCCAAAACGCTCATTCAGCGGATCGGGTTCCTCGCTGCTGTCGGTAATGTCAAAGGCAGAATAGCGATTTTTGCCTGTGGCGTTCTTGAAGTTATAGATTGCTTGAACTACCGCCACGGCAATAAAAATAATACCAAACAGTGCAAAAAATCCACCACCGGCACTGGCGGCAATAACCGTCCAGACAACGCCGAACAGACCAACTAAAATACTCATCACTCCGCCCATAAAAGACGGACCTCTTCCGGGTTTAATGCTTTTCATAATGAACCTCCTATTCAACAGGTGTAAAGTAAAGGGAAAAATCGCCTAAATTGATTGGCAATGTGGGAACTTCGGAACCGTCATAGTATTCCGTCGGAGCTACTGTAGCATATCCCTTAATACCATCAATCGTCACTTCGTAGTCAGTGCCTTTCGGGGTAGTCTGAGTCACTTTATAGGTGCCTACATACGTTTTACCGTTGGTTGCATCCGTAACGGTGATCTTTCCATCCTTTGCAGTCAAAGTTAAATCTACGATCTCCGCATTGGGATACAATTCGTCATACTCTCCAACAGCGAGAACGACGGCATCGCTATCGGCAAGTTCAATATCGTTGCTCATAACCGTTCTCATTTCCCACTCGTAATCTTCAATCGCAACCAAATCGCCACTACAAGCGGACAGTGCAAGAATGAAGATAAGTGCCATAAGTATACATACAAACTTTTTCAATTCAAAAACTTCTTTCAATCCACAAAATGATTATCGGTATGTATATTGATGGGTTCAATATACCGCCTCCACAAAATCACTTCAATAATAAAAAAGTGCGTGACCGAAGCCACGCACCGAAAAACGCAAACTCCGATTGTCGCCAAACAAAATTCAAGCATGACAGGTTTCCCTATACAACAACTTGATGGAATTTGCGCTTTTACCAAATTCACATAGTTGTTGTATGCAAAAAAGAGTATAGTACTCCCTTGCAAGAAAATAAACTGTCATTCTTATATATGAATTTTGTTTGGCATTTTTCGTTATCCCACTCGGTTTTTGTATTTCTCCGTTAAGGACATCCCGCTTTTCGGTCAGGCGTTTTTTTGTTTAGTCTATCATTGTATCAAAGGGTATCATACCTTCAATAAAATTGGTTTCTCTTACGGTTTCGCCGCCGATTCGGAAAGTTTTAACTTCATTTTTCCGTATGTCAAACCCGAAACTGCAATCAAGAGCCTGACAGGTGATGAATGCGTGAGTTTCATTTGAATCGCTGTCGGAGTTTTCAAAGACACGAAGTATCATGTCGCCCGAGTTGTCATCACATTTTTTGAAAAGAGAAGTTTTAATGTTGTCCTCGCTGATGTAAATGTCGGCGGGTGTTTCTTTTTCGGAGAAAGTACATTCGTTTAATCCTGCAGAAGTGAATACGGGAAAATCGGGCATTTCGGCAGCGATTTTTTCATGCAGACCTTCAATATCCGACAAGTTCTCGTTATCCTTCAGTTTGTATGAAAGCACACGGTGTATACCTGCAGATATGTAGCAGAAGCCGTCAGGGATTTCATCCGTTACGGAAGCGAAAATACAAGTGTGGATTCCGCATCCCGCAAGAATAATGGGAAGAAGGCTGTTTGCTGATTCGCTGTAAGCTATTCTTGCCGCATTGCCTGTTTTGTCAATGAACTGCTTCTGCTGACTGCGTAACGCTTCTATAATTTTTTCTGCATCTGTATCATTCATCAGATCGCTTACAAGAAGAATATTCTCAGGCATTTTCATTTCCTCCTTCTTCGATTATTCCGTAATATCTGCCCATCCAGTATGACATTGTGAACGGACTGCACATTTCAACGCAGTATTTACCGCCCGAATCTTCATTTTTATATTCAAGAGGATCACGGTCATGTTTGGATATGAATCTTTCGTCGGGTGTCAGCAGGTATGATGTGTGTTTGTAGCCGGCTTTGTATTCTTTTGTGGCGACATCGCTTCTGCCGACAAGGCTTACACCTGAAGCCAGCATGCTGGTATTATGACGGTAGTACCACATTTTTATTTTTTCTTCGTCATAGTAACTGTCACTTCCGTAAACAACGGCAAAGGGAATATCATAAACAGGGTTATGTTCACGTCCGATTGATGTCTGTCTCCATGATTGCCAGCCTTCATAATACATATTTTTCAGTTTTTCATCGGTTTCAAGAAGATTGAGCATGAAAAATGTCAGATTTGAAAGCATGTGATCGCCGTACATAATGTCCTCGGTGGGATCGCAGTGCTTGATTATTGATGCGGCAAAAGCTCTGTCATAGTGAAGCTTTGACATTTCTGCATAGCCGTCGTTTATGAGCTTTTCGTATTCATTCTGCCATCTTTCTTCTTTTCCGCAGGTTTCCGTTGCTAATTTGATAAACATCAACAGCTCTGCACTGTTTATGGGACCGTCGCCCCAGCCGATATCAGTTCTGAAATAACGCTTGCTCCACTTTGCCCAGCTTGTAGCACCGCCGTGGAAGTCGATGTATTCATAGCCGTTGCTGATAATATGGTCAATAACAGCCGCAAAGTTATGCTTTATCATCTCATCAAGCTCGGCATCTTCCTGACCGAAAACCATATGAGCGTAATAGAGATTTACAAGATGAATTGTAACCTCATCACTGCTGGTATCGCATTTGAAAATTATATCGTCAGCAGTATATCCCTCGTCGGTAAAGAGCTTGCTCAGTCTCTCGGGGATTTCGGGGTGAGGCATTTTGTATGCTCTGCCGTTGACACCTCTTCTTTTTGAATCGTCGGTTTCGAGTACGGTGGCAGTGTCTCCGCAACGTCTGAGGAATATTCCGTCATCGGGGACGGGTGCATCCTTTGTGACATAAGAACGGGCGATGAAACCGTTAGCTCTGCCGGGAATATACATAAGAAGCAGACAAGCTTCAAGAGCTCGGATGGCGATCTGTCTTATCTTCAGTGTTTCGGGATGATCTGCACCTTTTTCTTTTTTGAGAACTGCATAGTGAAGAGTTTCACCTATGCAGAAGGATGCGGTAAAACCGCCGTCATTGTCACAGCAGTTGAATTTATGAGGCTTATCGGTATTCCAGGGTTCAACAAGTCTTCTGTGACTTATCATACCTTTTCTGTCAACGATCCTTGTTGTTTCGTTCAGGAGCATTAAGGCTTTTTCTTCCATGCTCATCATTCTGAGCTCAATATGGGAAACAGCCGTTTCTGTTCTGACCCAGATCTCGTTTTCATTGCCGCAGAAATTCAGAACTTTGTTATCTTTCAGATCTCTGTCTGCGGCGAAATACATAACCTTGTCATAGTATTCCTTTTCACCGTCGCAGTATCTGAAAAGACCCTTATCTCCGCCGACCCAATAAGTGTCAGCGTATTTTTTTATGATTTTAAAATCCTTTTTTCTGAACGGTGTGGGATAAAAAGGAGAAAACTCAGCGTTTTCTGTCGCCGGCTCATCAAAAAGCGAAGCGGGAACGGATTTGTCGTCACTTGAATAAAATGTTATGACTCTTGATTTGTGCGGATAAAGTGTAATCGGCAAAATCAGCACTCCTTTATTATAATATTGTTTTAATTGTACATGCAATTTGAAAAAAATGCAAGTACCAAAGCGGTGGTTTTAATTGATTAAATTTCTTATTTCTGTTTTTACGAAGGATAGTAAAAATTTTTCCTCTTTATCGGTCAGAAAATGCTGTGGTATAATATGTGCATCAACAGGTATTGTGCTGAATTTTATCCTGTTTTTTGTGAAGCTGCTTGCAGGCAAGATATCAGGCTCTGTTGCGGTTACGGTGGATGCAGTTCACAATCTTACGGATATGGGGTCATCGGTGGTGACTCTGATAAGTTTTCTGTTGCCCGAAAAAGAAAAACGGCTCAAGGAGAATATTGCAGGGCTGGTTATAGGTGTTGTGCTTGTTATAGCAGGCGTTGAGCTTGCGGCTGTATCTTCGGATAAGATAAATTCACCGGAGCCTGTGGAGTTTTCGGTCTTTTCCCTGTTGCTGCTCGGCTTGTCGGTGACGGTAAAATTCTTTATGGCAGGCTTTAACCGTAAATACGGTATAAAGATAGGTTCTGCCGCATTGATGGCTGCATCGACGGATTGTATATGTGACAGTCTTGCAACTGCTGTGGCGGCAGCGGCTGTTTTGGCTGCAAATTTTACCGATATAAATATTGATGCATACGGCGGACTTACGGTGTCAATTTTTATTTTAGCGGCAGGAGCAAAAACAGTTTTTGTGTCTGTCAGAGAGCTTGTCTTCGTGGTGAAGGATAAAATTGCTTCATGAAATCGCTTTTTTTGTCGAATGACTTGAAAAAATTTTTTATATAAATTATGATATATATAACATCAAGGAAAAGAGGAAAAACAAATGGAACAGGATAAAAGCAAGCAGATCGCTCCGCAGGTAGTGCTTGCTCAGCACGGCAATAAGGATGCCATGCGGAATATCTATATACAATATTACAAAAACATCTTTTTTATCTGTAAGCTTCTTACGGGAAATGCGGCCGAGTCCATGAATCTGGCTTCACAGATATTTATAAAGATGTTTGCTTCCGTGGACAAGCTCGATGACCACATGGCCTTTGAGCAGTGGTTTTATTCTCTTGCGGTCAATATGTGCAAGGCTTGTATGACGGAGGATAATGAAAAAAGAAAGATCGTTACCGACAATATGAAAAAAATTGCGGATTCTGCATCTCAGGCTGCTAAATCGGGAGACAAATACACCTTTGAACGTTCGCTCATGAAGCTTTTGGAGGAAATGATAATCGCATTGCCCAATGAGGCAAAAATTATTTTCTGCTATCGGAATTTTGCGTTGCTTGAAGCTGAAAAAATAGCACTTCTTGAAAAATGTGAAACAGAAACGGTGGAGAAGAGCATACTCGCTTTGAATATTCTGTCCGAAAAACAGACAGCAAAGCTGAAAGAGCTTGGTGTTGATATTTCACCCTTTGTCCGTGATCCGCAGTCAACACTTTCTCATCTGGCAGCAAAGACTTTTGTTCCTGACGGTGTTCATGAGACAGTTTCAAATGCTGTAGGAATCAATGTTGATCCCTATGCAAACAAAACCGTGACGGAAGCACCTGTCCGCAAGGAAAAGGTTACCGTTGAAGTGCCGAAAAAGGAAAAGTCCGAAAAAAAGATATTTTCAAAGGGTGATCTGATTTTATTCCTTGTCGTTCTGGCAATATCGGGACTGATCTTTTCGGGTGTAAAAATATACAGAAGTATAAAAAATGATGAAACAACAACTGTTGCACAGCAGGCGGAGACCGTTGTAAAACCTGTTCTTACATGGAACGGTGCGGCGGCAGGTTCATTTGATTCGGGCAGCGGTACTGCGGATGATCCTTTTATCATTTCAAACGGCGGTCAGCTTGCATATCTCGCAAATCTCGTAAACGGAGGCAATTCCTACTATTCGGGACTGCATTATAAATTGGATTGCGATATCGTTCTGAATGATACTCAAAATTATTCTGACTGGGGCAGTAATGCACCCGAAAACAAGTGGACACCCATCGGAGAAAGTCAGAATGATGTATGCTTTTCGGGAACTTTTGACGGAGACGGACACACAGTAAGCGGCATGTATGTATCAGGTGAATATGAATACAGCGGGCTTTTCGGTGTTGTCAAAAACGGCAGTATCAAAAATCTGAATGTCGAAAAATCCTATGTGTCAGGCAAAGGTAACTGCGGCGGAATCATCGGTTGTTTTATTTCAAATGTAATGCTGGGCTCGGATATTAAAAATTGCTCCTTCTCGGGAAGCGTTATTTCGTCGGCAGATAACGCAGGCGGTATCGTCGGATATATTAATGCTGTCGGCAAAGAAAACTTTATGGTGGTTTACGGTTGCTGTTCAACTGGAACGGTAACAGCTGCAGGCAACAATGCAGGCGGCATAGCAGGTCTTGTTTATGCTGACAGCGGTGATGTGAAGCTCTCTGAATGTTTTTCCGTATGTACTGTTTCTTCCGGCGGGGAAAATGCAGGCGGTGTTGCCGGCAATTGCAGAATATCGCAGGGTGATTGCTCTGTTTATAATTGTTATAATTCGGGAAAGATCAGCGGCGGAAATGATGAATCAACAGGTGCGATAACAGGTAGCCTTGAAAGTGAGAACGGCAGCGGTGTGGTTACTGTTATGTATTGTACTTCTCTTGAAAATTGTGCTCCAACCCTTACAGGTAAAGCATATGCCGACAGTATGGTTGTAAAAAGCGTCAAAACAGCGACTGACAGTGAAATGAAATCAGCAGATACTTTTGAAGTTTTTGATTTTGATTCGGTATGGATGTTTGCGGAAGATGCAGAATATAAATATCCGGTTTTGCAGTCAGTAGATTTCAATGAAATTTCTGTTAGTGAAATTTTCACAGGACAGTAATGCGGTATTTGTGTATTTTTATCAATTTTTGTATCTTTAAAGGATTAAAATTGGCTAAACCTATTGACATATTTTTGTTTTTACAATATAATTTATTAGAATATGAGTACGGAGTGATTATATGAAATCATCAAAAATGAAAAAGGTACTTTTTACAATGCTTACACTTGTCGCAGTGTTTATGCTGTTCACGGTAACTGCATATGCTGAGGATTACGGTAACTTTTCTTATTCCGCCGTTGAACCCGAAGACGGTGAGGATTTTGAAGCCTATATCGAGATCACAGGTTACAGCATAAATGACGAAGAGCTCGGTGCAGTAATCGTTATACCCGATAATATTGAGGATGTTCCTGTTACTACTGTTTCAGCATCTGCATTCTCAGGTAAGGAGCTTCTCGGTGAGGTCATCATCCCCGAAGGTGTTACCGCTATCGAAAACGCAGCATTCAGAAACTGTAAGGATCTGAAGGTTGTTGTTATTCCCGATTCTGTTACATATATCGGCGATTCCGCATTCCAGGGATGTGAGTCTCTTGAGTATGTTCTTATCGGAAACGGCACGAAGATCATCGGTGATATCGCATTCAAGGATTGTACATCACTTAAAGTCGTATCTCTCGGTTCTTCCGTTGAGAAGATCGGTGCAGGAGCATTCTTCGGTTGTCCCGAATTAAAGTATGTAAGAATCCCTGCTTCTGTTTCCTCTGTTGAATCTCTTGCATTCGGCTTTGTTCAGAACGGTGATATTGAATCTGCTGTTGAGGGCTTTACATTCTACAGTGCATCAGAAAATGCTGTTGTTGAGTCTTACATCTCAAAGTATTCGGCAAGCTCCGCTGAAGATGTTTCGGCTGTTGCTTCTGCTGCTCTTACAGTAGTTAACGACAGTGCTGAATGTGCTGCTGCTGATTACGTAACTGTCAGAAATGCAACAGAGTCTTATGACGGACTTGACGTTGCTGCTTGTGAAGTTTGCGGTGTCGTTGCAACAAGAGCTAATACTGATATCGTTTCCACAGATGCAGGCTCATCAGCACTTGCTACACTCATTATAATTGTTGTTCTTGTTGTTGTATTTGCAATTATTGTTGTATGGTACATCAAGAAGTCCAAGAAGAGAAGAATTGCATCAATCGAAGCATACAAAGCAGGAAAGCCTCTTCCCGATGCTGAAGCTAAGGAGAGAGACGAAAAAAAGGCTGAAGAAAAGTATGCCAAGAAGCGTGCAAAGCAGGAAGCAAGCCTGAAAAAGTATATTGACATGTAAATGTTATAAAGCAGATGGAGTTTGCTCCATCTGTTTTTTACTTTATAGGAAACTGCGTGTCCGTAAAGCAAAAACAAGTATGTCCTTTAGAAAGCCTGCTCTGTACGCTCTGAGACGTATATATAGTTTTTTATCAAAAAACTATATATACGGTGGATTGCTTTTAATTCCAATGAAGCTGTGAATATCATTTTGACAAAATAAAAATCACCGATAATGCTGACGCATATCGGTGATTTCCATTATTGTCAGATTAGTTTAATTCTCTAAAATTAAAGAATGTCAATATAATCCTTGATTATAACTGCAGCCTCAGCTCTTGTAAGAGTACGGCGTATGTTGCTGACTCCGCCATTAAATACAAGCTTGAGTGTTGTGATAAGTGCCTTGAGGTTGCAAAGGAAATTATTTCCACTGTTGTTTTTAACCATGTTGAAACATGCTAATGCGGTGTCAATCAATGTTGCATTTTCATCAGGATCAGAAGCATCAACAATCTCTGCACCGCAAGCATTGAACACGGTTTCAGCGAGCTGTCCCTTTGTAAGGAGCATATCATATCCGAATTCTGTTTCGGATGTACCATTCATTATGCCTTTCTGATAAAGATACTCAATTGCCTTGTATTCTTTTGCATTCTTTGCTACATCTGTATAGGGGAAATTTGCATCGGGAAGAGCTTCAAGAATTTTATCTGCAATAAATCTGTGTCCTTCAAGACTGGGATGATTCTGCTCGCAAACTGTACCGGCTGTATCTACGTAAATATAGCCGTATTTTTCAGCACCTTCGATCATCGGTGTATTTGCGTAATCAACGATCACCTGGCTTACACTGAGTTTAACTAATGCAGCTTCATTTGCATCTGCTGTTTCCTGATCCTGTACCATATTGTCGAACATACCGATCACAACAAGAGTAACATCAGGGTTCAAAGCATAAATATCTTCAATAACACAATTCCAGTTCTCAAAGAAGCTTTCAAAACCTTTCTGAAGTGCTGCAGGCAGAACTGTAATAAGATCGGGAAGTGCACCGCAAAGACAAGCAATATCAATAAGAGATTCAACCATATCTGCATCTGCACCGGCATTCTCAAGGTATTCTCTTGCCCGTGTCATAAATTCCTCGTTCTTTTCCTGGAATTTATCCATCTCTTCATAAATATGCCAGCCTACATAAGAACCCCAGTCATTACCGCCAACATTCAGCGTGATAAGACCTGCGTTTGCAACAGCCTCACGGATTAAGGGAATACGCCATTCCATCTCTTCATCATCGATAGAATAAAAGAGGAAGCGGTCTGCTTCATAATCATCCTCAAAAATGTAACGCAGATCAACAGTTCTGAATCCTACACAAGCCATAGGATAATATTCAACACCCAGGTCATCCGCTACAAAAGCACCGTATGAACCTTCAACACGTACGAAACGTGTTTCTTTTTCTTCAACGTCGCTCCAACCGCTTGCAACGCTGTCTCCGAGAAGAACATAAGAACCGTAGTTCTCATATTTTTTCTCATATTCTGCAGCTGATACAAAACAAGTGAAAATACCTGACATCATCAGTACAGTAAGTATGATTGCCAAACTTTTTTTTATAAACTTTTTCATATCCCGACCTCCTTGTTTTATTTTATAATATGAAATGTTTATTAACAACAAAATAATATCACACTTTTTATTGTTAGTCAATAAAATAGCTTCCCAAAATATTGCAAATACATACATTGGAGAGCAGGAAGGTTGTGATATGCTTTTAGATCAAATAACCGTCAGAATATGAATATTCGCTTAAATGCAAACTTTTCATTTTAGCTTTTATTTTTTTGTTTATTTATCAAAATCTATGTGTAGCCGTTTTATTGCAACCGTTCAGATGTGTCTTGCAGGGTTATTATTAAATTGCGTCATTTCGGACGTGGTTACGATTAAAAAAATATAATGGCAATGATGATTGCGATGTGCAGAATTATCATGATCGGCAGTCCTGCCATAAAACTCTTATGTTGGGTCTTGTGTCGGATAAGGTGCATTGTTATATACATTCCTGTAGCACCGCCGAAGAAGCCCGCCGCAAGTAAAGCTTTTTCGGATATTCTGCGTTTTCCCTTTTTTGCCGCACGCTTGTCGTACGCTGTCATAATTATGCCGACAATGCTCATTATCGAGAAAAATATAAGCAGATATGCACTTTTATCCATTTTTTATGATCCTGAACTGTTCGGGCTTGCGTGCTTTGGGTACAGGGTCTTCATCTCCGTGCCCGACTGCCACTGCAATAAGGAAACGGTAATCCTCGGGGATATCGAGTCGAGCTTTCCACTTGTTGCCCTCAGAGTTGTCAAGCAGACCTCCGATGCTTCCGATTATGCATGTTCCCAAGCCCAGACTTTTTGCCGCAATCGCAATGTTTTCAGCCATAAGTCCGCCGTCCATGTAATTTTCACCTGTACCGTACATGAACATTACAGCGGGAGCATTCTGATAGAACGGATTCTTATCCCAGTTTGTATAAGCAGGAGTATCCCAGCCTACGAGATTTTTGAAATCGACATTCATTTCGTCGAGAAAAGCCTTGTCCTGTACAAATCTGATATGACAGGGCTGACCGTTTCTTCCGCTGGGAGCCCACATTGCACAGGTCAGAAGGGTTTCGATCTCCTCACGGGTCAGTTTTTCGTCAGTATATTCTCTTATTGTTCTTCTTGTAAGAATATTGTCAATAGTTTCGTTATGTATCATGTAAATTACTCCGTATGGCAAGCAATAATTTGTCGGGGAGAATGCATTTTTTATTCTCCCTTGACAAATCATGATTATGTAAGCTGATCGAGGGTCAGCTCATAGCCGGGCAGAAATTCATCAATAAAATCCTTTATCTCCGGCATATTCATTCCGTTGAGCGACTCCAGTGTGGATTGCTCTGCTTTTGAAAACTCCAGATTGCCGGCTTTTCGCTCCTCGATACATTTTATCAGTGCAGAGAGCTTGTCCGCTGCTTTTACAACGGTCCACAGCTCCCTGTCTTCATTATTTTTGTTGAAAAGAAACTCAAAATCTTCCCTCAGATCGCAGGGAAGTGTGCCCAGCAGTCTTTCAGAAGCAGATTCTTCCACTTTTTTGTATGCGTCCTTTATTTCAGGGTTGAAATATTTAACCGGCGTCGGCATATCGCCCGTGAGAATTTCGGGCATGTCATGATAAAGCCCCATAAGTGAAGCACGCTCTGAGTTGTATTTTTTACCGTATCGTCTGTTGCCTATAACGCAAAGTGCATACGCAACAGCAGCCACTTCATGGGAATGCTGGCTGAGAGTTTCTTCGCTGGTGTTACGCATAAGTGCCCAGCGATTGATATATTTCATCCTTGACAGGAATGCATAGAAATTACTGCTCAAAATAGTTTCCTCTTATCTCTGAACTCTTGCACCTGCACCGCCGATGATACCTTCAACCTCTTTAAGTCTTGCGGTTGAAGTGTCGCCGGGAGTTGTCATTGCAAGTGCACCGTGTGCAACGCCGTAGTTAACTGCTTTCTGTGCATCATCATAAGTCATAATGCCGTAAATAAGACCGGAAGCAAAGGAGTCACCGCCGCCTACACGGTCAAGAATCTCAAGACCGGGCAGCTCAAGTCCCTTGTAAACTTCGCCGTTTGCGTATACCATTGCACTCCAGTCGTTTACTGTTGCAGTCTTAACTGTACGGAGTGTTGTTGCGATTACTTTGAAGTTGGGATATACCTTGCAGACCTCACCGAGCATCTTGACATAACCGTCGAGATTTAATTCTTTAAGGTTTTCGTCATTTCCTTCGATCTCGAAACCGAGACATGCTGTGAAGTCCTCTTCGTTGCCGATCATAACATCAATATAGGGAGCAATAGTCTTGTTGACTTCCTGAGCTTTTGCTTTTCCGCCGATATCATTCCAGAGGGAGGGACGGTAATTAAGGTCATAGGAGACGATAGTGCCGTACTTCTTTGCAGCCTTGACTGCTTCTATGGTAACTTCTGCTGTGGTTTCTGAAAGAGCCGCAAAGATACCGCCTGTGTGAAGCCATCTTACGCCAAGAGTGCCGAAGATATAATCCCAGTCTATATCGCCCGGTTTAAGCTGAGAAACTGCTGTATTGCCTCTGTCGGAAACGCCTGACGCACCTCTGATGCCGTAGCCACGTTCTGTGAAGTTAAGACCGTTTCTTACCGTTCTTCCTGTTCCGTCATAGGGAACCCACTTTACAAATGATGTGTCAACTCCGCCCTGAAGCATAAAATCTTCAACGAGTCTGCCTACGTCATTGTCAGCAAGAGCTGTGACGATTGCTGTCTTCATGCCGAAACAGCGTCTTAATCCTCTTGCAACATTGTATTCGCCGCCGCCTTCCCACACACGGAATGAACGGGCATTTCTGACTCTCATTTCGCCGGGATCAAGTCTGAGCATAACTTCACCCAGAGAGATCATATCAAACTGACAATCTTCTTTTTTTCTTAAATTAATAAGTGCCATGACAATAGCCTCCGAATCATATTTAATCATTTTAATTATACCCGCAATTACACCGTATTTCAAGGTGATATTAATATTTTCAGACAGAAA
>CAZTFS010000011.1:13026-31781 GCA_964613045.1 uncultured Eubacteriales bacterium
ATATTAATATTTTCAGACAGAAAATTAAATTTCTCTCTTTTCTTCGCAACTTTGTTGACATAAATTCTTTTATAGGTTATAATAAATTTAACTGTTGCTGTTGCAACGAAAAAGGGAGGATACTTTAAAATGAAATCAAAAAAGATTTGTCATCGTATTCTTAGCTTCATCCTTTCGGCAATTATGCTTCTGAGTGTTTGCTCTGTTGTTGCTTTTGCTGAGGATTATTCTTTTACCTACTATTTTGCAAACGAAAATATGACAGAGATCTATATAACAGGCTTCAGAGGCACTGTTCCCGAAAACGGTGTTGTTGTTATTCCCGATACTGTCAATGATTTTGCTGTTGTCGGTATTGCTGAATATGCATTTGAATATCTCGAGGAGCTTGAGGGTGTAGTTATTCCCGACAACCTCGAATATATTGATGAAAATGCATTTTACGGCTGCGGTCCTGTTGAAGTTATTTACAGCAGTAATTATGAAGATGATGATTTCACATCCTCCGATTGGATTGACAATCATGAGCAGGACTTTATTATAAGCGGCACAACACTTGTGGGCTATAAGGGTAATGACTCTGTTATTGCTGTTCCCTATAATTGTACAGCTATTGCAGACGGTGCATTCAAAAACAATACAAATATCACAGCACTTTATATAGAAAAGGATGTTGTCAGAATCGGCGAAAGTGCATTTGAAGGCTGTACAAATCTTGAAACAGTTGTTGTCGGTGACGGCAACGGTGCAATTGATATCGGCAAAAATGCATTTAAGGGTACACCCTGGCTTGAAAATTATCCCGGTGCATATGTTGTTCTCGGAACAACACTTGTTAAGTATAAGGGCACATCCGAAAGCGTTTCGGTTCCCAATGTCATTTCTGCAATAGCAGGCGGTGCATTTACCTCTGACGAGCAGACTCCCGTTCTTGCATTTAAGGTCAAAGTTCCGCAGTCAGTTGAAATATTCTCTGAAGATTGTTTCTTCCTTTACGATTCGGTAACGGCAGTTTATCCTCAGATCCGTGTTTATGACGGCTCTGCAGCTCAGGCTTACTGTGAGGAAAACGGAATCAGCTATGTTGTTTCCGCATTGCCGGGCGATGCTGACGGTGACGGAAAGGTAACTGCGGCTGATGCAAGATATGTTCTTCGTGTTGCGGCAAAGCTCGAAAAGCCTGTTTCCGATGCTGAAACACTTGAGGTCGCAGACGTAAGCGGTAACAACAAGATCGCAGCTGATGATGCAAGAATCATTCTCCGGATTGCTGCGAAGCTTGATAATTACTCTGCGGGCGAGCTTCTTTCCATGCCCAGAACAGATTATGAGCTTATGCTTTATGTTTCAAATACGATTTCTCTTGCAAAAGCTTACGGATGCTCATATTCTAAATTTGCATATCAGGAGATAACCGCTTCCGATATTAATCTTAACTCAAAAACGTATTTAGATCAGTTTGCAAACGAGCTTACACCTGCAAGCAAGGCTGTGACCGTCACTTATGACAAGGATTCTGAAGATGCAATAAATAATCTTTATGATATCACACTTGTGGATTCAGAAAAGATAAAATCATACAGTTGTGTTATTCAGGACGGATATTACGTTATCAGTCTCACTCTTAAAGATGAATCTGCAAACATGGACGATCCTGATGCAACAACATTTACGGAGCAGATGTTCCCCGTAGTCAAGGCCTCTCACTATGTTAATGCAATAAAAGGTAAATACTGGTCTTCAAATGTTAAAGGCAGTATGTCTTACAGGGATTGTACACTTGAGATGAAGGTTTCAATAGGCTCGGGTATGATTCATAGTATGTCTCTTACAATGAATTATGATTTTGAGATATCGGGCAAGATCTTAGGTATCAGCGTCAAGGGTGATAAAGGTCCGGCAACAGCAACAAGAACTGATGTTATAAAATATACAAATTTCTCATATTTTGATATTTGATCTTATTCCGGCGGCAGCAATGCCGCCGTTTTCTTTTTTCATTCGGAAAATGCATAATGCTCAGGAATGGCGGAGAAATGCAAATTTTTATTGTATATCTCTTTACAATAATTATTCCGTTATGTTATTATAATTACATCTGAATTTGAAGGGAGAATCTTGTTATGAGCAGTTCAAAGCTCTCAAAACGCACATGGTTCAATATTATTCTTTTTGGCTTTATAGGTCAACTGGCATGGAATGTTGAAAATATGTATTTCAACACATTTCTTTTCAACAAAATAGGCGGTACTACCGATGATATCAATGTTATGGTTGCCGCAAGTGCGATTTCTGCCGTTGTCACAACATTTATTATGGGTGCTCTCAGCGATAAGCTGGGCAAACGAAAGGTGTTTATGTCGGCAGGTTACATACTCTGGGGCTTCACTGTAATGTCATTCGCATTTATTTCCCGTGAAAATACAGCCGCATGGCTTAATATTACCGACACTCAGAAGGTAGTTGCCGTAACCGTCAGTGCTGTCATTATAATGGACTGCGTTATGACGTTTATGGGCTCTACAAGTAATGATGCCGCATTTAACGCATGGCTAACGGATGTTACGGATGAAACAAACCGTGCGACAGTTGAAGCTGTCAACGCAATCCTTCCCGTTCTTGCCATGCTTATCGTTACGGTAGGCTTTGGCGTCGGTGTTTCCGCTTTCGGATATTCCGCATGCTTCATCGCACTTGGTGTAATGGTCATCATCTGCGGTATAATCGGTATTTTTACGATAAAGGATTCGGGCTCGGGCGTAAAGAGAGATTCAAATTATTTCTCAGACCTTGTTTACGGCTTCAGACCCTCTGTTGTAAAGGAAAATTACAAGCTTTATATCGCTCTTGCGGCGATCTGTCTTTACTCCTGTGCATTTCAGGTCGTAATGCCCTATATTTTCATTTATCTTCAGCATTATCTCGGTTTTGATTTCAACAATCTTGTTATTACACCCACACTTATAGTCGGTGCGGTGATACTTCTTGCGGTTGTTATCGCAGGTCTTGTTCTTATCGGAAAGATAATCGACAAAAAAGGAAAGGATTTCCTTGTAATTCCTGCAACAATATTCTTTTTTGTCGGTCTTGTTGTTGTTTACTTCATGGAGACTCTCGGAACATTTGCCGTTGGTGCTGTTGTCTTCTTTGTAGGTTACGGATTGCTCGGTATAATTCTTAACTCCACTGTCAGAGATCATACGCCTGAAGACAAAGCAGGTCTGTTCCAGGGTGTCAGAATGATCTTTGCTGTTCTTATACCCATGGTTGCAGGTCCTAAGGTCGGTGCATGGACTATCAACAGATTCGCATCTTCTCATGCACTCGGCACATATATCAATGATTACGGTGAGGCAGTTAATGTTCCCGTACCCGAGATCTTCATTGCTGCTGCTGTTTTTGCTGTATTTATTCTTGTTCCTGTTATTGTTCTTAAAAAGAAAGGTTTTAAGAAAACAGAGGCGTAATTTATGGAAATAAAGATAATTTCAAGTCTTGCAAAAGTATTCGAGGATGAAATATGTAATTGCAATGAGATAACTGAATTAAGTTGTCTTAAGAACGAATGCGTATCTTTTCAGCTCGCCGTAAAAGCAGACGAGGACATTACCGTGCCTGTTTTTTGCGACAATGAACATACAGCCGTTTATTTAGTGGAGAATGTTCCTGTCGGACTTGCCGCACCGGAAGACCGAGACGAATTTTTTATAAGAAATGCCGAATCGGGTGATTATCCCGACGTGCTTATTCCCGTTTCCGGAGATATCAAGCTCAAAAAAGAGAAGTGGATCGCAGTCTGGTGTGAGTTCAGGTCGGAATGCGAAGCAGGCATTTATGATATAAAAGTTCATATCGGCTCTGAAGCTGTTACTGTCAAAGCTGACGTCTGCAATGCATCATTGGGACAGCAGGAGCTTATATGTACGCATTGGTTTCATACCGATTGCCTGGCATCATATTATAATGCGGACATCTTTTCGGAGGACTACTGGCGAATAGTTGAAAATTTCATGGCTTTTGCGGTACAGCATGGCATAAATTTTATTCTTACTCCGCTTTTCACGCCGCCTCTTGATACGGAAGTGGGCGGTGAAAGACCCACTGTTCAGCTTGTCGATGTAAAAAGACCGGCTCCCGGAAAGTATGAATTCGGTTTTGAAAGACTTAAACGCTGGATCTCGGTTGCAGACCGTTGCGGAGTGAAATATTTTGAGATGTCCCATTTGTTTACACAATGGGGTGCAAAGCATGCTCCGAAGATAATGGCAGAGACTCCGTCAGGCTATAAACGAATTTTTGGCTGGGAAACTGATGCCCACGGCCGTGCATATTCCAATTTTCTGCGTCAGTTTGCCCCTGCATTGATAAAATTCATTGATGAAAACGGGATAAGGTCACGGTGTATGTTCCATACCTCCGATGAGCCCGGACTGAAGGACTACTTTAAGTATAAAAAGTCTTCAAAGATAATGAACGAACTGTTTGGTGAATTTAAAATAATTGATGCACTTTCAAACTTCAGCTTTTATAAAAACGGACTGACAAAGCATCCGATACCGGGAATTGAAAGCATTGACAAATTTGCAGGAAAAGTTCCCGAGCTGTGGACATATTTTTGTTGCGGACCGTATAAAAATAATTACCCCAACAGATTTATTGCAATGCCGTCAATTCGAACAAGAATGCTCGGCGTTATAATGTATAAATACGGTGTAAAGGGATTTTTGCACTGGGGATACAACTTTTATTTTACTCAGTATTCAAAAGGTAAAGTCGATCCGTATAAGGTAACGGATGCAGGCGGAGCTTTCTCATCGGGTGATTCCTTTGTGGTTTACCCTGCCGAGGACGGAACACCCTATGCATCTCTGAGATTAAAGGTGTTTTATGATGCGGTAAGAGATTATGAGGTGCTTACTGCACTGGAAAATAAGGTTGGCAGGGAAAAGGTTATTGAGATCCTTGAAAATGATTCGGAGAATCCCATTTCTGCAAATGTTTATCCCAAAGATGAAGCATGGATATTATCCAAACGCAGAGAGATAAATGAGCTTCTTGCTCGGCAGAAAGGTTGATTGTTATGTTCAAAAAGAAAATGCCTGCCCCTGCAGTGTTTACAGTCGGCGATGAATATCAGATCATGGTCCCCGTAGCCCGCCGTTCGCTGATGTGGGTCATGGTCGGAGATAAATGCTACTATGACGATTCAAACGGCATTATCTGTTCAAGAGAAATGATTCATCGCATGTGTGTTCCCGCTGAGGAATTGGACAGAGCAGGGAAATATACCGTCTGTGAAAGAAAAATTATTCATCGTAAGCCCTATTTTCCGATAATAAAGCCTGAAGAGAGGACTGAATATGAATTCAGACCCGTGAGATCGGGAAAAGTAAGGGCATACCATATTTCCGATGCACATAATCATGTTGAAAATCCTGTCAAGGCGGCAAAAGCATTCGGTGACATGGATTTTCTTATCCTCAACGGAGATATTCCCAATCACAGCGGAAACCCCAAGTATTTCAACACGATCTATGAAATATGCTCACAGATAACACACGGTAATATTCCCGTTGTTTTCTCAAGAGGCAATCATGACCTCAGAGGGCTTTATGCCGAGAAAATTGCGGACTATACGCCAAATATGAACGGGAAAACATATTACACATTTCGTATCGGCAATATATGGGGTATGGTGCTTGATTGCGGTGAAGACAAGCCCGACACAAATGCCGAGTACGGAGGAACAATATGTTGTCATTCTTTCCGTCTGAAAGAGACAAGTTTTATTGAAAACGTAATAAAGCATGCTGACAGCGAATACCTCGAAGAGGGAATAAAGCACAGAGTCGTTATCTGTCATAATCCTTTTACAATGAAAAATAAACCGCCGTTTGATATTGAAGGGGACATCTATACGTACTGGGCAAAGCTTCTGAAAGATAATGTTAAGCCCGATGTGATGATCTGCGGGCATACGCATTCTTTTAATATCAGTGAGATCGGCTCGGAATTTGATGATTTGGGGCAGCCCTGTACTCTCGTTATCGGCACGGAGAAAAAAGACGATTATTTTGCCTGTGCCGGTTTTGAATTCGGTGACGGATATATCGATGTATACCGCACCGATTGCAACGGCAAAAATGAAAAGGTTTACACAATAAAATAAGCCGTCCTGTGCCTTAAAAGCCGGGACGGTTTTTTTGATTTATGAAACAAATTTACTGCAAATCGGAATTTATCAATGAACAATTTACAATTTACAATGTACAATGATTTACAAAAAAACCGCCTGCATCGCTACATCTGCACGATTGTAAATTGTACATTGTACATTGTTAATTGGTTCGACAAATTATTGTTTGCTTCTTTTTATTGCATTGATACCTGTTAATATACCGTTTGCGGCAAGCTTTGCGATCGCACCCGGCTTTTCGTTCATCAAGTCAACAAGAGCATTGCCCAAGCCCTCGGTCACAACACCGTTGGAAAGGGCAGCAAGGGTTCTTATGGGCGTTGCCATCGCTCCGTAATAGATCATATCGCCGTTTGCACCTGCTTTTTTGCAGACGAATGAAACTACTCTTTCAATTATGTCTCCGTACTTTGTGCCCATGGTATCGCCGAAACAGCTGTCCCATGAGTAGGGTTTTGCAGGTTGCTCAACCTTTAATTTTCTGCCCGTAAGCATTTCAAATTCACTGCGGTTGAGCTTGAGCACCTGAGCGTTGTTGTAAAGAAGACTGACCTCTTCACTGTAGGGATCTTCATGAATGCCGAAGCCCTGTAATTTGATTTCCGTATCAAGTCTGATGTCTGCAACGGATGCACCTGCCATGATAAGGTAATTGCCGTCATCGCAGACAAAATTCTTTTCGTTGACGTGATAATATGCAAACGCACGCTTGTCAAGATGAACCGTCACAAGCTTGCTTTCACCTGCTTTAAGGAATACCTTTGCAAATCCCTTAAGCTCGATATCGCTTCTGAAAACAGTTTTTTCGGCAGGAGATACGTAGATCTGAACTGTTTCCTCACCGTCAGCATCACCTGTATTTTTAACTGTCAGTGTTACTGTTATATTGTCGGTGTCGGGTGATACGGTGGTTTTTCCGATTTTAAGATCGGAGTATTTGAACGTGGTGTATGAAAGACCGTGACCGAAGGGGAACAGAACTTCCTTTTTTGCGGTCTCATAATAGCGGTATCCCACAAAAATGCTTTCACGGTGCTCGACAGTGTTGAATGTACCGGGGAAATTGTTGTAGCAGGGTGTGTCGCTGAGCTTTAAGGGGAATGTTTCCGCTAATTTTCCTGATGGATTTGCGTCGCCGAAGAGAATCTCTGTTTCGGCTTCACCTACAGCTTCACCGGCAAGGTATGCTTCAAGCACACTGCTGACCTTATCGATCCAAGGCATTTCAACAGGTGCACCGTTGTGAAGAACCACGACCACATTTTTCTGTACAGCGGCTATCTTTTCTATAAGAAGATTCTGGCATTCCGGCATTTTCATATCTCTTCTGTCAAAGCCCTCGGATTCGATGCTTTCGGGAAGTCCCGCAAAGATCACAGCTACATCGGCATCTGCGGCAACCTCAACAGCCCTTGCGATAAGCTCGGGATCGGGAGATATATCATCAACACCGAAGCCTGTTGCGTAATTTACGTCACAATGACGAAGCGTTTCTGTAAAAGCGTCTGATACTCTGTATGAGTTGATATGTGAACTGCCGCCGCCCTGATATCTGGGCTTTTTGGCATATTCGCCGATGTATGCGATCTTCTGAGTCTTTTTAAGAGGCAGAAGATCATTATCATTTTTAAGAAGTACCATTGTTTTAAGGGCAGCTTCTTTTGCTCTTTTGTGATGCTCTTCACGGTCAAATTCACATTCGATCCTGTTCTGATGCCATTTGAATGCAAGATTTATGTTTCTTCTGACGGCTTTGTCAAGCTCAGCTTCGGTAAGTGTTCCGTTTTCAAGTGCAGCCTTGATCTTCTTTGCACCCATTCCGAATGATCCGGGCATTTCAAGATCAAGACCCGCTTTAAGACCCTTGACACGGTCGTTGACAGCACCCCAGTCGGAAACAACAAGACCTTTGAAGCCCCATTCATCACGGAGTATATCGGTAAGCAGTTTTTTGCTTTCAGAAACCTGTTCACCGTTGACACGGTTGTATGAACACATTACAGTCCAAGGCTGAGCCTCTTTAACTGCAGTCTCAAATCCTGCAAGATAGATTTCACGCAGAGCACGCTCATCAACTTCTGCGGAAACAGTATATCGACGGCGTTCCTGATTGTTGACGGCAAAATGTTTCAGCGATGTGCCCGTGTTCTTTGACTGAACACCGTTTATATATGCGGCTGACATCTTGCCGGCAAGATAAGGATCTTCAGAAAAGTACTCAAAATTTCTGCCGCAAAGAGGTGAACGTTTTATATTGATCGCAGGACCTAAAATGGTTGATACATTTTCAGCCTGACACTCTTCGCCGAGAGCTTCGCCTGTTTTTCTCATAAGTTCGGTATCAAATGATGCGGCAAGACCTGCTGCTGAGGGGAAGCAGACGGCAACGATACTGTCGTTTATTCCCAGATTGTCAGCGTTGTCATCCTGCTTGCGAAGACCGTGAGGTCCGTCGCTGACCATTACGGACGGAACTTTAACGGGAGAGTCGTCAATATTTACAGTGTGCCAGAAATCCTTGCCTGATACAAGTGCGATCTTTTCATCGAGGGTAAGTCCGCTGACTACATCGTCAAGACTTACTTTTCTTATTTCATCTTTAAATTCCTTTTTCTTTTTGCCGAACATATTGCCATCTCCTTATTCAAGTATACAGGAATTAATTTTTTCGTTATTCAGATTTGCTATTGTTGAAATTACAGCTTCAGCGGAATCGTTATCATCTATTACGGGGATAATTTCACATCCGAGCTCATTTGCGGTCAGAAGCTCCGCCGTCAGAGTCAGAAGTGCAGTTGTGTATTCCTTCGGCGTTTTTTCAGGTTCAAGATATTGCTTGCCCGCAATTGAGACACCCTTTTTCGCTTCGGTCGTTCTTGCATCGAGAATTATATAATCGCAGCCTGCGGAAAAGCAGACATTCACATTGTTTTCTTTTGCAGAATCTATCATTTGCGATTGTGAAACTGCAAGACCTGTCTGACATTTTACCGTGTTGTTTGTGTAAGTTATCCATTGTGCGATTTTTTCATCGGCAGACATATCGTAATTTGCCGAAAATTCAAAACGCACATTTTCATCTTCCGCAGAAAGGGGAAGCACGGCGTTTTCCAGTATTATTCCCTTGACGCCCAATGCGTCGATATCGCTCATTATCGTGTTCAGATAGTAAAGAACTTCGTTTGAATAAGGGCTAAGCCATGCGTTTGAGCTGATCTCGCCGCCGTACCAGATGGAACGTATCTCACTGTAATTGCCCGATTCGGGAGCTGTGATGACATAAGCGGTGTGATCCTGATGATTTCTTGCATAAATATCATCTGCAAAACAGGAGACGGAGGCGAAAACTTCGATTCCTGCGGCTCTGAAATCGTTTATGATTTTTGATGCATTATCAGAAGCTTTGCTGAGAGCTTCTGCAGATGTGGTTATTGAAGGCTTGAAATAGAAATACCCCTGAGCATCCTTGAATTCAATAATGACGGCATTTATGCTTTTGGCTTTGAAATTACTGAGTATACTTTCAATGCTTGAATAAGAAAGCACATCGCCTGAAAGACGGGCTGTTTTGTAGCCCGACAGCATCGGCTCGATTTTTTCTTCACCCGTAGTCTGCTCGGCAGTGTTGAGTATCGGCAGGTTTGATATTGTGTGACACAGTGCAGTGACAATGAATGCGACAGCGAACACGCAAACAAACAACAAAGCAAGCCTTCGTCTGACGGAGGCTTTTTTTCGGGGCGAATTGATTATAATATTATTGTCACGGTAGCCTTCGCTGTCTGTAACGGAAGGGAAGTCCTTTGAAAATCTGTAATATCCCTTTGTGTGGGATACCTGCGGAAATTCGGACTTATTTTTTTTGCGTTTAAAAAGTTTCATAATAATCACTAAAACAACTTCTGATTTATTTTATTGTACTATAAAATTATCCTATTTACAAGCAAACTGAAGTTTTTTATAAAAAAATTGAAAAAATTTTAAACAAATGTTTGCTTTTTTTGAAAAAGTGTGATAGAATATCTATGAACAAAAGTTTGATTGCTTTCCGGGAGGATTTTTTATGAAAGAAATTAACACTACCCAGAAGAGAATATACGAATTTCTTGCTGAACGTACACAGAACGGTGTGCCCCCTTCGGTGCGTGAGATCTGTGCGGCGGTAGGTCTTAAATCCACGTCTTCCGTTCAGGCAAATCTCATTGCTCTTGAAAAGGCAGGGTATATTGAACGTGATCCCATGCTCAAGCGTTCTATCCGTGTTCTTGGACCTGCGGCTGACGATACAACTAAAGTACCTATTGTCGGGACTGTCACTGCAGGGATGCCGATTCTTGCCGTTGAGCAGATCGAGGGTTACATAACCTATTCGGGGCCTGTTTCAAGGGATAAGCCCTTGTTTGCACTGCATGTCAGAGGTGAAAGCATGATAAATGCCGGCATTTATGACGGTGATATCGTTATCGTTGAGAAAACGCCTGTTGCTGAAAACGGGGAGATCGTTGTCGCTCTTATTGAAGACGAAGCCACGGTAAAACGCTTCTATAAAGAAAACGGCCATTTCAGACTTCAGCCTGAAAATGACCGCATGGATCCTATCATTGTTGACGAAGTTGCGATTCTGGGCAGAGTCAAATCACTTGTCAGATATTATGACTGATCTTTGATCTCATCAAAGTAGTGCTTTGCGAAATCCGCAACAACAGGAGCAATATTCTTTATGACAAGCCCTGAAGTGTTGACGCATAAGTGATAGCCTTCTTTGTCGCCCCACTTTATATCTGAAAGAAAACGCTGATGCTTGGCTCGGCCTGCATCGATCTGTCTGAATTTACGTTTCATCTCATTGTCCGTCAGATGTTCATCTTCGGGTGCACGCTGACGGCATCTTTTTATTTTTGATTCAAGATCGGCATATACGAAAATATTAAGAGTGTTATAATCCTCGAGAAGGATATTTGCACTTCTGCCTACAATCACGCAATTTTCTTTTGAAGCGAATTCCTTGAGCAATTTACTCTGAGTTGCGAGAAGCTGTATCGCTTGCTGGCCTGTGGGATCGGTGTAGGAAAAAGTACGGCCGTAAGTGATGGGCATACTGACGGGGAAACCGCTTTCGAGGATATTTTCCACATATTTTTCATCGAAATTGTGTTTCTCGGCAATGGCAGAAATAATTTCACGGTCATAGTAGGAATATCCCAGTATATCGGCAATTCTCTTGCCTAATTCTCTGCCGCCGGAACCGAATTCACGGCTGATGGTAATAATATTCATAACAGCACCTCCGTGTTGCGGTATACTTTTATTATAATATTGAATTATTTTCTTGACCACTTAACGCCGTCGGGTGTATCCGTAAGAACGATTCCTCTTGCATTAAGCTCATCACGGATGCGGTCTGCCTCAGCCCAGTTCTTATCTTTTCTTGCCTGAGTTCTCTGTGCAACAAGTGCATCAATTTCTGCATCTTCTTCACTTGCTTCAGGGGCGGTTGCCTTTTCGTTGTAAGCCTTTGCCTCTTTGATAAGGTCAAGCGAAAGAACTCTGTCAAAATCATTAAGTAAGAAAAGCTTTGTTGCATCGTTTGTGTCAGCCTTGAGTACATCATAAAGACATGTCACGGCAAGAGATGTGTTTATGTCGTTATCAAGAGCTTCCGTGAACTTTGCTCTGTACTGTTCGACAACAGTGTTATCAACTTCGCCCTCTTCTTTAAGAGCTGCAACTCTTGCAATAAGCTTTGTAAATACTGCAGAGGCATTGTCAAGGGCTTCGTAGGAAAATTCCTGAGCCTTGCGGTAGTGTGACTGCAAGCAGAACAGACGGTATGCAAGGGGATCGTAGCCCTTTTCCTCAAGAAGTGAAACGGTAAGGAATTCACCCTTTGACTTGCTCATTTTGCCGTTGTTCGTATTCAGATGAAGTACATGGAACCAGTATTTGCACCAAGGATGACCAAGATATGCTTCACTTTGGGCAATTTCATTGGTGTGGTGGGGGAATGCATTGTCGATGCCGCCGCAGTGAATGTCAAGATATTCGCCGTTGTGCTTTATGCTGATTGCGGAGCACTCAATATGCCAGCCGGGATAACCTACGCCCCAGGGGCTGTCCCATTTAAGCTCCTGATCCTCAAACTTTGACTTTGTGAACCAGAGAACGAAGTCGGTTTTGTTGCGTTTATTTTCGTCTTCGGAAACGCTGTCACGGACACCCACTGCAAGGTCTTCCGCATCAAAATTATTGAAAACATAGTAATTGTCAAGCTTTGAAGTGTCAAAGTAAACATTGCCGCCTGCGATATAAGCGTAACCGCCGTCAAGAAGTCCCTGAACCATTTCGATAAACTCTGCGATACAGTTTGTTGCAGGCTCGATAACATCGGGCTTTTTAATATTGAGCTTTTCACAGTCGGAAAAGAAAGCATCGGTATAGAACTTTGCTATCTCCATAACTGTTTTCTTTTCACGCTTTGCCCCCTTGAGCATTTTGTCTTCACCTGTATCGGCATCGCTGGAAAGATGTCCCACATCAGTGATGTTCATAACTCTGTTAACGTCGTAGCCTGCATAACGGAGATATTTTTCAAGCACATCCTCCATGATATATGTTCTCAGGTTGCCTATATGAGCAAAGTGATAAACTGTAGGACCGCAGGTGTACATATTTACCTTGCCCTCGGCATGGGGAATAAATTCATCTTTTTTTCTTGTTGCTGAATTATATATTAACATATTTTTTCTCCTTTACTTGTTTATGGTGTCGGCAAGAGCTTTTATCATTTCTTCAAGCCGTTCAATTTCCTGTGACACAGGGTCGGGAATATGGATCTGATCGAGAGGGTCAATTCTTATTCCGTCCTGTTTTACCACTCTTGCGGGTGTACCTACCGCAGTAGAGTTTGACGGTATTTCGTGAAGCACAACAGAACCGGCTGCGATTTTAGTGTTGTCACCGATCTTTATAGGACCGAGAACTTTTGCACCTGCACCTATCATAACGTTGTTGCCTACTGTGGGATGACGTTTGCCCACGTCCTTACCCGTACCGCCGAGCGTAACACCCTGATAGACTGTAACATCGTCACCGATCTCAGTTGTTTCACCGATAACGACGCCTGTGCCGTGGTCGATAAAAAATCGTTTGCCGATCGTTGCACCGGGGTGTATCTCAATACCTGTTCTTCTTACAGCACGCTGAGATATCCATCTTGCCAGAAAATGCAGACCGTGCATCTGACACCAGTGTGCTTTACGGTATGACCTGACAGCACGCAGACCGGGATAGAGAAAAAGTATCTCCGGAATCGACGTAGCCGCAGGGTCACGATCTTTTACACATTGAATGTCTTCTTTAAGCTGTTTGAACATAAACGCCGTGCGACTGAGAATTTCAAGAGAAATTCTTCGCCGTTCCTCCTTTCTTTATGCGTATACATATTCATTATACTATATACAAACGAAAATTGCACCATTATTTTTAACTTTTTTTGAAAATTATCAAATTAATTAAATTGGGGCTTGATTTTTAAGGCATGATAGTGTATAATAACCCAGTCAGTTAAATAAGGACGATTAGCTCAGTTGGTAGAGCATTCGCTTGACGTGCGAAGGGTCAGCGGTTCGAGTCCGTTATCGTCCACCAGAAAAAACCGTCGATATATATCGACGGTTTTTTAGCTTTGTCGTTATCATAAAAATACCCATTATGAGAACAATAAGGAATGCGGCTGTTTCCGTGGCAATGTTCATAATAAAAACATACGTGCCTGTCACATCACAACCGACACACCGATACAGATCGCATATACAATTTGAAAAATATTGTACCATATACCGATAAGATTTTTGTTTGAGAATTATTAAATTTTGTATCCGAGGTTTTTATATGCAAAAAATATTGCTGTTTTCACAATCAGATGCCGTGGACGGGGCTATCGGCAAAAAGGCGATCCGTATGCTTAAAGAAAAAGAATCGGAGAGCTATATCGGTATTGCTGACTTTGATATTATTGTTTTTGACGTGTCTTTCACTCCGAAGAACAGCAGGATCGCAATATATTTTGATAGGGAAGACCTGTTTTTTTTCTGTGAAAGTGAAGAAACGATGAAAACAACGGCAAAGATCATATCCGATCAGACAAAAAATGAAAGAATAGAAAACGAACAGCTTCTGTATCATTTTTTTATGAGTCTAATCAGAAAGGACAGCCTTATTCTCAATAAATACGAAGCGATGATAACCGATACGGAGGAAGAGCTTATAAACAGCATCGGAACGGATCGTCAGCAGAGAATGATGCAGTACAGAAGAGAGCTGTGGCAACTCAGACGCAAGTACGAGCAGATGGGGATCATACTTGCACAGCTTATATCAAACGGAAACTCCTTGCTTTCCGACAGCGGTATAAAATATATGACCGTGCTTGATTCGAGAATAGACAAGCTTCTTGCAGGGACGTCGGGACTCAGGGATTATATTGCCCAGGTGCAGGATGAATACCAATCCATGCTCGATTACAGGCAAAACAGCCTTATGAAAGTCTTCACGGTGGTAACATCAATTTTTTTGCCGCTGACATTGCTTGTGGGGTGGTACGGAATGAATTTCGATATGCCTGAATTTTCATCGCCCTACGGTTACCCCGGGGTTATCGCCGTCAGTGTCATAATTTCGGTCGTGTTAATAATAATTTTCAAAAAGAAAAAGTGGATGTGAAAAGAGACAACCTAAGCTGTCTCTTATGCAAAAAATTATTTATTTTTCAAATATTCAGAAATAAGCTCAACGATATTTTCAGCTGATTCTGACTACACATATTCACACTGCCCTTCTGTATTTATTATATACAATCCCACAGAGAAAAACAACCCAAAGAAAAACCGAGACAGTCATATACCGTCTCGGGGATTTGATTACTTATGATACTTTCCGCCGGAATTGATCTTGTATCCTCTGTAAATCTGCTCCAGAAGCATTACTCTGAAAAGACGGTGGGGGAAAGTCATTTTCGATGCGGACATCCGCACGCTTGCCTTTCTTTTAACTGTTTCTGAAAGTCCGTATGAGCCGCCGATAATGAATGTAATATCTCCGTTACCCGACATGGCAGACCTTTCAAGCAGTGCCGCTACATCTTCGGAAGAATAAAGCTTTCCTTCGACACACATGGCAACTGCCGTACTGCCTGATGGAATTTTTTTGATTATATTTTCAGCTTCCTTTTCAAGTGCCGCTTCTATTTGGGCGTCAGACGGGTCATCGGGAAGATTTGCCGCAGGAATTTCAATAATTTCCGCTTTGCAATAACCTTTAAGACGCTTCATGTATTCGTCGGAAGCATCACGGAAAAATGCGTCCTTGAGCTTGCCGACACAGATAATTTTTACACTTTGCATCAGAGTATCACCATTCTTTCTCCCACACAGGGAGGTGCGACCTGCAAAAGATAGTCTATTCCTTCCACTGCTCCCATTTCTCCCAAAGCATTGCTCGTTGCATTCAATGCTGCGGTTGCCGTATTGTTTTCACGGCTGAGATGTCCGAGGACAAGTCGTGTTGTGCCCGTATTTATAAAATGGCATGCCGCTTCGGCACAGGCTTCGTTGGACAGATGTCCTTTGTCTGACAGGATCCGCTGTTTCAGATAGTACGGATACGGACCGTTGTTGAGCATGTTTTTATCGTGATTGGATTCAAGCAGAATAAGATCACTGCCTGTCGCTTTGTTGATGATATCCTGAGTAATGATTCCCGTATCAGTGACAACGGAAATTTTTCTCTCGTCAGGCATTGTAACTGCATAACCGTAGCTTTCGGCACTGTCATGAGAGGTTTTGATGCTTGTAATATTCATGCCGCATACTTCAACGCTGTGTTCATCAATAATAAATGCGTCAAAATCGCCTTTAAGATGACCTGCTTTCTCAAGTGCATTAACAGTGCCTTTTGAAGCATAAACGGGAATATGATATCTTGATGCGAAAACACGCAATGCCCCTACATGGTCAGCATGCTCATGTGTTATGAAAATGCCGTGAATATTTTCGGGCTCGACGGTTATTTTTTCGAGAGCAAGGGTCAGTTGCTTTGCATTTGTGCCTGCGTCAACGAGAATACCGCCGCCTGCATGACCGATATATGTACTGTTTCCGCTGCTTGATGAGCAGAGGGTGCAGAATCTTGACATAAAACCACCTTCATACAATTGAAAAAGGACACTGTTCCGGTGTCCTTTTCTTATTTGTCAGCTTGCTGAGCCTGTAACTACTTTTTCTTCTTCGTCAGGGAAATCGACCTTTGTGATATCAACACCGATTCCTCTGAGCTTTTCAATTACGTTTTCGTAGCCTCTTTCGATCTGACCTATATTTTCAACAATTGTCTGACCGTCAGCACACATACCTGCAATAAGCATTGCCGCACCTGCCCTGAGATCGTCTGCTCTGACAGGAGCACCGTGAAGTTCGGGAACACCTGTTATGATAGCAGCCTTACCTTCGATCTGGATCGTTGCCCCCATGCGGATCAGCTGGTCAACATATCTGAAACGGTTGTCCCACACGCCGTCGGTGACAATGCTTGTCCCTTCACTGACAGCAAGGAAGGTTGTCATCTGAGGCTGCATGTCTGTGGGAAAACCGGGATGAGGCATCGCTGTTACCTTACAGTTCCCGCATCTCTTGTCGCTGATAATTCTGATTGAATCGTCATTTTCCATAACTTCAACGCCGCACTCTCTGAGCTTGGCAGTGATGGATTCAAGATGCTTGGGGATAACATTCTTTATGAGAATATCGCCCTTTGCCGCTGCTGCCGCAACCATATATGTGCCCGCTTCAATCTGATCGGGAATAATGGAATAAGAACAGCCGTGAAGAGATTTGACGCCCTTGATCTTTATAACATCTGTGCCTGCACCTGTTACATTTGCACCCATCAGGTTAAGGAAATTGGCAAGGTCAACGATGTGAGGCTCTTTCGCCGCATTCTCGATAACCGTAAGACCTCTTGCCTTGACTGAAGCGAGCATGATGTTGACAGTTGCACCAACAGAAACTTTATCAAAGTAGATAACATTGCCTGTAAGAGTTTCTGCCTGAGCATCGATCATGCCGTTGTCATTTGTGATCGTTGCTCCAAGCTTTGCAAATCCCTTGAGGTGGAAGTCAATAGGTCTGACACCGCCGAAATTGCAACCGCCCGGCATTGCAACCTTAGCATGGTTGTATCTGCCCAGTAATGCTCCTAACAGGTAGTATGACGAACGGGAATATTTCGTCATTTCGTAGGGAATAACATAAGAACTGATGTATCTTGTGTCGATCTCCAGTGTATTTGAATTTATATAACGGACAGAAGCTCCCATTTCAATAAGAATCTTGACCATGACCTGAACGTCCCTGATGTCGGGCACATTCTCAATTCTGCATATATCCTCAGCAAGAATAGCTGCGGGAATTATAGCTACCGCCGCATTCTTTGCTCCGCTGATGTCAATTTCTCCGTGAAGCTTCTTACCGCCGTTGATAACAAATTTCTCCATAACGGTACTTCCTTAAAGTATATAAACGTATCTGAATCATACATTTTGTATATTGCGACTAACTCACAAACACTCTATTGTATAGTATACCACTAAAACCCGAAAATTTAAAGTATATTTCGGGAAATTTATTTTTAAGATCGGAATTTTGTTAAAATTGCTGTTTTTTTATTTTTGCACAACAAAATACGCTTGTCGAAATTAAAAAAATATACTACATGTTGTGGTGAACATACTTTCTGTTTCAATTTTACTGAAAAACAGGAAAAATATTGTACATTTTTAACAAAGCAAAATCTTAGTACTTCAGACTTTCGACCGTTACTTTTTCGATGACAGGAAGAAACATTTCTGCTTCTTTTTTAGCACCTTCAAGAGAATGATCCCTGTAATTTCCGCATTCAACGGCAGAAACTCCCGGTATGTCACCCTCAAAACCTGCAATAAACCTGAATGCCTGCTGAGTGAGAGTGACAGCATCCTGTTCAGCCATGTCACGGACAAGGAAATAGAAACCTGTACGGCAACCCATCGGACCGAAATAAATTATTTTATCCGCAAAGGATGAATTTCTTACAAAAGTAGCAAAAAGATGCTCAACGGTATGGATCGAGGCGTTGTCCATAACCTCCTCGACGTTGGGCTTTCTTGTTCTGATGTCATAAGTTGTCACATCTCCGTCAACACGGGAAGTGTACATGCCTTTTTCCAGCACGGTATGATCAACTTCAAAGCTGGCAATTCGCTTCATATAATAACCTCTCTTGTAAATCAGAATTTATCGAGGTGTCCTCGATAAATTCTTGAGATAAGAAATAATAGAGAATAGATAATAAATAATAACGTCGGAAGGGGCGTTGCCCCTTACCCCACTTATATAATTCAAGCCCGAAGGGCTTCAAATTTTATTATTTTTTATTTCTTCTTTATTCTTTTTATAATTTGTGGGCACAGCCCGACAAATTATTGTTTATGCTTTGTTCCGCTCCAGAACACCATGTCGGCAAGAAG
>CAZTFS010000012.1:0-28748 GCA_964613045.1 uncultured Eubacteriales bacterium
GGTGCAGGTCAGCAGTCAAGAATCCATTGTACAAGACTTGCAGGTCAGAAGGCAGATAACTGGCATCTTCGTCAGCACGAAAAGGTTCTTAATCTTCCTTTTAAGGCTGAACTCGGCAGACCCGACAGAGATAACTGCATTGATGTTTACATTTCAGATGACAGTGAAGATGTGCTTGCAGACGGTAACTGGCAACTTTATTTTACAGAACAGCCCGCAGAGTTTACAAAGGCTGAAAAGAGAGCATATCTTGACTCAATCACAGGTGTTGCACTCGGTTCAGACGCTTTCTTCCCCTTTGGTGACAACATCGAAAGAGCAAGAAGAAGCGGCGTTTCTTACATTGCAGAACCCGGTGGTTCAATCAGAGATGATCAGGTTATCGAAACATGTGATAAGTACGGCATTGCGATGTGCTTCACAGGCATGAGACTTTTCCACCACTAATGCGAACACCTTGTGGTGTTCAAAAATAATAGAGAATAAAGAATAGATAATAAATAAAAATTTTAAAACTTTCCGATTCTGTTCTTTATTCAATATTCTTTCTTCTTTATTCTTTAAAGGCGAAAGCCTTTTAATTACGAGAAAGGTATGAATATATGAATATTTTAGTCGTCGGTGGTGGCGGTCGTGAACATGCCATCATCAAAAAATTAAAAGAGAATAAATCTATTGAAAAAATATATGCACTTCCCGGTAACGGCGGTATTGCCGCTGATGCCGAGTGTGTGAGTGTCGGTGCAACGGACATCGCAGGTATAGTTGACTTCGCAAAGAACAATAATATTGATTTTGCTGTTGTTGCTCCCGATGATCCTCTTGTACTGGGTGCAGTTGATGCCCTTAACGAAATCGGCATCAAGTGTTTCGGACCTAAGAAAAATGCTGCAATAATTGAAGGCAGTAAAGTTTTCTCAAAGAACCTTATGAAGAAATACGGTATTCCCACAGCAGAATACGAAGTATTCTCCGATATGGAAAAAGCTCTCGAGTACCTTGAAACAGCCCCCATTCCCACAGTTATCAAGGCTGACGGTCTTGCTCTGGGTAAGGGTGTTATAATCGCAGAAACAAGAGAAGATGCGAAAAAGGCTGTAAAGGAAATGATGGAGGATAAGGTTTTCGGTGAAAGCGGAAGCAATATCGTTATTGAAGAATTCCTCACAGGTCCCGAAGTTTCCGTGCTTTCATTCACGGACGGTAAAGTTGTTGTTCCCATGGTTTCATCAATGGACCACAAGAGAGCAAAGGACAATGATGAAGGTCTTAACACGGGCGGTATGGGAACAGTTGCTCCCAATCCCTATTACACTGATGTTGTGGCTTCGGAATGTATGGAAAAAATCTTCATTCCAACAATGAATGCGATGAACTCAGAGGGCAGAACATTCAAAGGCTGCCTTTACTTCGGTCTTATGATAACACCGAAGGGTACAAAGGTTATTGAATACAACTGCCGTTTCGGTGACCCCGAAACACAGGTTGTCCTTCCTCTTCTTGAAACAGACCTTTTCGAGATTTTCGAAGCAGTTGCCGATGAAAGACTTTCTGAAATTGATGTAAAGTTCAAGGATGAAAATGCATGTTGCGTTATTATGGCATCAGACGGTTATCCCTCAAAGTATGAAAAAGGCTATGAAATAACTGTTGATGCTGACATGAACGGTGAACTTTTCGTTGCAGGAGCTAAGACAGAAGACGGAAAACTTCTTACAAACGGTGGCAGAGTGCTCGGTGTGACCTGTACTGCTCCCACACTCAGAGAGGCTATTGACAAATCATACGGCGAAGTTACAAAAGTGCATTTCGGCAATGCATATTACCGTAAGGACATCGGTGCAAGAGCACTCAAGGCTAAGTAAAGGTGAATTAATATGGTATACAGAATATTTGTAGAAAAGAAAGAGGGACTTGCTCACGAAGCTAATTCCCTTAAAAATGAGATCAATACACTTCTTCAGATAACATCATTAAAGGAGCTTCGTCTTCTTAACCGTTACGATGTTGAAAATATCGAAAAAGATCTTTTCGATTACTCTGTCGGAACAGTTTTCTCAGAGCCTCAGCTTGACACTGTAACTGCTGAGCTCGAAGCAAACGAAGGTGACATTGTTTTTGCTGTTGAATATCTCCCGGGTCAGTTTGACCAGAGAGCAGACTCTGCTGCACAGTGTATCCAGATCATTTCACAGGGTGAAAGACCCCTTGTAAGAACTGCAAAGATATACGTTATGCAGGGTGATATGACAGGTGCAGAAGTTGAAGCAGTCAAAAAGTATGTTATCAACCCCGTTGAAAGCCGTGAGGCAACAATGGATATGTTTGACACTCTCAGGGCTGAGTACACAGTTCCCGAAACTGTTGAAACACTCCACGGCTTCAATGACCTTGATGCAGACGGTCTTGCAGATTTTGTAAAGAATTATGCTCTTGCAATGGATGCTGACGATATCAAATTCTGTCAGGATTACTTCAAGTCAGAAAACAAGACTCCCACAATCACTGAAATCAGAATGATTGACACATATTGGTCAGATCACTGCCGTCATACAACATTCCTTACTACAATTGACAGCGTTAAGTTTGATGATCCTCTTCTGCAGGCTGCATATGACGAATATGTTGCTGTAAGACAGGAGCTCGGCAGAACAAAGCCCGTAAATCTTATGGATATTGCAACTGTCGGCACACGTTACCTCAAAGCTAAGGGCAAACTTCCTAAAATCGACGAATCAGAGGAAATCAATGCCTGTACAGTCAAGATCAAGGTTAATGTTGAGGGTGAAGAACAGGACTGGCTTCTTCTCTTCAAGAATGAAACACATAACCATCCCACAGAAATCGAGCCTTTCGGTGGTGCGGCAACCTGTATCGGCGGTGCTATCCGTGATCCTCTTTCCGGCCGTTCATATGTATACGCAGCAATGCGTGTAACAGGTGCAGGTGACCCCCTTGTTCCCGTTCAGGATACAATGAAGGGTAAGCTTCCTCAGAGAAAGATCGTTACAACTGCAGCTGCAGGTTATTCATCATACGGTAATCAGATAGGTCTTGCAACAGGTCAGGTTGATGAACTATATCACCCCGGTTATGTTGCAAAGAGAATGGAGATAGGTGCTGTTATTGCTGCTGCTCCCGCAGAGAATGTAAGACGTGAATGTCCCGATCCCGGTGATATTGTTATCCTCTTAGGCGGCAGAACAGGTCGTGACGGCTGCGGCGGTGCAACAGGTTCTTCAAAATCTCATACACTCGAATCACTTGAAAGCTGCGGTGCAGAGGTTCAGAAGGGTAATGCTCCCGAAGAAAGAAAGCTCCAGAGACTTTTCAGAAATGCAGAAGCTTCAAGACTTATCAAGCGTTGTAACGACTTCGGTGCAGGCGGTGTTTCTGTTGCTATCGGTGAGCTTGCAGACGGTCTTGAAATCGACCTCAATGCAGTTCCCAAGAAGTATGAAGGTCTTGACGGTACAGAGCTTGCGATCAGTGAATCTCAGGAGAGAATGGCTGTTGTTGTTGAAGCAAAGGATGTAGAAAGATTTGTTGAAATCGCAACAAGCGAAAACCTTGAAGCAACTGTTGTTGCTCGTGTTAAGGCTGAGCCCAGACTTACAATGACATGGAACGGCAACGTTATTGTTGACCTTTCAAGAGAATTCCTTAACTCAAACGGTGCTGCAAAGCACATTGATATAAGACCTGAAAATCCCAAGGCTTATGAAAAGAAAATTGTTCCCGGCTTTAAAGACGGCTACAAGGCTCTTGCAGGCGACCTCAATGTCTGCTCAAAGAGAGGTCTTTCAGAGCGTTTCGACTCAACAATCGGTGCAGGAACGGTTCTTATGCCTTTCGGCGGTAAGAATCAGCTCACTCCCATTCAGGCAATGGTAAACAAGGTTTCTGTTGAAAAGAAGCACACAGACACATGTTCATTTATGGCATGGGGCTACAATCCCTTTATAATGGAAAAGAGCCCCTACCACGGTGCATATCTTGCAGTTGTTGAATCAGTTGCAAAGCTTATCGCATCAGGTGCATCCTTTGAAGATGTATACCTCACATTCCAGGAATACTTTGAGAAGCCCGAAAAGAATCCTGCTCGTTGGGGCAAGCCTCTTTCAGCACTCCTCGGTGCTTTCAAGGCTCAGATGGATTATGAAATCGCATCGATCGGCGGTAAGGACTCAATGAGCGGTACATTTGAAGATATTGATGTTCCTCCCACACTTGTTTCATTTGCTGTCACAACAGGCAATGTCAACGATGTTGTTTCTCCCGAATTCAAGTCGGCAGGTCACAAGGTTGTTATCCTTAAGCCTGAATATGACGAAAACGGACTTCCCACAGCAGAATCAGAAAAGAAGCTCTTTGATGAAGTTTATGCACTTATCAAAGCAGGTAAGGTTGCCGCTTGTTATACTCCCGGTTACGGCGGTATTGCAGAAGCAGTCATGAAGATGAGCTTCGGTAACAGCATCGGCTTTGAATATAACGAAGAATTTGAAATTGATGATATCTTCGGTTACAATTACGGTGCATTCATTCTTGAACTCACAACAGAAGACGAAATCGGTGAAGTTCTCGGTCATACTTGCCTTGAAGAAACAATCAAGTACGGCAATGACGAAATCGAACTTGCATCTCTTCTTGACATTTATGAAAATAAACTCGAACCTATTTTCTCATGCAACATTGAGCAGGGTGAAAAGGAAATCGAAGCATTCAGCTATAATGCTGAAACAAGAGTTGCCCCCGCAATCAAGGTTGCAAAGCCCAAGGTTCTTATTCCCGTATTCCCCGGCACAAACTGTGAATTTGATACAGCAAAGGCTCTTATGACTGCAGGTGCAGACCCCGAAATCTTTGTTGTAAAGAATCTTTCAGCTTCTGCAATCGCTGAATCGGTTGATGCATTTGCTGAAAAGGTCAAGCAGTCACAGATAATCTTTATTCCCGGTGGTTTCTCCGGTGGTGACGAGCCCGACGGTTCAGGTAAGTTCATTACAGCATTCTTCCGTAACGGTGCTGTCAAGGAACAGGTTCACGAGCTTCTGAAAAACCGTGACGGACTTATGGCAGGTATCTGTAACGGCTTCCAGGCTCTTATCAAACTTGGTCTTGTACCTTACGGCGAGATTATCGACACTGATGAAAACTGCCCCACACTTACATATAACACCATCGGCAGACATCAGTCCAGACTTGTAAGAACACGTATCGCTTCAAATAAGTCCCCCTGGCTTATGAACACAAATGTGGGTGATGTTTACACTGTGCCCATTTCACACGGTGAAGGCAGATTCCTCTGCTCAGACGAGCTTGTCAAAAAACTTGCCGAAAACGGTCAGATTGCTACACAGTATGTTGACCTCAACGGCAATCCCACAGCAGACATTCACTTCAATCCCAATAACTCCGTTTGTGCTATCGAAGGTATTACATCACCCGATGGCAGAGTATTCGGTAAGATGGGTCATTCAGAAAGAATCGGTCACGGTCTTTATAAGAACGTTGACGGTGATTTCAATATCGGAATGTTCGATGCTGCTGTCAAGTATTTTAAATAAGCATAAATAACATAAAACCACCGCAGTTACAGTTAAAAGCAGCTGCGGTGTTTTTTTAGTCGCATCAGACGAGCTATACACTAAAATACATTCGTAGAAATGTTTTATTATAATTAATTTGTAATTAAACATTTTCAAAAGGTGAGACATTATCTATGTATTATAAAAGATTAAAAGAATTGAGAGAAGATAACGATAAATATCAAAAAGAAATTGCGGCAATATTGAATATAACACAGCAACAGTATCAACTTTATGAGACAGGAAACCGAGCATTGCCGATAGATCTGCTCAAAGAACTCTGCAAATATTATAATGTTTCTGCTGGTTATATTCTTGAGCTTACGGATGACGAGGGAAGCAGAAACCCGAAGCATTAACAGAAAATAAAGGAGCAAGATCGATCACATTATCATAAAAAACTAACCGCCCTGTTGTCAGACAGAGCAGTTATGAAAAGTGATCCGTTAAAACCGCTTTCAGCAGTTACCTGTTGATTGCATTTTGAGAGAAAGCCGCAGATTTGTCAAGCGTTTTTTGGCAATTTGCGGCTTTTTATCGTTTTCTTCCGAAGTCTTTGACTTTGTTTTTTCTTTGCCGAACAATAATTTATCTCACCGATAAATTCTGATTTATCAATTGCCGAAAACGTGTGTGCCGGCTTCAATTTCCGTGGTTTCGCCGTTAAGGATGACAGTTGCGGTACAGCCTTCGGGAACGGTGAAAGAGTAGGTGACTTTGCCGTTTTCTCTCTTCCATTCTGACTTGACCGTGCCGTGTCTTGACTCAATTGAAGCTTTTACGAAATCAAGTCTGCTGTCGGTAAGGGGAGCGAAAATAATATGCTCAAAAGCGGGCTTGCTTTCATCTGTTTTGATACCTGCCGCATCGCCGTAGAGCCAGTCTGCAACTGAGCCGTAAGCATAGTGGTTGAAGGAGTTCATTGAAGTGCTCCACATTGTGCCGTCCTCACGCATACCGTCCCAATGCTCCCAGATGGTCGTTGCACCCATTTTGACGGAGAAGAGCCATGAGGGATATTCTTCACGAAGAAGCAGACTGTATGCAGTTTCGGTGTAACCGTTGTCGCTGAGAGCATGAAGAAGATAGGGCGTACCAACAAAGCCTGTTTTCAGATGTCCGCATTCACAGACAAGCTCATTGAGCTGTTTTGCAGTTTCGGGGATATTGTCACTGATTCCGAAATGACATGCAAGTACACATGCTGTCTGTGTAGCGTATTCGTCAGTGATCCTGCCGTCTTTCATGTATTTGTTTCTGAATGATCTTATGAAATTATCACGCATTTCAGGGTAGTGCCCCGGATCCTCACCGCAAAGAGCACATGACTTAATGTAGATCTCACTTGAATAAATGAAATAAGCCGTTGCGATAAGGTCTTTGTCAGTTCCGTTGCTGCAATCCTCGGCACTTGAACCGTCAAGGTTGAGCCAGTCGCCGAAGTGATGTCCCTTTGCCCAAAGATCGTCCCATGTGTGATATTCGATATATTCAAGGAAATCAGCCATAGATTTAAGTGAATCCTTGAGTATCTGTTTGTTGCCGTAGGTCTGATATATCTGCCACGGACAGATCGTTGCGGCATCTGCCCATGCGGCTGAGCATTCATCATCGGGTTCGAAAACATTGGGGATAACATGAGGCACTGCACCCCAGCTTGTCTGATCGGCTCTGAGGTCTGCAAGCCATTTGATGAAGAATTTTTCAACATCGAAGTTGTACGAGGCTGTTTTTACAAAAACCTGTGCATCACCTGTCCAGCCGAGCCTTTCGTCACGCTGAGGACAGTCTGTGGGTACATCGAGGAAGTTACCCTTCTGTCCCCATATAACATTGCTGAAAAGCTGATTTACTCTTTCGTCCGAACATTCAAAATAGCCTGTTCTCTTCATGTCTGAATGAACAACTATTGCAGTGAAATTCTCTTTTCTGACTTCATCGCTCCAGTTTTCAAGTTTTATGTAGCGGAAACCGAAGAAATTGTATGCTGGCTTGCAGATGTGCTCTTCACCGTCACATATAAATGCTGCCTCAGCCTTTGCACTGCGGTAATTGTCATTATAGAAATTTCCGTCGGCATCAAGAACCTCAGCATGATGAATAACAGCTTTTTCCCCCTTGTTACCTTTAATCTTAAACTGAACATAACCTGTCATATTTTGTCCGAAGTCGATAACAGTCTCGCCCTTGGGAGTGATGATAATTTCCTTTGCAGGCAGATATTCATGCTCGGTGATCTTTTCGCCCGCACGGTCAATAAGATTATCCGTACAGCAGGGGAACGGAGTTGAAGCTACGGGTTTGTCGTCAACAAATGACGGGTCGTATGTGTAGCCGTTATAGAGATGAGAATAAACCGTTTTGCCCTTACGGCTCAGCCAGCTTTCATCTGTGTAGAGAATTTCAGATGTACCGTCAGCGTATTCTATTTCAATGGCGGCAATAACAGCAGTCTCGCCGATACCGAGGAATTTATGCTGAAGCTTAGAGGCATTGAAACGGGGAAAACCCTTCCAACCGGGAGCAACACCCATAACGACAGTATTGTTTTCATTCAATAAAGCTGTAATATCGTATGTTTCTACCTGCAGATGCTTCTGATAAGCAGTCCAGCCGGGTGTAAGAGTCTGATCTCCCACCTTTTTACCGTTAATTATAATATCATAAACGCCGTAAGCGGTGGCTTCCATCGTAGCCGAGCTGACAGGCTTCTCAATGCGGAATTCTTTTATAAACTCAGCAGAAGCTTCTTCGATTATCTTTGTGCTTTTAATCCACTGAGCATTCTGTATGTTTTTCATAGGATCAGTTCTCCTTTTTGTTTTGTATTTTGATTGTAACACAAGAAACGGAAAAATGCAACGAGTGATATTTTATTGTTTATTTATCTTTTAATCTTGATATAAATTATACATTGTGGTATTATTTACAATGGTAGAAAATTGATTTTCATTTTTGAGGTAGTATGATGAAAAAACTGTTGGTCTATTTAAAAGATTATACTAAAGAGAGTATTCTGAGCCCATTATTTAAAATGCTTGAGGCACTCATCGACCTGTTTGTCCCCCTTGTAATTGCTGAAATTATAGATACGGGACTCGGTAATTCCGATATGGGATATATTGTGAAAATGTGCGGTCTGTTGATCGCTCTGGGGGTTGTGGGACTTGGCTTTTCCATAACTGCTCAGTTTTTTGCGGCAAAAGCATCTGTCGGATTTGTTGCAAAGGTTCGTCATGCATTGTTTAAGCACATTCAGACTCTAACTTATACTGAAATTGACACTTTAGGTACATCAACACTCATTACCCGAATGACAAGTGATGCAAATCAGGTTCAAAGCGGTACAAATCTCACTCTGAGACTTCTCATGCGTTCGCCGTTCGTTGTTTTCGGCTCAATGATAATGGCGTTTACCATTGATCCCGAGACGGCAGGTATATTTGCCGTTACGATACTTGCTTTGTCTGTTGTTGTTTTCGGAATAATGCTCGCCTGCATACCTCTTTATAAAAAGGTGCAGAGCCGTCTTGACGGTGTTCTGGGAATTACGAAAGAAAACCTTTCGGGTGCAAGAGTTCTGCGTGCATTTTGTATGGAGGAAGAGGAAACAAAGGAGTTTACAGAACGAAATAATGCACTCACTTCCATACAGAAGTTCACGGGCAGAATATCGGCACTTATGAATCCGTTGACATACGTTATTGTCAATCTTGCCATCGTATGGCTGATACACACAGGAGCTGTCCGTGTAAATGAGGGAATAATAACTCAGGGTGCTGTTGTTGCACTGTATAATTACATGTCTCAGATACTCATTGAGCTTGTAAAGCTTGCAAACCTTATTATCAGCATCACAAAAGCCGTTGCCTGCGGAAACCGTATACAGGCTGTGCTTGATATTGAGCCCTCAACAGTTGCTCCCGAAGAGACAAAGGGTGTAAGAAACGGTGAATATGCTGTTGAATTCAGAAATGTTTCTCTTAAATACAAAACAGCTGCCGAGGAATCACTTACAAATATTGATTTTAAAGTAAAACACGGTGAAACAGTCGGTGTGATCGGAGGTACCGGCTCGGGCAAATCCTCTCTTGTCAATATGATACCGGGATTTTATTATGCAGAAAAGGGGAGCGTGCTTGTTGACGGAATTGATGTGCGTGATTATTCCGAAGCTGAACTCCGTGATAAAACGGGTATTGTTGAGCAGAAAGCTGTTCTTTTCGGCGGTACAATAAGGGAAAATCTCAGATTGGGCAATGACAACGCTACCGATGAAGAAATTATGTCGGCAGTTGAAACTGCTCAGGCTGTTGATGTAATAAAGAGTAAAGACGGGGGACTTGATGCAGTTGTCGAACAGGGCGGTAAGAATTTTTCGGGCGGTCAGAAACAGCGTCTGACCATTGCAAGAGCTCTGGTTAAGAATCCCGAGATACTTATTCTTGACGACAGTGCGTCAGCTCTTGACTTCGCAACTGATGCATCACTGCGTAAAGCTATCAGGGAAAAATGCAGCGATATGACGGTGTTTATCGTTTCTCAGCGTGCATCCTCAGTCAGATATGCCGACAAGATAGTTGTGCTTGATGACGGCGAGGCTGTGGGAATCGGAACTCATGACGAGCTTATGCAGTCCTGCGAGGTTTATCGTGAGATATATGAGTCACAGTTCAGAAAGGAGGATGCTGTCAATGTCTAAGTCTAAAAAAGCTCCTGCGGGAACTCTTAAAAAGATCCTCAGACACATTAAAAGATACAGACTTCTCCTTGCCTTGTCCGTAATCCTTGCGACTCTGAGTGTTGCAGGTACGCTGTATGCTCCCATTCTGGTGGGTGATGCCATCGACCTTATCGTTGATAAGGGAAATGTCGATTTTGCAAAGCTCGGTACGCTCCTTCTTGAGATCGGTGTTATAGCGGCGGCAGTTGCTCTTGTTCAGTGGCTTATGAATACTGTCAACAACAGAATAACTTATCATGTTGTAAGAAATGTCAGAGATGAAGCTTTCAGAAAGATTCAGATACTTCCTTTAAAATATATTGATTCTCACCCTTACGGCGATACGGTCAGCCGTGTTATTGCCGATGCAGATCAGTTTGCAGATGGCTTACTTATGGGATTTACACAGCTTTTTACGGGAATCGTTACTATTGTCGGCACTCTCGCTTTTATGCTCAGTATCAACCGGAAGATAGCTCTTGTTGTGGTTATTCTGACTCCCTTGTCGCTGTTCGTGGCAAGATTTATTGCAAAGAAGACCTATTCAATGTTCAGACTGCAATCAGAAACAAGAGGAGAGCAGACTGCGTTCATTGATGAAATGATAGGCAATCAGAAGACAGTCAAGGCTTTCGGCAGAGAAGACGAAAATACAGAAAAATTTGATGAAATAAATTCACGTCTTGAAAAATTTTCTTTGAAAGCAACCTTCTTTTCTTCTCTTACAAACCCTTGCACTCGTTTTGTCAACAGCGTAGTTTATGCATTTGTTGCTCTTACGGGGGCATTGGCTGTGACAGGATACGGCTTTACCGTCGAAACTGTTTTTACGGTAGGCGGACTCAGCTGCCTTCTGAGCTATGCAAACCAGTATACAAAACCGTTCAATGAGATATCCGGTGTCATAACTGAGCTTCAGAATGCTTTTGCCTGTGCCGCAAGAATTTTTGAACTCATTGACGAAGAGCCTCAGATCCCCGAAAAGGATGATGCAAAAACTCTCCGTAATATTCAAGGTAACGTAAAACTTGATAATGTAAGCTTTTCCTATGTTAAAGAAAAGAAGCTTATCGAAAATCTAAATCTTGATGTGAAGCCCGGTCAGCGTATTGCCATAGTCGGACCTACAGGCTGCGGCAAGACGACTCTTATCAATCTTCTTATGCGTTTTTACGATGTGGATTCGGGAAGCGTAAATGTTGAAGATATTGATATAAGAGATATTACAAGAAAAAGTCTGCGTTCGGGCTTCGGCATGGTATTGCAGGAGACATGGATACGTGAAGGCACCGTAAGGGATAATATCGCAATGGGCAAAACTGATGCAACTGACGAAGAGATAATCGCCGCCGCAAAGGCTGCTCATGCACATTCTTTTATAAAAAGACTTCCCGACGGTTATAATACTGTTATAGGTGAGGATGCAGGCGGACTTTCACAGGGACAGAAACAGCTTTTGTGCATTTCAAGACTGATGCTCTGTCAGCCGCCGATGCTTATTCTCGATGAGGCTACCTCTTCGATCGATACCCGAACGGAGATACGCATTCAGAAGGCATTTCTTAAGCTGATGAAGGGAAGAACTACATTTATCGTTGCCCACAGACTTTCAACCATAAGAGAATCGGACGTTATACTCGTAATGCGTGACGGTCATGTTGTTGAGCAGGGTGACCATGTCTCTCTTCTTAAAAAGAACGGCTTTTATGCTGAGCTTTACAACAGTCAGTTTGAAAATGTTTCATAATCTATTTTTCCACGGCAAAGGTGATGCACAATGAAAAGAACAAAGATAGTCTGCACATTGGGACCGGCATCCTCAGACGAAAAAATAATTGCAAAAATGCTTCAGAACGGAATGAATGTTGCCCGTTTCAATTTTTCACACGGCACACATGAATACCATAAGGAAATGATGGAAACATTCCGCAAGGTACGTGATAAATCGGGGGTTCCCGCAGCGATAATGCTTGACACCAAGGGACCTGAGATAAGGCTTAAGAATTTTAAAAACAAGTCCGTAACAATACACGACGGTGCCGAATATACGCTTACCTCAAGAGACATAGAGGGCGATGAATCTGCGGTTGCGATAACTTATACTGAGCTTCCCGAACAGCTCGCAAGCGGTGACAGAGTGCTTATTGATGACGGCAGAGTTGAGCTTAAGGTTATTGACACTACCGAAACGGATATTCATTGCCGTGTTGTAACCGGCGGAGAGATATCGGATAAAAAAGGTGTTAATATCCCCGGTAAGCATCTTGATTTTCCCTATATCAGCAAGCAGGATGAATCAGATCTTATTTTCGGTGTTGAGCAGAATGTGGATTTCGTTGCCGCATCTTTTGTCCGTTCAAAGGAGGACGTTATTGCGGTCAGAAACCTGCTTGATTATTACGGCGGACACAATATCAAAATAATTTCTAAAATAGAGAATATTGAAGGCGTGGAGAATTTTGATGAGATACTCAGATATTCCGACGGAATAATGGTTGCCCGGGGCGACATGGGTGTTGAGATCGAATACGAAAAGCTTCCCGGACTTCAGAAATCATTTATAAAGAAATGCTATCAGGCAGGCAAAATGGTCATAACTGCCACTCAGATGCTTGAATCCATGATCCACAGCAGTACACCCACAAGAGCCGAAATAACTGATGTTGCTAACGCTGTTTTTGACGGTACATCTGCAGTCATGCTTTCCGGTGAAACTGCAATGGGTGAGCATCCCGATCTTGCTGTCAGTGTTATGGCAAGAATTGCCTGTCAGGCGGAAAATGATGCTTTTTCAATGAACAGCTACTCCGATGCGATGTATGAAAATAACGCTGATGACACGGCAAACGCAATCTGCGATGCAGCATGTACAACTGCAAAGGATATAAAAGCCGCTGCAATTATAGCTGTCACAATGTCGGGACTGACTGCAAGACGAGTCTCTAAATTCAGACCGCATGAGATTATTGTTGCCGCAACTCCGGACGAGCAGACCTTCCATCAGCTTGCATTATCATGGGGAGTATTCCCTGTAAGGGCACTTATTCAGAATGATGCGGAATCTCTTTTCAGACATGCAATTGCCTGTGCAAAAAAAGACGGTTATATCAATGACGGCGACAGAGTCGTTATAACTGCAGGTAACGGCGGCACGACAAACGTGCTCAGAGTTGAGGTAGTAAGCACAAAACAATAATTTATCGAACCAATTAACAATGTATAATGTACAATTTACAATTGTGCAGTTGCGATACAGGCGGTTTTTTCTAATCATTGTACATTGTACATTGTAAAATTGTTCATTATAAGACCAGGACAAATTCTGTTTTGTCTTGCATTTCATATTGCTGTAATGCTATAATTAACTTGTATAAAAATATTATAAAAACAGGGGAGATACATATGAAGACTTTACCTATCTGGCAAGATATAAACGTATTCAGTGTAAATACTGAAAAACGTTCGGCAGCAGGTTTTCCCGTTTGTCCCGAAAACGGAAAGAAAAAAGTCAGATGTCTTAACGGCACATGGAAATTCAGATTTCAGCCCGACAGCACTCATATCCTCAACGGTTATCAGCAGCCTGATTTTGATACAGGGCTTTTTGATGATCTTGAAGTGCCCTCCGAGTGGCAGATAAAGGGCTACGGAACACCGATCTATACCAATATCAATTATCCGAAGCCTGTTTCAATGGTGAACATTCCTCATATTGATGATACTGTCAATCCCTGCGGTCTTTATGTCAAGGATTTTGAGCTTGAAGAGACTGATGACAATGTGTTTATTCATTTCGGAGGTATCAACTCCTGCGGAGAAGTCTACGTTAACGGTGAATTTGCGGGCTATTCTCAGGATACGTTTGATGAGACCGAGTATGATATCACAAAGTATGTGCATGCAGGCAAAAACAGACTTGCTGTTACCGTTCATCAGTTCTGTGACGGCAGCTATCTCGAGGATCAGGATATGTGGCGTCTTTCGGGTATTTTCCGTGACGTAAACATCGTTTTTAAGCCCAAAAAATATATCCGTGACTACTACATAAGAAGTGAATTCAGTGATGATTACAAGAAGGCTGAATTCAAGATCGATACTGAGATAGAAACAAGAGGAGCTGCGTTTGAAGGCGGTAAGCTTCTTGTTGAAATACTTGACCCCAAGGGTAAAGTGTTCGCTTCTGCCGAGTCGGAAATAAAGGAAATGAGCGATTCCGATACAAAGAAGAGTTTTATAAGCAAAAATGTGTCGGGCTTTAAGCTCTGGAGCCATGAAAATCCCTATCTTTATACTGTCCGTGTAACTCTTTTTGAGGGGGATAAGGTTTCAGATGTCAGAGAGCATAAATACGGTTTCCGTGAAGTAAAAACAGCAAAATATGACCCTGAAACAAAAAGAGGTCCGTTTATTCTCCTTAACGGTGTGCCCCTTAAGATTTGCGGTGTGAACAGACATGATTTCCACCCCGACTACGGCCATGCAGTGCCTGAGACGATTACAAGAGCCGATCTTGAAATGCTCAAGAGAAGCAATATTACAAATGTCAGAACGAGTCATTATCCCAATACCCGCAGATTTTATGAACTGTGTGATGAGATAGGTATTCTCGTAATGAGTGAAAATAACCTTGAAACTCACGGCCTTGCCATAAAGATACCCGGCAGTGATCCCAAGTGGAGTGCTCAGTGCTGTTACAGAATGGCAAATATGGTCGAATCCTATAAGAATCATTCCTGTATTCTTTTCTGGTCTCTCGGTAATGAAAGCGGAAACGGTAAAACTTTTGCCGATATGAAACAGACTGCTCTGAGAATTGATAATACAAGACCGATACATTATGAGCCCGATGCATATCTGGAGGTATCCGATCTGATGAGTGAGATGTACACCGTTCAGAATCAGATGCAGGAGATCGGCGAGAACAAAACTCATATTCATTCAAAAGCATTGTGGAATCTGCAGATGGGTTACCGTCTGACTCCCGAAATGTATCGTGACAAACCCTTTATCCAGTGCGAATACAGCCATGCGATGGGCAACAGTATGGGCAATTTCTCCGATTATTGGGAGGATTTTAAGAAGTATGACCGTCTTGCAGGCGGATATATATGGGATTTTGCCGATCAGGCAATAAGGACGACCACCCCCGACGGTAAGGATAAATGGAATTACGGCGGTGACTTCGGTGACAAGCCCAATGACGGAAACTTTGCTTTTAACGGCGTTTTCAGAGGTGACCGTTCACCGAATCCCCATTATTATGAAGTTGTCAAGTGCTATCAGCAGGTGGATTTCACCCTCAGCGGTAATACTGTCAATATTCTTAACAGATTTATGTTCACATCCTTGAAGAACTTCAGACTGAGGATGGTTCTGAGCAATCAGCAGGGTATTGTCTGTGAAGAAACTGTTGATCTCCCCGATACAAAGTATATGGAAACAGCTAAGATAGAAGTTCCCTTTGAGATGAGTCAGTCGGGAGAGAGCACACTGGATGTATATATAACCCTCAAATCTGCAAAAATGAAGCTTCCTAAGGGGCATCTGATGGCAAGAGAGCAGTTCGTCCTCGGTTCTTATATGTACATGACTGCGAAACCCGACGACGGAAAAATAAATATCGAGGATTCGGGGACAGATTACATTGTCAGCGGTGAGGACTTCTGTCTTAAGGTCTCAAAGAAAAGCGGCGAGCTGTATTCCTATAAGCTTGACGGAAAAGAGTGTCTGAAGAGCGGAATCAAGCCTTGCTTCGGCAGAGCAAATATAGATAATGAGCGTATGGCACAGATTCCTGTTGATCTTGTTAAAGATGTACTCGGTCTGAATGCGTTCAGAAGAGCATCGGAAAATATCAGAGCAACCTCCGTAAAGACTGAAAATTACAACGGCTGTATAAAAATTACGGTGGATTGGAGCATGAAATTCGTTGATAATGTGAGAACCGAATATATTGTCACGCCCAAAGGCAGAATAATCACAAGTCTGACATGCCGTAACATAACTCCTTACGATATGCCCAGATACGGAATAACTTTTGAGCTCAATTACGGCATTGACGGTATCAGATATTACGGTAAAGGTCCCCATGAGAATTACTGTGACAGAAAAACAGGTGCATTTCTGGGTGTATATGAGTTTGACTCATGCGAAGATTTTATTCACGACTATCTGTTCCCTCAGGAAAATGCAAACCGTTGCGATGTAAGATGGCTTGAAGTCGGTAAAGAGCTGAAGCTTCGTGTCGATGCAGTTTCAAAGGCTTTTGAAGCAAGTGTACATCCGTATACACTTCGTGAACTTCAGACAGCAGATCATTCATGTTATCTGCCCAAGCACGATTTCCTTACTGTTCATATTGACGGCGGACAGCACGGTGTCGGCGGCGATATTCCTGCAATAGCTGCACTTAAACCGCAGTACAAGCTTCCCAAGTTCAAAAAACTTTCAATGCAGTGCATAATATCTTTTAAATAAAACAGATTTGTAATAATACTTGATTTTTTCAGACAAATGTTGTATTATTAATAAAGTTAAAACAGTAAATTAAAAAAATATTAAGATTAAAAGGTGATGCTAAAATGAAAAAAACATTATGTGTGCTTATCGCTTTGATGCTTTGTGTCGCTGTTGTTTTCTCCGGCTGTAACGACGATACAACACCCGGCACAGTTGAAGATAATTCAGCTGCTTCAGTTGAAGAGGGTCTCGGCAATGTAAGAAGTGATAATCAGATCGAAGAAGGCGAATCTATCAGTCAAAAGTACATAGGTTCTCAGGTTGAAGTCTTTATTAAGGGCTCATACTATATGGAGGGCACTATTTATTCTACAGGTACAGTTATGCCCGTAAAGCTTGCTACTGACGGTACAAACTTCCACTTTACAACTACAATGTCCGATATCTCTATAGGTGTTCTTATTCTTGATGACGCAACATACCTTATTCAGCCTAATGCAAATATTTATACAGAGCTTTCTGAGAGACTTGTCAAGGCTCTTGGTATTGAAGATGAGTTTGACGTAGCCGAGCTTACAAACTTTAAGGCAGAAGATGTTGATAACACAGTTTCAAAGATAAATCAGTCTGCAGTTACCATCAACGGTGTTGCAGGTCTTTGCAACGAGTATGTATATGATGAAACAACAGTCAGACTTTACTCTATAGGCGATAAGCTTATCCAGGTCGATAACTACAACAGTGACGGTGTTATTACAATGCAGATCGTTGTTGACAATATCGTTGAGACGATCCCTTCAAATCAGCTTACTCTCAAGGGAATGGAGCAGGCTTCCGTAACTTCCTTCATTTCTTCATTCATGAAAGTTCAGTGATGAAAAACAGGAAGGTTGCCGTTGTAACAGGCGGCTCTTCCGGCATTGGTGAGGCAACGGTACGTAATTTATGTGCTGAAGGCTTTCCTGTAGTTATAAATTATTTTCGCTCTGAAGCAAAGGCTGAAGCTTTGGCTTCGGAGCTTTCTTTTAAAGGCTATGATGTTATGACTGCAAAAGCTGATGTTTCAGACAGTGCGGAAGTTAATGAAATGATTAAAAAGGTGACCGCAGATTTCGGAACACCGTACATTTTGGTCAATAATTCGTCAATTGCACAGCAGAAGCTGTTTACGGATATAACCGATGATGACTGGAATAAAATGATCGGCACGGATCTTACGGGAGTATTTAACTGCTGCCGTGCTGTTCTGCCGTTTATGATACACGAGAAGCAGGGAAGGATCGTTAACATTTCTTCCATGTGGGGGCAAGTCGGAGCTTCATGTGAAGTCCATTATTCTGCCGCAAAAGCAGGCGTTATCGGACTTACAAAAGCTCTTGCGAAGGAAACCGCCTTGTCGGGGATAACTGTCAATTGCGTATCTCCCGGTGCGATTGAAACCAAGATGATGGCTTCCTTTTCTCATGAGGATATCGAGGCTCTTTGTGAAGAGATACCTCTTATGCGTCTGGGAAAGCCTGAGGAAGTAGCCGCCGCAGTTGTATTTCTTGCTTCGGAAAAAGCATCATACATTACGGGACAGGTTCTTGGTGTTAACGGCGGAATGGTGATATAAACAATAATTTGTGCAAAAATCCCGATAATGCTGACGCATATCGGGATTTTTTTAACGTATTATTTTTGCTGAAAGCTCAAATATAAATTATGCGTTTGTCGGAAGGAACTTGTCGTGGATAGCAAGAACAGCCTTGTCAGCATCTTTCTTGTCGATGAGGACAGAGATCTTGATCTCGCTTGTTGAGATCATCTTGATGTTGATGTTCTGCTCGTAGAGAGCCTCAAACATAAGTGCAGCAGCACCGGGATGAGTTTCCATACCTGCACCGACAACCGAAACCTTTGCAATGTCAGTATTTGTCTGAATTTCTTTGTTCTGAAGCTCAGCAAGTGACTTGATAGCTGCAACAGCCTCATCAGCACTGCCCTTATCAACAGTAAATGCGATATCCTTTGAGCCTTCTCTGCCGATAGACTGAAGAATGATATCTACGTTGATGTTCTTTGCAGCAAGCTTATCAAATATTCTAAATGCAATTCCCGGAGTATCGGGAAGATCAATAACTGATATTCTTGCACAGTTTGTATCCTTAGTAACGCCTCTGACGAGCATTTTTTCCATGTTGGCAACCTCCTTAACTATCGTGCCGGGAATTCTCTTAAGACTTGAGAGAACTTCAATTTCAACATTATATTTTTTACCCATTTCTACTGAACGGTTATTGAGAACCTGAGCACCGAGAGTAGCGAGCTCAAGCATTTCGTCGTAAGTTATTTCTTCAAGCTTCTTTGCACCCGGAACTTTTCTGGGGTCAGCAGTGAAGACGCCTTCAACGTCAGTGAAGATCTGGCATCTGTCAGCATGAAGAGCAGCAGCGAGAGCAACAGCACTTGTATCTGAGCCGCCTCTGCCGAGCGTTGTGATATCGTCATACTTGTTAAGTCCCTGGAAACCTGCAACTACAACTATCTGATGCTTGTCAATTGCCGCTTTTACTCTGTCAGCCTTGACAGTCTTGATTCTGGCTGCGGAATAGTTTGAATTTGTGTTGAAACCTGCCTGCCAGCCAAGCATTGATACAACGGGGCAGCCGATCTTCTCGATTGCCATTGCGAGAAGAGATATAGATATCTGTTCGCCTGCAGAGAGGAGCATATCCATTTCTCTTTTGGAAGCATTAGGATTGATTTCCTGTGCTTTTGCGATGAGGTCATCTGTTGTGTCGCCCTGAGCTGATACAACAACGATAACATCATTGCCTGCTTTGTAAGTATCTGTTACGATACTTGCAACATTGTTAACTCTTTCGGCATTTGCAACTGAACTGCCGCCGAATTTCTGCACAATGAGTCCCATATTATTTTCCTTTCATAAATGAAATTATTTCTTATTAATAATCGGTGATTCTGATTATGGATTCAGCTTCAAAACCGTTTATTTTGCTTAATTTCTCTCTTAATTCTCCTTCAGCTGCAGGATTTGTTACAAATGCAAGCTCATTCTCGGGTGCATCTTCGATCTTGAGTACTCTTACAGCACCGATCGCATCGTTGACAGCCCTGATGACCTGAGCCTTGTCACAGGAAACAGTACCTCTTGCGTAAACAGCTGATATCTGATCGTTGTAATCAGCAACATAGTTATCCTGTGCTTCGTCCCAGCCGAAGTTCTTTTTCTTTTCCATGTGTTTTGCTGCATCAATAACATCAGCAACAACGGCACTTGCGGTGGGGAATTTACCTGCACCTCTGCCATAGAATACTGCATCGCCGACAGCATCACCACGGACAAGGACAGCGTTGAATACATCTTCAACACCTGCAAGCTGTGAATGGCTGTTTACGAACGCAGGGCCTACAGTTACGGAAATGCTGTCATTGTTCACCTTTTTAGCGGAAGCGATGAGCTTGATAACTCCGCCCCAGTCAGCAGCGTATGCAACATCGCTGAGCTTGATGTTTCTGATACCCTCTGTGTGCACATCTTTGGGATATACATGCTTGCCGAAGCAAAGTGCTGCGAGGATACAGATCTTTCTGCAGGAGTCATGCCCGTCAACATCGGCGGTGGGGTCTTTTTCTGCGTAACCCAGCTCCTGTGCATTTTTGAGAGCTTCTTCAAAGGAAGCTTTCTCTGTTATCATTTTAGTCAGAATATAGTTTGTTGTGCCGTTGAGAATACCGGCGATCTCATCAATTTCATTAGCGGCAAGACACTGTGTAATAGGTCTGATGATAGGGATTCCGCCGCCGACGCTTGCTTCAAAGAGGAAGTTAGCGTTTGTTTCGTTTGCAATGGTGAGAAGCTCATAGCCGTATGAAGCAACAAGCTCCTTATTTGAGGTAACGACACTTTTACCTGCGAGAAGCAGTTTCTTTACGCAATCGTAAGCAAAAGTAGCGCCGCCCATTGTCTCAACTACGATCTTAACCTCGGGGTCATTGAGAATAATGTTAAAATCCTTTACAAATTTATCTTTATAAGGACTGTCGGGGAAATCTCTGATATCAAGAATATATTTCAGCTCCAGAGAATCCTGCATACTTTTTTTGACAATGCTGTCGTGGTTTTTATAGAGGAGTTCAACTACGCCGGAACCAACTGTTCCGAATCCCATAACCGCTACAAACATTTATATCATCTCCTTTGTATTTAAATAGATCTTTTGTTGATTTTATGTTCCTTTACAGTATATGCCGTCATTTATGCTGACGGCTTCAAAGACTGAAAAGATTTTATTTTTCTTTATCAGCTTTCCAGATTCGCAGATACTCTAAGTATAAGTCTTGCATCGGCGGCGGTGATCTGCCCGTCTTTATTATAATCGGCAGCCAACGAGCCTTTCTCACCTGCAATATCAATCTGAGCTGCAATCCTTAATGCAAGTCTTGCATCAGCGGCTGTAATTACTGCATCACCGTTGATATCGCCTTTGCAGTAAGATTTGTCTTCAACAACGGCAAACAAGCCTGTTTTTTCGGTTCTGATAAGAAGAACATTAAATTCCTGAGTTGATTCAAGCAGTGTAAATTCGCCGTCATCTGATATATAATACACCTTACAGTACTGAATGTCAAATACACCTTTCGGTAACAGCCAATTTTTCACTGTGTTTGTGTTGTAAACCTTATTGTTGAGCATGATGTGTATGTCAAACAACAGGAACGGTCTGTTTTCACCGAAATATGAATACGCTTTATTGTAGTAAGTTCCGCTGATTATCTCATAAGATGAAAGCTTAACATCTGAAGGAATATCAGAATCATTGGGGATTATCAGTGTAATACCCGAGCTGCTTGTAATTGCAGTGTTCTTTGTTATGGTAACCGTAACGGTGTAAACAGATGATCTGAAGCCGCTGTAGACGTATCTTAATGAAAATTCAGTGGTGGATTCAAATATAAATTCACCGCCGGAGGGATCAGTGAGCTTGTTCCACGTAAGCCCCGAATCGGTGCTGTATTCATAATAGTTGACAACATCGGACATGTAAGAGGGCGTTTTGACAGTAACAGTTTTTGATCCGTCGGGATTTGCTGTCACCTGAACCCAGTCCGGAGCGGGTAACGGGTCATCATCTGCAGCAATTACAGTAAAACTCATTACAGACAGCATACATATTATGATAACAGATGATATCAGACTTTTCATCTTATGCTTCATAGCCGTTAGGGTTGTTTTTCTGCCATCTCCAGGTGTCTTCGCACATGAGTCTGACATCTTTTTCAGCTTTCCAACCGAGAATATCGAATGCCTTCTGAGCATTGGCATAGCAGTTTGCAATGTCGCCTGCTCTGGGCTCAACTATTTTATAAGGAATTTTTACATTGTTTGCGTCTTCAAAAGCTTTAACAAGCTCAAGCACGCTTGTGCCCTTGCCCGTGCCGAGATTGAATACTTCGGCACCTTTTTTCTCAAGTGCATAACCAATAGCCTTGACGTGACCCTTTGCAAGATCAACGACATGAATGTAATCTCTTACACCTGTGCCGTCGGGGGTGTCATAGCAGTCACCGAAAACGCTCAGACATTCTCTCTTTCCGACAGCAACCTGAGAAATGTAAGGCATAAGATTGTTGGGGAAGGAGGGAGCTTCACCGATAAGACCGCTGATATGAGCACCAACGGGATTGAAATATCTGAGAAGAACAACGCTCCAATCCTCGTCAGCCTTTGATATATCCTTGAGGATCGTTTCTATATACAGCTTTGTTGTGCCGTAAGGATTTGTTGTAGTACCTGTCTTCATTGTTTCAACGAAGGGGACTTCGTTTTCATCGCCGTATACGGTTGCAGAGGAGCTGAAAACCATTGTCTTGCAGTTGTTGTCACGCATTACTTCAAGAAGTGAAACTGTACCGCCGATATTGTTATCGTAATATTCAAGAGGCTTCTGACATGATTCTCCGACAGCCTTGAGACCTGCAAAATGAATTACGGCATCAATGTTATTTGCTTTGAAGATCTTGTCAAGTCCGTCCTTGTCACGGATATCACATTCGTAATATCTGAAGTCCTTACCTGTTATCTTCTTTACTCTTTCGAGAGCTTCGGGACAGCTGTTACAGTAATTGTCGATAACAACGATATCATATCCTGAGTCAAGAAGCTCAACACATGTATGAGAGCCGATATATCCGGCACCGCCTGTAATAAGAATAGCCATATTATACAACCTTTCTGTCAGTAAAAATCATTATAAATAATTACCGTTATATATAATAGCGAAGCACGGGGATTTTATGTCGTACTTCATTATTTTATCCCTGAATTTAAGTCCTGCACCCTGACTAATGGTTCTGTCTCCGATCTGCATAGCCGATACATAGCCTATGTTCTCATTTACCGCATCATCATGGACAAGAATTTTTATCCACTCAGAGGGATCATCCGAAAGAACGATAGTCGGATCGTAATTCATAATGTATTCCTTGATTGCCGCAGGGGAGTATGCTGTTGCAGTAACATATCCTGAGGTGTAACAGTCATAGTATGACGCACAGTTTGTCAGATATGACATATCGTGATTTGTATTGCCCCATATCTGCTCATATTTTGCGGCAACACCGCCTGAGCAAGCCGAATAATATGCATAAACGACTTTGCCGTTGTATTGGATATACTGTCCCGCAATCTCTTTTGCTACTGCTTTGACGTCATCACGGCATTTTGCATAACTGCTGACGTAGGAACAACCGCTTACTGAGTAGTTGCTGTATTTCATGTTTGTATAAGCGGCAACTGCCTGTGCCCGTAAAGCGTTCATGTCAAGTGCATCATTTTTATTAGTACAGCCTGCGATCTCCATCTGAACGATCCTTGCAAGCATTTCCACCGTATCTACATTTTTTCCTCCGCATCTGACTGTTGCGGGGTATTGTTCCTTCATTATAACAACATTGCTGTAATAATGCTGGATTATCTGAATGTATGAATAACCTGCTCTTGCAAGACCGATAGCACCCTGCTGGCTCATTCCGACACCGTGCCCCCAACCGAATGTGACAATGACAAAAGCATCCTTAATCTGCATGACCTGAGACATATCGGGGTAAATATACATCTTTGCATTGCTGATAACACTGTAACCGCTTTGTGAGTCTGAAACAGGGATAGCTTCGCCGTTCATGTTTGCGGCAGTGATGCTACTGCCTATAAGCGGTTCGGTAGTAGCTTCGGGCATCACATATTCCACCATATTCACAGAGTATTTCATGCTTTTTGCTGCATATCTGGCATCTGCCGCAGTGATTACACCGTCGCCGTTAGCATCAGCTCTGGCTATGAAGCTTTCGTTAAGGCATTCTGTCTGTGAAGCTGCCGCACTGAGAATAAATTCAATGTCAGATTGTGAAATTACGCCGTCTGCATTTATGTCACCCGAAATTTTTAATTCGGGAGCATCCGCAAGCGGAATCGCCGATAAAAGTGAAAGAACCAACACAAACACCGTAAGCAGTGCTTTTCCCGCAATGCCTAAAAGTGAATATTTTATTTTCATATCAAGAGAATAATATTGAATCTGAGAATGATGATGCTACATAAGTCAGGAAGAATGTTGTTGCAAAAAGAATTATGTAAAGAACAATGTGCATACCGTGAATTACGGGTGTGGGCTTTATGCTCTTTATCTCTGCTTCCGTAAGCTCAGGAGCTGTAAGTATCTCGTGAGCGAGCATCATGAAAAACTCGTTTATAACCGTATTCATAAAATCCTCATGGGATTCATCTGATATGGAGGAAATAGTTCTGATTGTTGCAGTTTTTCTGTTTGAAATAACAATAGTTGCCGTGAAATTGCCATGCTCGTCTTTTTCGCCTTCGATTACCGACGCACCGAAACGGCATTCATAGTATTCAGCCGCATTGACCGCCGAACTTTCGGGACCGTTTTTTGCGGCTTTTTTGCTGTCGTAGGGAGCATATGAAATATGGTCATTGAAGCACTCTATCTTTTTGCCTGCGTGTGCAATATATTTACACACGGGGGTGTTTGAAACAGCGATCTGGATATCCGTTCCGTCAAGCTGTCTTTCAAGCAACGATGCTGAATAAGCCGTTTCGTAGTCTGTGAAAGAAGGAAGTGCTGCACCGTATGCTCTGCTGATATACGGGAATACGTACTTTTTCATTGTTATGAATGTGCGATCCTCCGAAAAAGGCAGGAAGAAAATGCACTGACTTTTTGAACGAACGGCAAATCCGGGGAAAAGACCGTCTGAAAGAGGAAAAACAGTTGCATTTTTCGGCATCAATGCATGAAGCATATATCTTTCACTGTTTTTGAGTTTACTCAGCCTTGTCAGAACATCATCGTTGTGTACCATCTGAAATTTAAAAGCCTTACATATGCAACGCTTTGTTTCATGGTACATTTTTTCGTCAGCCATAAGAACTATCATGTTGTTTGTTCTGAGTGCTCCTGCAATTTCCGGCAGACCGCTCTGAACGTTGTCGTAAACTGAAGGGTATTCGCTCTCGTCGTTTGTCATGCCGGCAAAAGCCTTTGAAACAACCGACTCGAGTTTAAGGTGAGAAGGGGAAGATACATCCCCGAATATGATCGTTTTTATTTTCATTGATAAGTTCCTCTCCTTAAAACCAATCATTGAGATTCCCACTGATATGCATTTGCATAGGGGTTAGTCATTTTGTGTTCATCGTACCATATCTGCGGATATCTTACATTTTCGTTTTCGGTAGCGAGAGAAGTGTCCACAGCGGTACTTTCGCCGTCACGCACAAGTCTGCCGATTACGGCAAGTCTGCCCATGTCTGTTTTGTTTATCTTGTATGAGCAGGTTGAAAGCGTGATCAGTTTATCGTCCTTATTGATATCTACGCCTGTGTCATACAGTTTTCTTTCATCAAGAGCTTCGATGAAGCCTTCAAAATTCTCATCGGTGGGGAAGAATGCCGCAATGTAATTGAAGAGGTATCCGTTGTCACCCGATGGGTATCCGTTTGTGATGATCACCGCATATACTTTGAAGTAATAATCATTGAAAAGTGTACTGTACTGTATGACGGGAGATTCTTTGAAGCCGTCAATAGTGTAATATTTTTCAAGCTGGGCAAAAGCAAGACCGTCGGTCATGTTGTGCCCGTAGATGGTGTTGTTTTTATCGAGTGATGAGCCTGTATTGTACGCATCAAGATATGCAACACCGTATTTATCCGATGATTTATAGAAGTTGTGTCTCAGATAGAAATTTTCAGTACCGGAATCAATATCCCCCTTATTCTGAACAACAGGTGTGTCTATATTTGTATTGTCAATGTGCAGATATCCGACCATATCCTGATTTGTGGCGTAAAGCTCAGCAAATTTGATATTCATTCCGTCGGGGAAATCCACATCGGGGTACTTTGCTTTTATTGCCGCCCACTGAGCTTCAAGTTCATCGGTGGTATGTGCCTCAGTAACTTTCAGACTGTCCTGATTTTTGAGCTGATCCTGATGCTGAATGTAGTTGTCAATGAAAAAGCCGAAGCATACAAGGACAAGGATGGCAGAAATATCCATAATGATCTTTCTTATGATTTCCTTTGCTCCGTCGCCTTTCCAAGGCAAGAATGACCTGAAAAACGCAGTAGCTTTTTCGCCGGCGGTTTCCTCATAATGCTGATGAACAGGCTTTTTTTCACCTTTTGCAACTGAACGGCTGGAGCCTGTCAGCGGTGTTTCGTTTTCGGGACGGGGAGCTTCGGGCTCTGTTTTCTTTTTTTCATAAGCCTTTGTGAATGTTTCTGAGTCATCCCGCTTTACTGCCGATTCACTGCTTGCAACATGACGAACATAGGGCTGACTGCCGAATCCCTGAGAACCTTTTGCTGTTTTCTGAGGGGGATTTGCCGCATTTCTGCGTCTTTTTGCCGCTATGGACTCATGTTCCTCTTCCTGATAGATCACACGTCTGCCCTGAGGTCCCTGCGGTGCGGAAGGATCTGCGTATACGATCTTTACGCTGTTTGAAGGCGATTGTGCATCGTATACTAATCTCGGAGTTCTTGCAGGATGATTGTTTTTCGGAGGATTATAATTCCTTGACGGATCTGAACCCGGAGCGAGAGGTGCGTAGTGAGAATTCTGTGACGGAGCTTTGTATTTATCCGGGTCAAAGTCTATTCCGTATTTTTTTGACAGTGCTTCAAGATCCGATATCACATCATGGTTGTCAGTGTCGCCTGTAACCGGCGGGTCTTTATCAAACTCTGCCATTGTTCTCATCCTTTCAGAAAATTATCAATAATTGCTTGCTTCCCATTTTGAAGCATTTCTATAGGGGTTTGTGCCGCCGTATACATCATAGTAAAGCTGAGGATAACGCACGTTATCGTTCTCGGTTGCAAGGCTTACATCGACAGCTTCACTTTCGCCGTCACGGACAAGTCTCGCAACTACCACAAATCTTGCGTTCTGCAGAGAACCGTTTTTGTCAAAGAAATATGTGCATGTTGAAAGTGTAAGCACCTTGTCTGTTTCAATAACATCAACACCTGTATGGATATAGCTTCTCTGCTGAAGTTCATCATAAAAATCCATAAAACTGTTATTGCCCATGTTTGCGGCAATGTAGTAGAACAGATAACCGTTATCGCCTGATGTGTTGCCGTTTGTATGGAAAGCGGCAATGACCTTCCATTTATAATCCCTGTAAAGAGTATTGAACTCAATAACGGGATTTTCCTTGAAAAATTCAAGATCCTGATAATTGTGAAGCTCGTCAAAAATCAAACCGTTGTCGAAATTGTGACCGTATATGGTTGAATTTCTGCTGAGTGTGTTGACGTTGCAGTACATATCAAGGAACGGAATGCCGTATTTTGTATATGCATCATAATTATCATGCTTAAGGTAGTAGGAGTTGTTGTTTGTCTGATAAACGGGAGTGTCAATGCTTGTTCCCGGAACAGTCAGCCAGCCTACAAAATCCTGATTCTGTGTATAAAGCATTTTATATTTTTCCTGAATACCTTCGGGATAATCAGTAAATTCGGGCTGCTGAAAAACAAAGGGAGATGAAAGCGATGCACTTGTTGAGTTTACTGTGACATTGTTTTCCTTTTCTGCAGTCTGATTATCATTGTTTTTAAGAGCTCCCACTATCAGAAAAACGCATGATGCAAGGAAAAGCACAACAGTAATTATAATCAGAATGATGAAAATAGTATTGAACTTTTTCTTTTCTTTATCAGCTTCGGTTGTATCGGAAACAGCAGGAGGAGTGTTTTCTTTCTGAATATTCTCAGCCTTCTGCTGCTGATAAACTGCTGCAAATATATCTGTACTTTCGCAAGGAGTTCCGTTATCATCAGCGGGAATGTTCGTTGCTTTTTTTGTTTCCTGCATACCGGATCTTGCGACGGGAGTATGTGCCGGCTTTTTATTTATATCATCCATGTTGACACCGCCTTTTATTCGTCAAGCAAACTGCAAACGAGCTTCATGGCTTCGCATGCAGCCGAATTTCTGTTATTTTCTCTTATATTTTCCCTGAAATCGTTGTTAAGCTTTTTTGTGGTGATAATTCCGTTGTAATACACAGCAAGCCAGATAAGTCCCACAGGCTTATCGGTGTTGTCCGAAAGCGGACCTGCAATACCGCTGACTGCCACTGCAATATCCGCAGATGAAACCTTTATTGCACCACGGACCATTTCAGTTACCGTTTCTTCGCTGACAGCACCGAACGTTGAAAGTGTTTTTTCGCTTACACCGAGAACGGAGCTTTTTATACTGTTTGAGTATGACACGATGCCGCAGTCGAAAACAGCGGATGCCCCGCTGACATCGGTTATCATTTTTGCAATGAGTCCGCCTGTACAGGACTCTGCAGTCGTAATTTTAAGTTTTTTATCCGTCAGAAGTCTGACGGCTTTTTCAGTGTAGTTTTCCATGTTAATCGATCTTTTC
>CAZTFS010000013.1:0-28607 GCA_964613045.1 uncultured Eubacteriales bacterium
GAAAGGTTTCTGTGAGGGTGCTATGCCCGGCGAAGAATATACGGAAGTCGGTCGTGGAATGGCTGAATCTGAAAAAGCAGCAAAATATCTGCAGGATGCAGGATATGATATGCTCAATGCCGATAACGGTACATATGACTCATGGTACTGGGCTCATCCCCCCATGTATATGCCTCAGAACTGCAACCTTGATGATGTTGCCCACATCAAGAACTTTGTTGATATTCCCGTTGTCTGTGCAGGCAGAATGGAACCTGATGTTGGTGCTCAAGCAGTTGCTGAAGGAAAGATCGACGGTGTCGGTGTTGCCCGTCAGTTCCTTGTTGATCCCGAATGGATCACAAAGATCATTGAAGAGAGACTTGAAGACATCAAGCCTTGTATCTGCTGTCACAGCGGATGTTTCAATTTCTCATCATCAAAGGGACATGCAAATACACAGGATCTCAGCGATACTATGGGGCTTGCCCGTTGTGCTCTTAATCCACAGACTATGCAGTCTAAAAAATATAAAGTAGCTCCTGCTAAGAAGCAGAAGAATATTGCAGTTGTCGGTGGCGGTATCGGCGGTATGGAAGCTGCAATCGTATGTGCAAAGAGAGGTCACAAGGTCAATCTCTATGAAAAGAGTGACAAGCTCGGCGGTGTATTTATTGCTGCTGCAGCTCCCTCATTCAAGGAAAAGGATCGTGATCTTATTGCCTGGTATGAACGTGAGATTCGAAAATATCCCATCAGTGTTCATTTTAATACTGAAATCAGAAACATTGATGCACTTAAGGCTGATGAAGTTATTATTGCGACAGGTTCAGTTGCAAATAAAATTCCCGTAAAGGGAGCAAGCGAATTCGGTATTGAGGCAGTTGATTATCTTCTCGGCGAAAAAACAGTCGGTGATAATGTTGTTGTTATCGGCGGCGGTCTTACAGGCTGTGAAATCGCTTACGATCTCTATCTTCAGGGTAAGAAGCCGACAATTGTTGAAATGCAGGATGACCTTATAACAACACCCGGTGTAGCTCTTGCAAATACAAGCTTCCTTCGTGATTTCTTCAAAACAAACAAGGTTCCTGTATATCTTGAAACAAAGACAACGGAAGTTCGTGCTGACGGTGTTACTGTTGTTGATAAGGACGGCAAATCAACTGATATTCCGGCTGACAGTGTAATTCTCTCGGTAGGCTACAAATCAGCTCCTGTCGCACCTAAAGCAAAGCATGTACACATTGTCGGTGACGCAAGCAAGGTAGGTAACCTCAGAACTGTTATCTGGCAGGCTTGGGACGTTGCGATGAAGTTGTAATTATATGTATATTTGCACCTGCAAATGCAGGTGCATTTTTCGTATATTTATAAAATAACGCTTTATTATTATTCTTTTTTGTGTATTAATATAAAAATAATATTTTTGGCTCTTATTTCTTTTTTAGAATTAATATTTATACATTCAGCATTATAATATAAGGAAAATGGATTATTATACAGAATTTTATGTGGAGTTGATTGATATGCTTACAGATGTAGAAATCGCACAGGGTTGCAAAATGCTTCCCATTAAAGAAGTTGCTGCTTCAATTGGTATCGAAGAAGATTATTTGGATTACTACGGAAAATATAAAGCTAAGCTTAACGATGACCTTTTCAAAAAGGTTGCCGGCAACATGGACGGAAAATTGATTCTTGTAACAGCAATCAACCCCACACCTGCCGGTGAAGGTAAAACAACTGTCACTGTCGGACTCGGACAAGCTATGAAGGTTATCGGCAAAAATGCAATAATTGCACTTCGTGAGCCCTCACTCGGTCCCGTATTCGGAATCAAGGGCGGTGCAGCCGGAGGCGGTTATTCACAGGTCGTTCCTATGGAGGATATAAACCTTCATTTTACCGGTGATATGCATGCAATCACAGCAGCAAACAATCTGCTTTGTGCTATTATTGATAATCACATTCAGCAGGGCAATGAACTTGGTATTGACCCGAGAAGAATTCTCTTTAAACGCTGTATGGATATGAATGACAGAGCACTCAGAAACATTGTCATCGGTCTCGGCGGCAAGATGAGCGGTGTTCCCCGTGAAGACGGGTTTAATATTACCGTTGCAAGTGAGATTATGGCTATACTTTGCCTTGCAAAAGATCTTACCGACCTTAAGCACAGATTTGAAAACATTCTCGTAGCTTACAATTATGACGGTGAGCCTGTTTACGCTAAAGAATTAGGTTGTGCAGGTGCTATGACTCTCCTTATGAAGGATGCGATCAACCCGAACCTTGTTCAGACACTTGAAAATACTCCTGCAATTATTCACGGCGGCCCGTTTGCAAATATTGCTCACGGATGCAACTCGGTACGAGCAACAAAACTTGCTCTCAAGCTCGCTGACTACACAATTACGGAAGCAGGCTTCGGCTCTGATCTCGGTGCTGAGAAATTCCTTGATATAAAGTGCCGTGCAGCCGGAATTAAGCCTTCGTGCATCGTGCTTGTAGCAACATGTCGTGCACTCAAGTACAACGGCGGTGTCCCTAAGGCTGAAACATCAAATGAAAATCTCGAAGCTCTTGAAAATGGTATCGTCAATCTCGGTGCTCATATCGAGAATATGAAAAAGTACGGCGTTCCCGTTGTTGTTGCTATCAACAAATTCTATGCCGATACTGATGCAGAGATCAATTTCGTTAAAGATTACTGTGCAAAAGTCGGTGCTGTTGCTTGTGTATCCGAAGGCTTTGCAAAAGGCGGAAAAGGTGCTGCCGACCTTGCACAGCTTGTCTGTGATACAATTGAGGAAAATGAAGCAACAAACAATTTTCATCATATCTATGATGCAGATAAATCGATCAAGGAAAAGATCGAAACGATCGCTAAAGAGATCTACAGAGCTGACGGTGTTATATATACCGCAGGAGCTGAAAAATCTATAAAAGAAATTGAAAGACTGGGCAGGGATAAATTACCTGTCTGTGTTGCAAAAACTCAGTATTCACTTTCTGATGATATGACAAAACTCGGCAAACCCGAAAATTTCAAAATTACGGTAAGAGATGTTAAGCTCTACTCAGGTGCAGGTTTCGTAACTGTTATGACAGGCGACATTCTTACAATGCCGGGGCTTCCGAAAGCACCAAGTGCACTCAAAATAGATATTCATGAGGACGGAACAATAGAAGGATTGTTCTAAAATTTCAAGCAGGTGGACATTTTGACAGAAAAATTTGACTTTTTATATAATGATGAACTTACGGTTCTGAAGCTCAGAAAGCTTTATGAGAATTGCGGTTTCAAAAAATACCGAATGAGTAAGTTTGAATCCTACGATTTCTATGCAAAAAATAAAGATTTTCTTGTGGGTAACAGAATAATTACTTTTTCTGATCTTAACGGCAAACTCATGGCATTAAAGCCGGACGTTACGCTCAGCATTGTAAAAAATGCTGATAGATCAGAAAACAGACAGAAGCTTTACTACACCGAAAATGTGTACAGAGAATCAAAGGATATACACGAATTCAAAGAGATATCACAGGTTGGTCTTGAGGTTCTCGGCAGCATTGATCTTTTTGAAACTGCTGAAATCGTAACGCTTGCAATAAAAAGTCTTCTTGAAATTGACAGTGATGCGATTCTTGATATTTCTCACATGGGATATACTGAAGGACTTATGGATTGCATGACATCAGATGAGTCAGTACGAAGTGAGATTCACAAATTGTTTACTGAAAAAAATGCTCACGATCTGCTGAAGCTTGCAAAAGCAAAAAATCTTCCGATGAACCCCGTCAATACTGCCGTAGAGCTTATGAATTTCAAGCCTTCTAACGCTGAAGCACTTTCAAATGCAGTAAATAATTCACTTAATGAAAAAATGCAAAGTGCAGTAAATGAGCTTAGATCTATTTATAATATTCTTAAAAAATGCGGACTTGAAAAGCATATAAGGATCGATCTTTCAGTTACAGATGATCCCGGATACTATAACGGAATACTAATGCACGGCTATGTTCATGGAATTCATAGAGATATTTTATCAGGCGGAAGATACGATATGCTTATGAGCAAAATGGGCAAGGACGGCACTCATGCAATGGGATTTGCGATATATTTTGATGCTCTTGACAGAAAATTACACGTTAAAAACAACGATAAGATTAATGTATATGTAATTTATAACAGCGAATCCGATACAGATACTCTCCTGTCTCTTACAAATCTTCTCTGCGAGAAAAATATTCCTTATAATGCACTTAATTCACTCCCGGAAAATGCTGCAGGTAAGGTTTACAGAGTAATCGGCACAGAGGTAAAGGAGGAAGAAATATGATAAGCGTAGCATTACCGAAAGGACGACTCGGAAACAAAGTTTTTGATATTTTTGCAAAAGTCGGCTACGACTGCGATGAAATGCATTCCGATTCACGTCAGCTTGTTTTTACAAGCGAAGAAAACGGAATCAGCTATTTCCTTGTAAAACCTTCTGATGTCAGCATTTATGTTGAACACGGTGCGGCAGATATCGGTATAGTAGGAAAAGATATTTTGCTTGAATATGAGCCCGATGTTTATGAACTTCTTGATCTGGGTATCGGCAAATGCAGAATGTGTGTTGCAGGTAAAGATGATTTTCAGGATAATCCCGATGTTGCACTCAGAGTTGCAACAAAGTTTGTAAACATTGCTAAAACATATTACAAAAGCATAAACCGTGATATCGAAATAATCAAGCTGAACGGATCTATTGAGCTTGCTCCGATACTCGATCTGTCAGATGTAATTGTCGATATAGTTGAGACAGGTTCAACACTAAAAGAAAACAACTTGGATGTTCTCAATGAAATTCTTCCTATAAGTGCAAGACTTATTTCAAATAAAGCAAGCTATAAATTCAAAACTGAAGAGATAAATAAAATCGTTACCAAATTCAGCGAGGAACTAAAAAAATGATTAAAATTATTGATACCTCCGAAGTAAAGGACTTTACTGTCTTCACACGTGAAGATGAAAAGAAAAATGAAGAAATTGAAAGAATTGTTGAAGAAATAATCGACAATGTAAAGGCAAACGGCGATAAAGCCCTGTTTGAGTATTGTAAAAAATTTGACAGGTGTGATCTTGATTCACTTCTTGTTTCGGAAGATGAGATCGAAGAAGCTTTTACACAAACAGATGAATATTTCATCGAAACACTCAGACAGGCAAAAGAAAATATCGCTGAATTTCATTCAAAGCAGGTCAGAAATGACTTTGTATTTACAAAAGAAGGCGGAATTGTCCTCGGTCAGAAGATAACGCCTGTTGAAAAAGCAGGTCTTTATGTTCCCGGCGGAACTGCTGCATATCCAAGTACAGTTCTGATGGATGCTGTCCCTGCAAAGATAGCGGGTGTAAGTGAAATAGTAATGGTTACTCCCCCTTCATCTGAGGGTAAGATCAATCCTGCAATTCTTACAGCAGCAAAAATAGCAGGCGTAACAAAAATATTCAAACTCGGCGGTGCACAGGCTGTTGCCGCTTTGGCATACGGAACAGAAAGTGTACCTAAAGTAGATAAAATAGTAGGTCCGGGAAACATCTTTGTTGCAACTGCTAAAAAACAGGTTTACGGAAAAGTAAGCATAGATATGATCGCAGGTCCGAGCGAAATTCTCGTCATTGCAGAACCTACATGTGATCCTGCAAATGTTGCTGCTGATCTTCTTTCACAGGCAGAGCATGATAAAATGGCAAGTTCCGTTCTTATTACAACTGATATTGATTTTGCAAAGAAAGTTTCTGACGAGATGGAGCGTCAGCTGAAACTTCTTCCGAGAGAAGAGATTGCAAGAACATCCATAGATAACAACGGTAAAATATTTATTGTTGACTCGATCAAAACAGCCGTACAGCTCAGCAATGAAATTGCTCCCGAACATCTTGAAGTTTGCGTAGATAATCCTTTTGAGCTTCTTCCCGAAATCAAGAATGCAGGAAGCATTTTCCTTGGCAAAAATGTACCCGAAGCCTTGGGTGACTATTTTGCAGGTCCGAACCATACACTTCCCACAAGCGGAACAGCAAGATTTTCCTCTCCCCTTTCCGTTGATGATTTCATTAAAAAATCATCATTCATCTACTATTCTGCAGAAGCTCTTGAAAAATCACATGAGCGAATTGAAGATTTTGCAAACAGAGAGGGCTTGCAGGCTCACGGAAAATCAATAGGTATTAGATTTAATAAATTTTGAGAAGTGTTATAAATGTCACGATTTTTATCAAAGAGATACGAAAAGATTGAGCCGTACACACCCGGTGAACAGCCAAAAGTGCTTGATCTTATAAAACTTAATACAAATGAAAGCCCGTTTCCGCCGTCCCCGAGGGTAATTACGGCTTTAAATAAAGCTGAAACGAGTAAGCTTAATCTTTACTCCGATCCCGACACTAAAGAAGTGATTGATGCAATTGCTTCGGTACTGAAAGTCAGACCGAATCAAATTCTTATGGGTAACGGTTCAGACGAGATTCTTGCGTTTGCATTTCAGGCATTCTGCGACAATAGCAATCAACCATGTTTTGCAGATATCACATACGGTTTTTATCCTGTTTTCTGTGAACTGTATGGCTTGGAACCGGAAATAATACCTCTTAAGGACGATCTTTCAATTGATCCGTCGGATTATTTCAATAAAAACAAGCCTATTTTTATAGCAAATCCGAATGCTCCGTCAGGACTGGCACTTTCAATTCATCAGATTGAGAAAATACTGAATAATAACCGTGACAGCATCGTTCTGATCGACGAGGCATATGTTGATTTCGGTGCTGAATCTGCGATTTCTTTAATTGATAAATATGATAATCTTATCGTTTCAAGAACATTTTCAAAGTCAAGAAATCTTGCAGGTGCAAGATTGGGTTTTGCTGTTTCAAACTCCGAGCTTATCACAGACATGTGTAAGATGAAGTTTTCGTTTAACCCTTATAATATAAACCGACTTTCAATAATAGCCGGCAAAGAAGCTATTCTCGACACGGTATATTTTGAAAAATGTGTAGCTGAAATAGTTTATAACAGAGAATATACTGTTGCTGAGCTTACAAAAAGAGGATTTTCTGCACCTGATTCAAAAGCAAACTTTATTTTTGCAAAGCATGAAACAATGTCAGGCGAAGAATATTACAAAAAATTAAGAGAAAAAAATATCCTTGTAAGACATTTTACAAAAGAAAAAATTAAAGATTATGTAAGAATCACTATCGGTTCAAAAGAACAGATGAATGCACTTATTAAAGCTACCGATGAGATTCTGAAAGGATGCTGAAAAATATGAGAACATACGGCACTTCACGAAAAACAGCAGAGACAGATATACAGCTTTCACTCAATATTGACGGTATCGGAAATTCCGAAATTGATACCGGTTGCGGTTTTCTTGATCATATGCTCACGCTTTTTGCAAAGCATGCAAGATTTGATCTTTCCGTCAAATGTATAGGTGATACTCAAGTTGATTATCATCATACAGCAGAAGATATTGCAATAGTTCTCGGAACAGCGTTAAGTGAATGTATCGGCAATGCAAAAGGAATTACGAGATACGGACATATAATTCTCCCCATGGATGAAGCGTTGATACTTTGTGCGGTCGATCTGTCGGGAAGAGCTTATCTTAATTACGATCTTCATATTCCTACAGAAAAAGTCGGTGATTTTGATACTGAGCTTGTGGAAGAATTTATGGTTGCATTCTCAAGATGTGCAAAAATTAATCTTCATTTAAAACAGCTTGACGGTACAAATTCTCATCACATAATAGAGGGCTCATTCAAAGCTCTTGCAAGAGCACTTAAAACAGCCGTTGCTGTTGATGAGAAATATAAAGATGAAATCCCCTCAACGAAAGGTATTTTATAAATGACTGCAATAATCAATTACGGTGTCGGCAATCTCTTTTCTCTTGTAGGCTCGTTTAAACATTTAGGGATCGATACAATTGTCACCTCTGATGCCGAAGAAATAAAGAAAGCGGACAGAATAATCCTTCCCGGAGTCGGTGCTTTTGCAGATGCAAAACAGAAGCTTCTTGATACCGGATTAGTACCTGTTCTCAACGACGTAGTAAAAATCGGAAAGCCGCTTTTAGGCATTTGTCTTGGTATGCAGATGCTTTTTGAAAAAAGCTATGAGTATGGTGAACATGAAGGTCTCGGCTACATAAAAGGCGATGTGTGTCCGCTTAATGAAGATATTCCTTCTCAGCTTAAAGTCCCCCATATCGGCTGGAATAAGCTTATTATTAAAGATAAGTCCAATCCTATGCTTAAATACACAAAAGAGGGTGACTATGTATATTATGTTCATTCATTTTATGTAAAAAACTGCGATGATTCACTTGTTGCTTACTCAGAGTACCATGTAAATGTTCCGGGGCTTGTAAACAACGGAAATGTTTTCGGTACTCAGTTTCACCCTGAAAAAAGCGGTGAAGTCGGACTTAATATGCTTAAAGCTTTCTGTGAGGTGTAAATTATGAGAATATTCCCTGCTATTGACCTCAGAGGCGGTAAAGTTGTAAGACTTACCGAAGGTGATTACGGTCAGATGAAAACCTACGGTGACTCTCCTGTCGATACAGCAAAAATGTTTGAATCTATGGGTGCAAAGCATCTTCATGTCGTGGATCTTGGTGCTGCAAAAGACGGCGGTGACGAGAACACCGAAATTATATGTGAAATAGCATCAAAAACAGGTCTGTTTATTGAAACAGGCGGCGGAATTCGCAGTGAAGATAAAATAAAGAAATATATTGATGCGGGGATTGACCGTCTGATTCTCGGAACTGTCGCCATAAATAATTTTGATTTTCTTTGCGACATGGTAAATAAATACGGTGAGCATATCGCTGTTGGCGTTGATGCAAAAGATTCAAAAGTGGCAGTTAACGGCTGGCTCGAAGTAACACAAGTCGATTCTTTTGAATTTTGCAAAAAACTCCGTGACAACGGTGTTTCGACTGTTATTTATACCGATATTTCAAAAGACGGCAAATTATCGGGTACAAATGTCGATGCGTATAAAAAGCTCAAGAAAATTGCTGATCTCAATGTGATCGCCTCCGGCGGTATTTCATCAATGGATGATATAAAAGCCCTTTATGAATTTGATTGTTACGGTGCTATAATCGGCAAAGCAATTTATGAAAACAGAATAGACTTAAAAGAAGTTCTTGCTTACTGCGGTGATGAATTATGATAACAAAAAGAATTATTCCCTGTCTTGACATAAAAAACGGCAGAGTTGTTAAAGGTGTTAATTTTGAAGGAATACAGGATGTTGAAGATCCTGTTGTTCTTGCAAAATATTACAATGACAGCGGTGCTGATGAGCTTGTTTTTTATGATATAACGGCAAGTTATGAGGGCAGAGGGCTGTTTTCAGATGTACTCAGAAATGTTGCGAGCAATATCTTTATCCCCCTTACTGTCGGCGGAAACATAAATTCCGTTGATGATTTTGACAGAGTTCTGAAAAGCGGTGCAGATAAGGTCAGTGTAAATTCCGGAGCTATAAGAAATCCCGGACTTATTAAAGAGGCGGCAATGAAATACGGAGACCAGTGTGTTGTGCTATCAATGGATGTCAAGAGAGTAGACGGACAGTTCAGAATCTTTGCAAAAGGCGGAAGAGAAGACACAGGTATCAATGCTGTTGAATGGGCAAAAAAATGCACAGCAAACGGTGCAGGAGAAATTGTTGTTAATTCGATCAATACAGACGGTGTTAAAAACGGTTTTGATTTAGAAATGCTTGAAGCAATATGCAATGTTGTTTCTGTTCCGGTCATCGCATCAGGCGGAGCAGGTAATATGGAGCACTTCAAGACTCTTTTCGAAACAGTTCCCGGTGTTGATGCAGGACTTGCCGCATCTATTTTCCACTTTGGTGAAGTAAAAATAAGCGATTTAAAAAAATACCTCATTTCACAGAATATTGAAATGAGAATTATAGGAGAAAACAATGAACGAAGAAATTTTTTCAAAGCTTAAATTTGATGAAAAAGGTCTGATCCCTGCTGTTGTACAGGATTTCTATACAGGCGAGGTTCTTACTGTTGCTTACATGAATGAAGAGAGTCTGAGGATCACACTTGACGAAAAAAAGACTTGCTTCTTTTCCCGTTCAAGACAGGAATTATGGAGAAAAGGCGAAACAAGCGGCAACAGACAACATATAGTTTCCGTTACAGCCGATTGTGATCACGATGCTCTTGTTGTAAAGGTTATAAAAGACGGTCCTGCATGTCACACCGGTAATGAGAGCTGCTTCTTTAATCTTATCTATAAAGATGCTGAGAAAAATGACTTCTCTGTTGATGCTCTTTACGATCTTATAAGCGGCAGAAAGACAGAAATGAAGGAAGGATCATACACTACCTATCTGTTTTCTAAGGGTCTTGACAAGATCATGAAAAAGGTCGGAGAGGAATGCACCGAAGTAATTATTGGTGCGGCAAAACACTCAAAAGAAGAAACGATATACGAAATATCCGATCTTGCATATCATATTCTTGTACTTATGGTTGAAATGGGGATTTCTGTTGATGATATCAGAAAAGAACTTGATTCAAGACATGTTATTGATCATAAAATTAAGCAGGAAACGATGAAATAACTACCCTGCATTAATTTTTTCGCCAATGTAAAAAATAATAGCTTTTTCCGTATGTGCATTTCTATGTGCATGCGGAATTATTTTATCTGTTGCAATAATAAACTCACCGATAGTTTTTTTTACAGAAAAAAACGGAAAAATGAAGCCCGCTACTGTTAATACTAAGTTTAGCAATGAATGTTTTGCAAGCCTTGTACACTTACCGTCGGTAAGATAACAAGATTCACGTATAAACTGAATTATTGATCTGTCAGGATTTTCAGAAAAACAGAAATCGCAGAGGTACAGCTTCTTTATCAATGTAATTGACGAAATAAAGCTGTTAAAAAACAGAACAATATCGCTGACAGAAAGAACAATCAAAACAGCTACACTTACACCTTTTGTTAAAAGATATAGGCATAAAACTGCAATGGAAGCTGCAGGAAGCAATGCAATTAAAATACAGATTATTTTTATTGTAAATGTAATAAATTTGAGAATCAGAAGTTTTAACGCATATTCAATACGGAATTTCAGTATGGTGACATTTTCAACAGATGAATAAATTAATGCATTACTCCTGTATGTTTGCCACACAGAAAGTAAAAGCAGAACGAAACCGATGCTTACGGCTGTAAAGCAAATCAATCCGGCAATAAATCTGTTTTCGTATAGTCCTGTTTCAGTAATTAATGTCACATCAAAAATTAACAAATAAAATACTGACAAGCTGTACAAAACAAACATTATATTACACAATCGACTGATTGACAGAGCTGTTGTTAGCTTCAGCGATTTACCTCTTAAATAAAATTTCAGATTTTCCTTTTGATTTATGTTCATAAAAAAAGACCTCCGATTTGATTTTCGGAAGTCTTTCAGTATTTTATTCATTAAAAATCAATTTTAAGTTCACGTGCAAGATTTTTTCCCAGGATTCCTTCTTTTGCTTCCGCAGGAATATCAAGCTCAATTATGCGTTTAATTGCTTTTTTCGTTTTTTCTGCATTTTTGTAAGGGAAATCAAGCCCAAAAATATGACTGAAGTTATCCGTCTGATAAACCAAATTTCGAAGCTGTTCATCAGAAAGACTCCATTCATCATAAAGGCCGTTATCTGCCATTGCAATTGATGTCCAGCCTGCAAATGTATTGCGAATGTCATTTCTCGAATTGTTTACCATAACGGCAAGGCCTTCTTTGAAAAAGTGATAACCGCCAAGATGCTCCATACTAAAACGTAACATAGGGAAATTATACGCTATTTCATCATACAATAACATCTGATAGTCTGCAATTCTGTGCCAATGTATACCTGTATGAAAAGACAGGAAGAGATTTCTGTCCTGAGCTTCACCGTATACTCGCTGTGCTTTTTCGCTCATAAGATTGAATTCCTGATATGCAGGATGTAATTTAATTCCGTAAAAACCGAGACTTTCGATCTGTTTTACCTGCTCCTCTATATCGTCTCGTTCAAAATCGATCGTACCAAATCCGTAGAGATTGTCATGCGAAGCAATTTCAGAAGCCAGAAACTCATTCGTGTTCATGTTAATTCCGCTTTCACTGAAACGATCAGCAAATGTTGCGAAGCAGACAGCTTTTTCAATTTCACATTCATCCATAAGACGCAAAAGTGAATCTACCGTACCGCTTTCCCTCAAAACTTTAGGAAAAATATGTGCGTGATTTGCAAAAATTTTGTATTTCATATATCCCACCCTTTCAGAAATTCATATTAGCTATATATTTTTCAAAAAAAACATTATTTCCTGCAAGCTGAACGGTTTCAGCTCGCTGTGCTATTTCGTTTGCAACAAAAAACATATTTTTATCAGCAAGAATCATTGCAGCACCTGAAGCAGCAGTGTTACCGCATAAAGCAAATTTGTTTTTAAATATTTCAGGTATAAGTCCGATGGTGACTGCACTATCAATATCGAGAAAACTGCCAAAACTGCCCGAAATAAAAATTTTTTCAACATTATCAATATCATCACAGACAATTTCAATTGCGGAACGGATCGCTGATTTTGCAGTCTGGATATGTCTGATATCTTCAGGTGTTATAAAAACGTCGCTGTCACCTATATAAAAATCGGATTCAAGATAACCTGTTCTGTCTATGATTCCGAGATTTAACATTACGGCTACAGCATCTACTAATCCGCTTCCGCAAATTCCGACAGGTTTTATTCTGCCGATAGTCGTATACTCCACCCTATTGCCTATATTATACACTTTATTGATCGCACCATCAACGGATTGTATTCCGTTTTTAATATCAGCACCTTCAAACGCAGGGCCTGCTGATGCTGAGCAACAGATGAAGCGATCACCTTTCTTATACACGATCTCTCCGTTCGTACCGATATCAATAAGCAGTGCATTTTCATATTCGAGCATACCGCATGAAATAATACCACAAGTAATATCAGAACCAATAAAGGCTGAAATACACCGTGGAATGCACTCGTAAGTCGAAATTGATCCGAATAAATCTTCCGGTGTGAACGGCGAGACAGCCATGGATGATACATCGACGTTTTTATAAAATGACAGCATTGTTGTATTTCCGGTTACAACCCTGAAATCAGCCATTTTGCCGTTATATTGGAGTAACATGTCGATTTGTCTATTGATCGCCAAGTAAAGCTCCTGCAAGCCGTTTTTCTGTGCATAAGTAATTCGGGATAACACATCTGTACCGTAAATTGATTGTCTGTTACGTTGAGTTGCGTGCTTAACAAGCTTAAACTCCGGCATTTTATAGATATATGCATCTACACATGTTGTTCCGATATCAACAACGCCTGCATAACACCGGTTATCTCCTGTAACCGGTTCATTTTTATGAAAAGCATAGTTTTCTGCGGCATTTTTAAGAGTGGTTGCAGATACAATATGAATATTGCAATCACCTATTGCTTTTGTCATACAAGCCAGTCTGTATCCGCAATGAATTTTATCGTTCAACAGTTCTTTTTCACGATCAGACGGTTCGGAAAGCTCACCGTAGCACTCAACAATACATTTACCGCATTTACCTGCACCGGAGCAGGGGAAAATGAACTCGGGAGCATTTTTGCGGATAATATCAGTCAATAATACAGGTGAATCATATTTCTTTTCAATCACTGAATCATTATAAAAAATTTTAACTTTCATACTAAAAAAATAAAAGGCGGCATGTTTCAGCCGCCCTAAATTAAACAAGATTTAAGCGTGAGAGAAGCTTAACAAGAATATCTCTTAAATAATTAAGGATCTTATGCCAGAAGCTTGTATCATCTTCGTAAGAAATATTATTACCGTTGATCTCAGACACGGTTCCGTCTTCAGAAACAGTAAGTACAGCATAAGAAATTTTTGCTTCGCCATCTTCATAAAGATAACCTATATTACCGTCCGAAAGCTCTGTAAGACAAGAATATGCAAAGAATCCGTTGTTAACATTATATGTTGATATCCAATCAACAGAATTGTCACTGTTAATAAGACCGACTCTTACAACGCCGTCTGCACGCTCATTCTGATCAGATGAATATGATGCAAGAATAACATTTTTACCGTTTATCTTCTTTGAATAATTGATAAATGAGACCATGCAGTTGCCGTTTGAAGGAAGATTAAGGTCAGACTTGAATTTTGACCATGTAACGCCACCATCGGTACTGTCTGCATAAGTTACATAAGAAAATGCATTTCTTGCGTACATACGGAGTGTACCATCGGGAAGAGAAACGATCTGAGCTTCACTTGTTTTACCTGTTGCAAGTCTGCATGAAGTTTCAGCACCTCTCTGCCATGTAGCACCGTTATCATCAGAATAGATCGTACTGACATTCTCAGCTGCACCGTTATTATCGTATACGCAGAATATGATACGTTCTTTACCGTTATATTCGGTGACAAATCCCTGTCCGGGAGCGATACCGAGGAAAGATTCTCCGTCAACCTTAACCTGAGCTGAAAGATTTACGGGAGCACTCCATGTTTTACCGTTATCATCAGAATATCTCATCCAAAGATAGCAAGTATTGTATGCACAAAAATCTGCAGCATCAAAGAAAACATTTTGCTGAACCTGCGCATCAGAGCCTACCTGTGACATATAAACAGCTTCACCGTTTTTATAAAGGTTGTATTCGGCATCAACAGCATATCCTGTTTCAGAATTATCACTGAGCTTAAGAACAGGTGCAAAACCGTCAACCATCTTACCGATATAATACTCAAATGTATTCAGATCATCATTTACAGAACCTGTAGTAAGAAGCATATACTTTACACCATCAATAGTTGTAAAGCCGGTGCCCTTCTTTGCTGTAGGATATCCGCCGTAGGAAGTCCATGCATCGGTTACAATAAAGATTCTGTCTGTTGCATCAGACTGCACAAGTGCAGAATCAATAAAAGATGCACTTCCCTTATCATTGACACCGTCAGCATAATCATCGAAATGATTTACAACGGAATAATTCCAATCAGTGTAACCGTCCTCTGAAATTGCAACAAGGGTATCAATATTTCCCGGGGAATCCTGACCGTGACCGTAACGCATATCAGCAGCAGCGATAACCGAACCGTCATTAAGAGTAAGGATAGCAGGAATACGGTATGTATCAGAACCCATTGTGCCAGCAGCAAAAGGCTGCTCATAGGAAGTTTCTGCAAATGCACAAACACTCATACCAATCACCATAATTACGGCAAGCAATACCGAAATAACTTTTTTCATTAAATTAACCTCCAAGTCAATTATAAAATAATTTTAGCAGTTTTACATACAATTGTCAATCACATAATCACAAATTACGGAAAATCCCATGAGAATTATAACCATTTTATTGAGAAAGTTTTACAGACAAATATAGTTTATATTATACTTTTTTTATTAAGTCAATATTAACAAAAAAAATAAATAATATTGCTTATAAAGATCAATCCCGAGTTTTTCCTCGGGATCTGTTTTATGATGCGTTGCAGATGCGTTCAGCTTCACTTACCATTGTTTCCGCAAAAATTGCATATCCTCTTGTAGGGTCATTCAGAAACACATGGGTAACAGCACCGACTAACATACCGTTTTGTATTATCGGACTTCCTGACATACCTTGAACAATACCGCCGCTGATCGACAACAAATCACCATCTGTAACTTTAATTACCATCGATCTTGATGCTTTCGTACTTGAATAGGTTATTTTTTCAATTTCAATATCATAATTCGCTGTTCCCTGACCGTCTATATTGCAAATTATCTCTGCATCACCGACTTTTATTTCAGTCTGTGATGCAACGGGGAGTAAATCACCGTATAAAATATCATTATCCGTATATGATCCATATACACCGAATTCATTATTATCTGCAAGTTTACCGAGTATTTTATCACTGAAATTACCCTTGATCTGTCCTGTTGAACCTTTTTCACCGGGTGTCACACCGGAAATAGCAGCAGTCAGAATGTCGCCCTCGCCGACAGGTAATACTGCCTGCGTTTCACTGTCACAAATGGCATGACCGAGAGAAGCAAACATTCCTGTCTGAGGATCTGCAAATGTAAGAGTACCTATACCTGCTGTTGAATCACGTAGCCACAGACCGCATCTGTATTTTTCTTCAGCTTCAGAATAGACAGGAGTTAATGAATAGTATAATTTTTCATTGTTTCGCAGAACAGTTATACTGACACTGTTACCGTCTGAAGATATAATTTTACTGCTGAAGTCAGAGACAGAGCAAACGATTTCATCATTAATTTCGAGTATAATATCACCTGTTTTTATGCCGCATAACTCTCCCGGATTGATATTTCCGTCAGCAGTAACAACATCATCAACACCCACAACCAACAATCCATCCGTATAAAGTCTGATACCTATAATATCACCGCCAACATTAACATACTTTCTTTCAGTTTTTTCTGCATTTATCCGCCCTGCAGGAATAACACCCAAAATACTGACATCAGCAGAACAGCATTCATTATTTGTTGCTGAAACAGTAACAACGGAATCTTTTGACTCTTTAACATGAAAGACCGCATAAATATCTGTTTCATTTTTTCCGTCATAAAATACTACGCTTTCAGGCAAAATATACTTTCCTGCTGCAATGAGTGTAAATACTGCCAGGCACAGTACAGAAAGTATAATATCTGCTTTTTTTATAAATTTTTTCATAATACACCTCCGACAAATTTAACGCACACAAATAATGTTCCTTGTCATTTCGTTTTTATTATCGGAATATTTTAAATTTCTGATTATGAAAAAAACAACATCTGAATATAATTTCAGACGTTGTGAAAAATATAATTGAAATTTTATTTTTTCATACATTCAAAGCAAAGCCAACCGCCATCCTCATGTCGCTCAGTAATTCTGAAGCCGTATGAATCAAGTGCATCTGCAACTTCCTGTTCACGTATATCAATAATACCTGAAACAATATATACACTGTTGTCATTCATAAATTCATCGACACCTTTGGAAAGCATAATGATTGCGTCTGCTACAATATTTGCAGCAATAACATCAAACTTTCCGCTGACCCTATCAGTGAGATTTCCGCAAAGAACAGTATAGCTTGATTCATCAAAACCATTTCTGTGGGCATTTTCCATAGCAGTTTTTACAGCAAGCTTATCTATATCAACTCCTACAGCTTCATCTGCACCGAGAAGAAGCGATGCAATAGATAGTATGCCGCTTCCGCAGCCGATATCAAGCATTTTGCAACCCTTGGTTATATGTTTTTCAATAGCGGAAAGACAAAGTCTTGTCGTCTCATGAGTTCCCGAACCAAATGCAAGTCCGGGTTCAAGATTAAGAACCACTCTGTCTCCTGCATCTACCCTATCTTTCCATATAGGCTGAATAAGCAGTTTTTCACCGACAGGCATAGGTTTGAAATACTTTTTCCAGTTGTTCTCCCAATCTGCATTTTTACATTCAGAAGAATCGACCGTAAAAGGAATATTTTCACTTTCGAGCCTCTCTTTTATAAAAGAAATTGCTTCTGCAGGATTCTCTTCGGGAGAAATATAAACATGCACTATTCCTTTTGATCGGTCACGTGCGAGAAGTTCTTCATCAATGAGATCAATATGTGCAATTTCAAGAACTGCATCCTCCATATCAGAATAATCCTCGATATATATGCCGTAAGGTACAGTCATTGATACAATAGCTCCTGCTTCATCAATTCTTTCAACAGGAACAGTTACTTTAATTTCAGTCCAGTCCATTTTTACCCCTCAATATTTATTGCGGACATCCTCTGCAAAGCAAAGAAGATCCTTAAATTGTATTTCTTTTCCGTTATCAAGAACAGCTTTACCTGTCATTTTTCCAAAAACCTGATGCTGATCTGTTATGATAAATTTGACATCAATTTTTGCCGCACGATCAAGTATCGGCACAAATTCAGCCTCAAATCTTCCGTCTGACGAAGTAAAAGTCCATTTATCCATGTAATTTTTAGTTCCGTCTGCGTTTTCAGGAATATTAAACTGAATATCATCAAGCTTGTGTCCGACGCCGTCATAGAAAATGATATTCTCACTGGCAGCAGCTGTATTTCCGAAGCCGTATCCGAGGTTAAAACCAAATGATTTACCATTTATAATGCCGTTACCCGAACTCCAATACCAGGTGTTATCATAAGTCCAGACTCCTCTGCCCCAGTCAAGAGTGCCGAAATTCTTTTTCGGATCAAGCTTATATTCTTTTCCGTTAAAAAACGCAGACCCGGAAGCTTTCATGCAATTTATTTTCTGATTGTAATAAAAAGCATTTTTGTCTTCGGACCATGGAGTTGCAATTACCATCGTATCCATCTCGGGCTCAAGAAGAGTTATGTTGCAGGCAAACGGCTTACCGTTATAGAAATTTTTAAAATTACATGCTATTGTGCGTTTACCGGAAACTTTATAAAAATCAATATTAAGTCGGTCGTCATGATATGAAACATTGCCTTTTGCACTGTTTGACGGCATATTCATATTACCCATGGGAAAAGGAGTAAGAATCGTTTCGGTATGCTCCCACGGAACATCAGGATCGGCAAAATCAAGAAGACTTACAGACTGCAAACCAATATATCCGTCGTCGGAAACAGTGAAAGCCAGACCGAAATCATCACCCATTACAAGATAATAATCCCATTCCTTGATTCTGAAATTAGAAGCTTTTACAGCCTTGCGATCATAAATCTGATACATTTTTCTTGACCAGCCCGGCTCTGTAAGTCTGCCGAATTTATCAAGTAAAGGCTGAACCTTCGTAACCTCATGGTTTCTCTGTGCCATAGAAATCATCCTCCCTGTCAATCAAGATTAACTTTTGTCTCGGGTACTTTTCTGCCGTGGTTATAGAATTTTCTGTCATGCAATGCCCATTGACGATTACTGAATTCTCTCGGAGCTACATCTGTAAGACAATTCTCTATTTCATAAATATTTGCATCAAGAGAGTCAAGTTCAGAAAGAATTTCAGCTTCAAGAAATAACGGTCTGGTTGCTGCTCCGAACTCCGGCTCACCATGATGCGAAATAAGCATATGTTCAAGCAACATTGCCGTATCTTTATCAATATTATTTACCCTTGCAATTCTGTCAATTGCCATTGCACCCATTACAAGGTGTCCTATAAGCGTTCCCTCTGCAGTGTAACCTTCGACAAGACCTGATGCTGAGATATTGAATTCATCAGTTTTACACACATCATGAAGCACTGCACCTGAGATAAGAAGCTCACGATCAACTGTGGGATAAATTGAAGCAACACATTCGCACATTTTTACAATTGACAGTGTGTGCATAAGCAGTCCGCCACGAATAGCATGATGGAGCTTAAACGCTGCAGGACAATCAAGCATTTTATCTCCGTATTCATCAAGAACAGCATTAACAAGTGATTTTAGCTGAACATTATTAAACCCGTCAATCTTACTTCGGATGGTCTGCATCATGTATTTTCCTTCATAGTCTGCTGACGGAATAATGTCAGCCATATTGACATTATCATTATCCCATAAAGCACGAGCACGGTCAACACGAAGCTGCGGTGTTCCGTTGTAAGCTGACTGAACGCCTCTTACTTTAATAACAGTATTTGCTTCAGGCAAAAATGCACCTTCACGCCAGTCCCACATTTTTGCATTGATTTCACCTGATTTATCAGCAAGCCACATGTCAAGAAAGACTGAACCGTTTTTAGCCGTCTTCTTGTCACAGCTTTTTACAAGAACAAAACCTTCTACAGTGCCGTTACCGTCTATTTCTTTAAGATTCATCTTCCTTTACCTCTTTCTTCTTTCTGAAAATCAAAAGCTTACTCATAATATAATTGAAAATAACAACAAAAACGGAAATGAATATTTTGGCAATCCATTTCGGAGCATTTTCTGATGTGAACAATCCAGTATTTATAAGAATGTTTCTTATAAACATAAATCCAAATGATTCAAATACAATAAAAGATATTATTCTTGCACTAAAAAATGAAATGAGTTCTCTTATAATAATATTAAACTTTCGGCTCTTACTTTCAAATACCCAGAGCTTGTTGGTTATATACGCAAACAGAACCGCAAATATCCATGCAATGATTGTTGATACATCTTCATAGGTAACTTTAAACAAATGTCCGAATAGGGAAAAATCTGAGAGCGAACCATTTCCCAACAGCTTATCGGAACAGTAAAATACACCTAAATTGACTACTGTAGTCATAACACCGAAAAACAGATACGAAAGCATTTCGTAGGTTAATAACTTTGATATTACAGGTACTTTCAGGAACATTTTAAAGAATTTTATACTGAATATTTTATCATATATTTTTCTCAACAAAAACAATCTCCTTAATTTTAATAAAAGTATGATAACACTTTTTTTAATCTTTTGCAACACAAATGAGGATATTTTTAAATATTGGGGATATTATAAATGTGTAATAAAAATTGAAAGGGTGAAGCAAATGAATAAAAAAGCGGCAACAGCAACAAGAACAATCGGTGCTATCATGGCAGTCGGCGGTGCAGCAGCGATGATCGGTTCAGCTATGGGTGGCAACAAGTCATCTAAAAAACAGCTTAAAAAAACTGCTGACAAAGCAGTCAAAACAATTACCGGTATTATGGATTCAGTACAGTCTATGATGTAAAAAAACGGCGTCTGAACGCCGTACATAATTTTATAGTTTAGTATTTAATTTTCAAAAAAAATATGTTATATTATATTCAAGGTGATAAAAATGAAAAAGATTTTGAGTGTTATTACAGTATTGAGCATTATATTGACATTCTGCTCATGTTCAGACAAAAACACTGACGTTTCATTAACTCCGTCAGGTGAGGATGACATCAGAACAACAGAGTCAGATACAACAGAACCGCCAAGCGATACAGAAGCCTCATATAATACAGCATCTGTTATTGAATACGGCGATAAAACAGGTACAGACAAAACGCTCACGGGTCTCGAGCCCTTGCCCCTTGCAGATTTCACTGTATACGATCCTGACAATACAAACGGGCTTTCTACGAAAAAAACAAGTCACAGCTTCGGTGTTGCATCAAATGAAACTGCCAACGAAATATCAGTCAACAGTCAGAAACACTTTGATGAAAGCAATTTTAATGCACTGACACTTGATATGAAAACACAGGAAAAAGTTGTTTATCTTACTTTTGATGTAGGATATGACAATGGCTATACTGGAATGATACTTGACACTCTTAAAGAAAAAAATGTCGTAGCCGCATTTTTCTGCACGGTCGATGAAATGAAATCCGATCCCGAATCAATTGCCCGAATGATAAATGATGGACATATTGTAGGAAATCACACAAATACTCACCCGTCAATGGATGAACTGTCTAGAACCGAAATGATGCAGGAAATAAAAGATTTTGATGACTATATCAGAACTAATTTTGGCTATTCGGCACCTTATTTCCGTTTCCCGAAGGGTGAATATTCTGATTCTGCACTTGATTTGGTGGGTTCTCTTGGTTATACAAGTGTTTTCTGGTCCTTAGCATATGCAGATTGGGACACATCAAATCAAAAAGGTGCACAATATGCTCTTAACACTGTTACTGCGAGAATCCACCCCGGTGCTGTTATTCTTCTTCACGCTGTTTCGTCTGATAATGCACAGGCTTTGGGTGATATTATAGATGCGGTAAGAGATATGGGTTACGAATTCAGAAGTCTTGAGGACTACCCGAAAACTGTTGACAGTTAGGATTTGCGGATATATAATAATTATAATAAACTGAAAGGATTTCAATTATGCTTAGAGATATACAGAACGAGATATGTAAATTAAAGAAGGAAAAGGATATTTGTATTCTTGCACACAGCTATCAAAGTGAGGATATACTTGAAATTGCTGATTTTTCAGGTGATTCCTACGCTTTAAGTGTTAAGGCTTCAAAAGTGCCCAATAAAACACTTATTATGTGCGGCGTGCGATTTATGGCAGAAACAGCTAAGCTTCTCTCTCCCGACAAAACTGTTTATCTTGCAAATCCCGATGCCGGCTGTCCTATGGCAGAACAGTTTTCAAAAGAATATATTCAGCATTTGCGTGAAAATGAATATAAGGACCATGCAGTTGTTGCTTACATAAATACAACAACTGAACTGAAGACTGTGTGCGATGTATGTGTTACCTCCTCATCTGCGGTGAAAATAGTAAAAAAAATACCTGAAAAAGATATTCTTTTTATTCCCGATTGCAACTTAGGTTCTTATGTGGCTGAACAATGTCCCGAAAAAAACATAAAATTGCTTAACGGCGGCTGCCCTGTTCATGCGGCAATCACTAAAGAAGAAGCAGAATCAGCCAAAAGAATGCATCCCGATGCACTTCTTCTTATTCATCCCGAATGCAAAAAAGAAGTTACTGCTCTTGCAGATTTTGCAGGTTCGACTGCTGACATCATGAATTTCGCAAAAAACAGTGATGCAAAGGAATTTATTATAGGAACAGAAAACAGTATTGTACAGCACCTTCAGATAATGTGTCCTGATAAAAAGTTTTATGCCATGTCAAAGGCTCTGATCTGCAATGATATGAAGCTTACAACAATTATGGACGTTTACAACACTGTTATCGGCAACGGCGGCGAAGAAATTATTCTCAGCGATGATACAATACAAAAAGCGGTAAATTGTATTAATAAAATGATCGAATTAGGTTGATATTATGGCAAAAGCATTGATAGCAATGAGTGGCGGAGTTGACAGCTCTGTCACTGCTTATATTCTGAAACAAAAAGGCTTCGATTGTATCGGAGTAACATTTACAATGTTTAATAAGCATGATCCGTTGTTTGGTTTTGCACCCGAAACTGCTGATAATGATGTAAATGATGCAAAAGCTGTATGTGATAAAGTTGGTATACCTTTTATTGCAGTCGATGCAGCTGAACTGTTCAGGATACATGTCATCAATAATTTCATAAAAACTTATGAGCACGGCGGAACTCCAAATCCATGTATACAGTGCAACAGACATGTAAAATTCAAGTTGCTTTATGATCTGGCGGAGGAATACGACTGTGATATTATTGCAACAGGTCACTATGCAAAAACCGGATATAACAAGGAAAACGGCAGATATTATATAGAAAAAGCTGATGATCTTACAAAGGATCAGAGCTACGTACTTTATTCTCTTACACAAGAGCAGATCAAAAAAACCGTATTTCCGCTTTCATCAATAACAAAAGAAGAGGCAAGAAAAATTGCTGAAGAAAACAGATTTTTAAATGCACGTAAAAGTGACAGCCAAGATATTTGCTTCATACCGGACGGTGATTATTCGGCTTTTATTCATAAATACACAGGTAAAAAATATCCTTACGGCAAATTTATCGACACTCATAATAATGTTCTCGGACAGCACAAAGGTATCATAAATTATACAGTCGGTCAACGCAGAGGGCTTGAAATTGCCCTCGGTCAACGCATGTATGTTAAATCAAAAAATCATACTAACAATACTGTAGTATTGTCAACTGATGAAGAATTGTTTGAAAAAACTGTTATTCTTGAAGATTTCAATTTTGTCGGTGCTTCAGATTTTATTGAACCAACAAGAATCAGTGCAAAAATCAGATACAGTCATAAAGAACATCCGGCTACAATTTATCGTGACGGAAACAGCGTTATAGTTAAGTTTGATGAGCCGCAGAGAGCTCCGACAAAAGGTCAATCAGCAGTAATTTATGACGGCAATATTGTTTTAGGCGGAGGAATAATAAAATAAGTAAGGATTAAAAACCGTTTTTTTTAATTTCATTAATTATAGTGATATAAAATGAAAAAAAATACCTCAATCGAGGTATTTTTTTTCGGGAAGCGATGGTCTGATCAAAAAAGGTCATCGATGTAACGGCGAAAACCGTTTTCTTGTTCAGAAATCAAATTTATCAGATTCGCTGAGATCAAGCAATGTTATAATATTTTCAAAATTATCCTTAGCACTTTCCAAGGCACTGACTTTGTGTGCATCACTGCCTAAATAAAATTTACAGCCGCAGTCCTTTGCTATAAAATACGGTCTGAGTAATATATCTTTTTCTTCTTCACTCATTGCAAGTGTTTTCATATTAAGCTCAATGCCGACTCCCTTGTTTGCACAATCTGAAAAAACAGAATACAGATCATCATCGTCAATCAGTTTTATTACTTCCGGTGTTCTGTCTCTGAAAATATGTCCGCATGTAAGATGTGCTATACCGGTTTTATGCCACGGTATATCTTTCTTAAGCAGTTCAACCAGTCGTGTTTTCCATATTTCTGCAGCTTCCTGAGGTGTTCTTAGCTTTTCTTGAACAGTATAACCCGCTAAATGTAAATGTGTTGTGGGAATTGCAACAAAATCAAAGGATTCAAATCGGTCTTTGCTTATTCCCAAATTAAACTTATAATCCATATCGGTTTCAGCACCAAAACAGAATTTTGCTTTATCACTTTGAGGCAATGGTAAAACAGAAGTTACTGACCTGAATGTCTGTTTATCGTGCCAATCAGCCACACTTTTTACTGATTCGTCCCACAAATGATTGGTTAAACAAATTTTTCTGAAATTATTTTTCTCCGCATACTTAAGAATAGCTTCAGGTGTCTGTTCAGGATCATGACAGCATGGTGATATTGTTGAATGAATGTGAAAATCGTGGTCAGCTTTAAATCGCATATATGATCATCTCCAAATAAGAGAATATCATAAAAAATCTCCCCTGACAAGTATCAGAGGAGATTTTCTTTAAAGTGTCTGTTGAATATTGCTGAACTTGGTGTAAGCCGCTGATATTTTTTGCTGTTCAGCCGATGCAGGACTGTACCAACCTCTTGTTTTCATCTGATCGAATACACTCTGCTGGATATTATGCTCTTCACGGAGAATATTGAGAAAGTCCGTTCTGAGATTCTGATTAACACATTCATTTGTAAATGTATTGTATGTGTCGGTAATCATTTTCTGTGATGAAAGTATATCGTCCATTATTTCTTTGTCTGTCATGGGATTCTGATTCATTTTTACAACTCCTTAATTACTTAAATAATTCATAATAGTATCAAAATGTGTTTTATGCTGTGCGGCAAGCTGCTCACATGTTGTTTTAAGCTGAGCATCCTGACACATATTTGCATAATTTTTATACTTTTTGATAAGAAGCTGTTCATAGTTAAGCTGGTCTTCAATTGCTGACAGTTCCTTTGATGTGATATTCTGCATCTGTAACACCTCTTTGTTTATTAGTGTTATTAGTATTGGAATTTAAAAACCAAATATACAAAAACAGCACCGGATTTTCTCCGATGCTGAAAATGATCTTTAATTATTTAAGATTAGCTTTGAGAGTTTCAAGTTCATTCTTAAGTGTTTCGGGGAGTTTATCACCGAATTTACCATAGAACTCTTCAATTCCTACTGTCTCATCAGCCCAAAGAGATTTGTCTACTTCGAGAATAGACTGAAGGGTTTCTTTGCTTACTTCATCTTCGATGCCTTCAAGGTTAATATCATCTGCATAAGGAACATAACCGATTGCTGTCTCTTTTGCGTCAACCTTACCGTCACATCTGTTGAGGATCCAATCAAGAACACGAAGATTGTCACCGAAACCGGGCCACAGGAAATTGCCTTCATCATCTTTACGGAACCAGTTGACATTGAAGAACTTGGGAGCCTTATCCTCATCAAGAGTAGCACCGATATCTATCCAGTGCTGCCAATAATCAGCCATGTTATAGCCACAGAAAGGAAGCATAGCCATAGGATCACGACGAACAACACCAACAGCACCTGCGGCTGCAGCAGTTGTTTCTGATGCCATGATAGAACCTACAAATACACCGTTATTCCAGCTCTTTGACTGGTAAACAAGAGGAGCAAGCTTAGCACGTCTGCCGCCGAATACGAATGCAGAAATGGGAACACCTGCAGGATTCTCAAACTCACTGCTGAGACAAGGACAGTTAGCAGTAGGAGCAGTGAATCTTGAGTTAGGATGAGCACCCTTAGCCTCTGATTCTTTACCGTTCCAGGGATTGCCGAGCCAATCAATTGCGTTTTCGGGAGGATTCTTATCAAGACCTTCCCACCAAACTGTATTATTATCAAGATTAAGAGCTACGTTTGTGAATATAGTGCCTTTCTTTGTTGAAAGAAGTGCATTGGGGTTAGACTTCATATTTGTTCCGGGAGCAACGCCAAAGAAACCGTTTTCAGGGTTGATTGCATAAAGTCTGCCATCATTGCCTTTACGAATCCAGGAGATGTCATCACCTACACACCAAACTTTGTAGCCTGCCTTCTGATATCCTTCGGGAGGAATAAGCATTGCAAGGTTTGTCTTACCGCAAGCTGAGGGGAAAGCAGCACAGATATACTTAACTTCGCCCTGAGGATTCTCAACACCGAGGATAAGCATGTGTTCAGCCTGCCAGCCTTCTTTCCAACCCTGATAAGAAGCAATACGAAGAGCAAAACACTTCTTGCCGAGAAGAACGTTTCCGCCGTAAGCAGAGTTAACTGAAATGATGGTGTTATCCTGAGGGAACTGACAGATCCAACGTTTTTCAGCGTCAACATCACACTTACAATGAAGACCTCTGACCCAATCATTGCTGTCACCGAGTACATCAAGAACATTCTTGCCTACTCTTGTCATTATAGCCATGTTGAGAACAACATAAATAGAGTCAGTAAGCTCAATACCTGCCTTTGAGAAGGGTGAACCGACAGGACCCATTGAATAAGGGATAACATACATTGTTCTGCCCTTATAGCTGTCTTTTGCAATATCATAAAGCATTTCATAACATTTGGAAGGTTCCATCCAGTGGTTTGTAGGACCTGCTTCTTCTTCTGTGGGAGTACAGATAAGTGTTCTGTCCTCAACACGGGCAACGTCATTAGCTTTAGTTCTGTGAAGGTAGCATTCGGGAAGAAGCTCTTCATTAAGCTTGAGCATTTCACCTGTAGCTACTGCTTCGGCACGAAGTTCATCAAGCTGTGCTTCAGAACCGTCGATCCAAACGATCTTATCGGGTTTTACAAGATCAACTTTTTCATTGATCCATGCAAGAATGGACTTGTTTGTTGTAAGTTCCAATTAAATCTCTCTCCTTTTTGGATAATTTTACTAATTGTTTTTTTAGATAAAAAACATGTTTTATTGATAATTATTTAAGTGTTAAAAAATTATCATAATCAAAATTAATATATCACATTTCGATGTTTTTGTCAATACCCAATGATGCTACGGCATTGAGATTTTCCTTTGCAATATACCCGGCTTTGTATTCATAATAAGCCTGAGAACCGACCATAACAGCATTATCTCCGCAAAGCGATAATTCAGGCATATAAAGCTTAAGAGCCTTCTTTGTGCAAAGATCATTAAGATTTTTTCTTAACACGGAGTTAGCTGAAACACCGCCTGCGACAACGATTTTTTTGTATCCTGTAATTCTTGCGGCTTCCATAAGATTATCGGTAAGACATTTTACAACTGCGTGTATATATGATGCACCGAGATCTTCTACAATTATATTTTCACCTTTTTGCTGAGCATTATGAATTATATTTATGACGGAGGTCTTCAGACCTGAGAAGCTGAAATCAAGCGGTGAGCCTTCAACTCTCGGGTGCGGAAATTTATATGCATCAACTTTACCGTTTTTAGCAATTTTATCAAGATTTGCACCGCCGGGATACGGTATTCCCATTGCTCTTGCTGCTTTATCAAGACACTCTCCTGCCGCATCATCACGGGTTCTTCCTATGATCTCAAAATCAGTATAGCTCCTGACATTGATAATGTGACTGTGTCCGCCGGAAACAACAAGTGCCAGAAACGGTGGCTCAAGTGAGCTGTCAGTTATGTAATTAGCAGCGATATGAGACCTTAAATGATGAACAGGAATGAGCGGTTTTCCTGTTGCAAAAGCCAAACCTTTTGCAAAATTCACACCTACAAGCAGAGCACCGATGAGACCCGGTGCATAAGTTACGCCGATGGCATCTATATCATCATATATACATTCCGCATCCTTCAATGCTTTTTCAACAACAGCCGATATATTTTCAGCATGTCTTCTTGAAGCGATCTCAGGCACTACACCGCCATATATCTTATGTTCTTCTACTTGTGACGAAATCACATTGGAATGTACAATTCTGCCGTCTTCAATAACTGCAGCAGCAGTTTCATCACATGAGGATTCAATTGCAAGTATTTTCATTTGTATCACCGTTAAAATATTTAGTCATTATATATGCATCTTCCGTTGGCTTTGAATAAAAGTCTTTTCTCCTGCCGAGATTTACAAAACCGACACTGTTATAGAGATTTATTGCCGGAATGTTTGATTCTCGAACTTCAAGTGTAAGCATTTCTGAATTATTTTCCAAACAGTAATTAATAACAGAG